>NCCR01000125.1 GCA_002279765.1 Verrucomicrobia bacterium 12-59-8 | reverse complement strand
CGCCCCAACCGCGAGGAAGGGGGCACGACAAACCTCATGCGGTGCAAGACAGAACAGGAGAAAGGCCCGCCTGGCCGCAAGTCCCGCAAGGGATGGATACCTCCGGGTAATAGTCGCTCCACTGCGCAAGCAGGGGCAGGCTGAGCGATCAGCCTGACAGATAAATGATCACAGCCAGGTGCCGAAGGGCATCGGGGACACAGAATCCGGCTTATGAGGGCCGATCCACAATGAAGGCGTCGGGAGAAATCCCGGCGCCTTCGCCTTTGGGTTCACAAGCCCGGATCACCTTCAGCCATTATGGTGTGTTTTGGGGCACATCTAAGGTCGCCGGGGAAGCTGGCCGTGGTGACGAGGACGGCGCCGGCCAGACATGGAGCGATGAAGGTGAAAGGGTGAAATAAACCAAACGCATTTCTTGTGATGTGGAGCATCCGTCGTGGATGTTTTTGGGAGGGGATGGGGGCGCTGTTCAACTGAAATCTGCGCAAAGCTTGACCCTGCCGCCTGCACCGCATATAAATATACGTAATTAAGTTACATATATGTCGCCGCGAAGTTCAGAACCGTTGTTCCGCGATCAATCTCCAAGGCCGGATGACCTTGATGAACTGCCGCGACGCCTCATGCGCTCATGGATGGGGTGGAAGGCAGCGCTCGATGCGAACTACGCGGCGGAGGAGCTCGATGGCACCGTGCCCTCCGGTTCCGGACTGGTGATGTTTGCCTTGTATGAGCGTGAGGGCTGGACAATCGGGGAGCTGGCGCTGAGGGCGAAGGTGACGCACGTCGCGGTGCTGCATCTTATCCAGCGGCTCGAAACCTCGCGGCTGGTGAAACGCAAACAATGCCCGGAGGATGGCCGGGCGACACGCGTCTGGCTGACGCCATGTGGACGCAAACTGGAGCCTAGGATGCGCGCCCTGCATGAGCGCAATCTGGCCACGCTGGTCTGCGTTCTCGGCAAAGAAGATGCCACCCGGCTGGGTGAACTGCTTGGCCGCCTCATCGCGGGACTGGGTGAGCACACCGAGGCCATGCCCCCAGCGCAGCTGCCGCGCAGAAAATCCTCCCGGGCAAAGCGCTGAAATCCCCCGCAGAACTGACATGAAGCCGCAGTTGACCACCCTCCTCCTGTCTTGGTTCTTCATGGCCACGGTTCACGCTGCCACCGAGCCGCTCATCAGCGATGTGGCGGAGCAAGTCATCGCGCAGAGCACTAACACCGGCACGCTGTACTTCGTCGTGGGTGATGCGGTCACGGCCTTCACCGCGCTGACCACAGCGGCAGAGTCGAGCAATGCGACACTCGTGCCCAACAACGCCGTCAACCTCACGCTCGGCGGCACCAATGGCCGGCGCTCGATCAAGGTCACGCCAGCGGCGGGACTCACAGGCACGGCGACCATCACGCTCACGGTGACGAATGGGGCGGCGCTCACGGCCAGCAGCACGTTCAACGTCACAGTCACCGCGCCGAATACCGCGCCGACGCTCACGGGCTTGCCGAGCTACCAAATCAACAGCCCCGGCCAGACACCCGCCGTGGTGAGTTTCACGGTGGGCGATGCGGAGACGGCGGCTGCTTCATTGAGTGTCGTGGCGACGTCTTCCAACACCAGCCTTGTGCCGAATGCGAACATCGTGCTGGGTGGCAGTGGTGCAAACCGCACGGTGCAGATCACACCGGTGGCCGGTCAGACTGGCGCAGCGGTCATCCAGCTGCGCGTCACCGATGCACTCGGCTTGTCCGCACAGGGGGCCTATATTTTCAGCGTCTTCCAGACGGCGACGGCGAACAACGCCATCCGGCAGCCGCACGGCATCTTCATTTTGGATAGCTCGGTAGGAACGATGATCAACGGTGTCTCGATGCGCGATGCCAACGTACGCAACCTTCCCTTTGTGGATGGCTATCTGCTGCGGGTGGGCTGGGCGCAGCTGGAGCCAACCAGCGGCGGTTTCGACTTCACCATCATCAGCAACATTTTCAGCAAGCTCCCGGCGAATCAAAAGCTCTCGCTCATTCTCCGCAACGATACGCAGCCGACGTGGCTGAACACGCTCCCCGGCATTACCACCTGGACGGCTGGCTCGCCTAGCGTGACGGCCGTGCTGCCGTGGGATGCCATTGCACTGGAGCGCTACCGTCTGCTGCTCGTGGCGCTGGGCAATTTCGTCGTGGATGGCATGTCGCTGCGCGCGCATCCGCGCCTTGCGGCGGTGAACACGGGCATTCCCGGACTCGCCGGCGGCATTCGCGAGCCCATCGAGATCAACATCCGTGATATGCCGGGCTACTCGCGGGCCAATCTGCAGAGCGCTGTGCTCACCTGCCTTGCGAATACCACGGACAACTTTCCCAACCCACCCGTGCATGCCGGATTCTGGGCTTATGTGGACGGCCAGGACGCGAGCTTTGGCGGCGTCACGGCCTGGGAGCAGCTGCGGCAGGCCATCCTCGCGCAGCACAACGGCGTCGCTCATCCGCGTATCGGCTTTTACATGGACAATCCCGCCACTACCCGGGCTGCAGCCGATTCCCTGTCATTCACCGGCACGCCAAACACTACTTTTGCCGCGCCGATGGCTCTCTCCCAAAGCAGCGCCTACAGCGAATTTCAAACGCTTGGCTCCTGGTCGCAGCCCTTCAGCTATTCCCATGTCTCCAAAAATCTCAACTCCAGTCCCGGCGATGGCATGGACTACATATTCAACACCTTCGCCTGCCGATGCTGTGAGTTCTACCAGGCCGACATCGACTTCACCAGCTACACCGCCGAGTTTCAGCGCTGGCATGATTTTCTCAATGCGCTGCCGGTCGCACCCGCTTTCGGCGCGACCTCCACGCGCAACGTCAACGGCACCGTCACACTCACTTGGCCGACAGTCATCGGCGAATCGTATCAGGTGCAATTCAGCAATGATCTTGCAACGTGGACATCGCTCGGCAGCTCAGTGACAGCCGCCACGTCATCCATGTCCTGGACTGACGATGGAACGCTGACCGGCACACCACCGATCCTTGCCACAAAACGCTTCTATCGAGTGCGCGTTACTGCGCCGTGAGCTGCTTAACTGGGTTCCCGCACCACTACCGACCGGCTCACAATCCTAGATCACCCTCGGCCATGATGGTGTGTTTGGGGGCTTCGCGGAGGGCTTCGGGGAAAAGGAAAAAGTGGCAGACGTGCTGGTTGCGACTGAAGAGGGCAGGGGTGGGGGCCCAGGTGAGGTCGTCGGGAAAGGTGCCGGCAGTGACTAGGACGGCACCGCCGGGGAGTAGGCCGGGTTCTTTCACGAGGATGCCGATCAGGGCGTACAGCTCGGACCGGTCCTCATTTGTGGAGAAGCTTTCCAGCACATCCCAGCTGCGCAGGCCGCGCACGAGTCGGGGGGTGACGAGCAGATAGGAGCTGAGCACGCCAGCTCCATCCACGAGACCGAGGAAATGATGCTTGCGCGTGGGGGCGCTGCAAAACCAGCGCAGATACTCGGGTGTGATCCATTTTTCAATGCGGTCTGCACGCTGGTAGGGGCGTGCGATGGCGGTGACCTCGGCGGGGTCGGTCACTACGCGTTTGTCCGCAGGCAGGGCGGGCCACCAGGAGTGGCCGTGCAGGCGAGAGGCGAGCCCGGCGGGGAAAAAGTGGCGTGTCACGGTCTGCTGCACGCATGCACCGAGCTTGAGCAGGGCCTCCTGCACGCGGGGGCTGGGAGTGGAGTGGGTGATCATGTGGTGCGCCGCCACTTCGCGCTGCTGCAGGAAGATCATCGCGGCTGCTTTGGGGAACTGATCGTCCACGCAGAAGGTCGTGGCGTATAGCACCTGGCAGGGCTGATCCTGCCAGGCATGCAGGGCGGGAATGGAGCCGCCATAGGCCACCAAGCGCCCCTCCGTATGCACCCAGCGTCCACGCTCAGCGTTGGCTGCGGCTGCGGGGTTTTCATCCCACCAGAAGCGCAGGCGTTGCTCCCAGTCGTGACCGTTCTGAGGTGGGAGCTGCCGCGTCAGAAACTCCGCCAACTCCGTCCGTGCCGTGGGGGTGTCAGGGTAGGGGCTGATGTCGAGTTTGGGCATGGTTGTTCGCTGGGAACGACTAAGATTCACCATTAGCCCTGGTCTTCAAGTTACCTGACTCATTATGATCTTTATGGTTTGTGTAATGCTGAGTGCTGCACAATTTTCCACTTCTTGAAACCAGATGAGTCAAAAGCGGTGCGGCTGCAGGCGCAGGGCTGAGCGCAGAAACTCATCCTACTTCATTAATCCATAGATCAGGAAGAACAGGCCGAAGGGCAGGAAGTAACTGAAGATCATGAGGCCGCCATAGAGGCAGAGGAACCAGAACATCCATACGGCGCGATAGCGGCAGACGGTGATGGAGATGAGCACGAGGAGGATGCCCACCAGAGACATGACAATGCCGCCGGTGGCTGCTATCAGGACTTCACCGATGATGGCGCTCAGCACGGCGGGATCGCCGGGGGGCTGTGCCGAGTTCCTGGAAGGCTTTCATCATGGCGGGCACAGTGCGGGCAAAGCCGATGAACTGCGAGAGCTGTAGCCAGGCGCCGAGCTTGGCGATGAAAGCGCCGCTGATGTCTGAAGCGGTGTCGTTCATGGTTTGGAGGATATTGGTTGTCGCGGTTTTAATGGTGCGTGGGGGGCAAACACTGCGGCACTTTGCTACGCTGGTCCACGATCTGTCTTCGTGCCTACAGCATCTTCTGCATCCACAGCACGTCGAGCCAGCGGCCGTGCTTGTAGCCGACGTCCTTGAGGTGGGAAACTTTGACGAAGCCGAACTTTGCATGCAGGGCGATGCTGCCCGCTTGATCGGCATCGATGCCGCCGAGGACGGTGTGATGGCCGATTTTCTTGGCGAGTGCGAGGAGCTCGCCGAGCAGCAGGGTGCCGAGGCCTTTGCCCTGGTGCTCATGGTCCAGATAGATGGAGTCCTCCACGCTATGGCAGTAGGCTTGGCGTGGATGAAAGCGGCTGAGCGAGCCCCAGCCGATGACTTGCCCATCCTCCTCGGCCACGATCACGGGATGCTCCGGGCCGTGCGCGTCAAACCAGTCCTGCCGTTCTTGCGCCGTGCTGGGCACGGTTTGATAGGTGCAGGTGCTGTGCTCCACGTAGTGATTGTAAATGGCGTTGATGGCCGACAGATCGGCGAGTGTGGCGGGGCGGAGGGTGGCTGGCATGAAGCTGGAAACAAGGTTGGCGGAATAGAAGCCTTCAAATGACGAATGTCGAAATCCGAATGACGAACGCGGGGCGGTGCCGATCAGCAGGCTCTGTTTTCAAATCTTGACTCGGTGGCGGGGAATCTCCATTCTCGCGGCCCTCAGTTAAAAATTCCAACCAACTTAACGAACACATTTATATGGCCATCAAAGTCGGAGTCATCGGAGCAGGCGGCATGTTGCAGTATCACGCGGCGGGGTTCCGCCTGGCGGGCGCGGAAATCGTGGCCGTGGCCGATGCGGCCCCCGGAGCAGCAGCCAAAGCAGCGGAGAAGTACGGCATCGCCAAGGCGTATGAATCCGTGGAAGCCATGCTGAAGGGCAGCCCGGAGATCAAGGCGGTGAGCGTCATCGTGCCAAACAAATTTCACAAGCCGCTGGTGATCCAGTGCCTCAAGGCCGGCAAGCATGTCTTCTCTGAGAAGCCTCCGGCGCTGAACGCAAAGGAAGTGAAGGAAATCATCGCCGCCGCGAAGAAGGCCGGCAAGAAGGTGCTCTTCAACTTCAACAACCGCGCACGCCCCGAGTCCCGGGCGATGAAGCAATACATCGACGATGGCGTGGCCGGCAAAATCAATTCCGCGCAGGCGAAATGGATCCGCCGCACGGGCATCCCCGGCTTTGGCGGCTGGTTCACCACCAAGGCACTGGCCGGTGGTGGTGCGCTCATCGACCTGCTGCACATGGTAGATCTGGCCATGTACTTCATGGGCTACCCCGAGCCTGCCTACGTGATGGGCCAGACCTTCACGGACTTCATCCATGACAAGCAGTTCAAAGGCCCCTGGGGCATCCCCGACCGCGTGGGTGGGACGACGGATGTGGAAAATGCGGCGCACGGTTTTGTGATGTTCAAGACGGGCCAGGTGCTCAGCCTCCAGGTCTCCTGGGCGGAGATGATCAAGCGCGAGGAAGTTTCCGTGGTCTTCCAGGGCACCAAAGCCGGAGGCAAAGTGGAGCGCCTCTTTGCCATCGACGGTCTGGACAACACCGCCATCGACAGCTGCGAACTCTACGTGCAGGAAAACGGCAACAGCGTGGACCGCAAAATCACCGTCCCCGCCTGTGAAGACATGGGCCGCATCGGCTCCGCCACGAATTTTATCGAGGCCATCGAAGGCAAAGCTGCCGCGCTGAACACCCCCGAGCAGGCCCTGCGCCTGATGCAGGTGATCGACGCGATCTACGCCTCCGCGAAGACGGGCAAGCCGGTGAAGATTTGAGCGGCTGAGTGATTTATCGGAACTGGGAGAACGGGCGCGGGCTTGTTCTCCCTTTTTTGTTTTTGCGGATGCGATGCCAGCAGGTGCGCCATTGGCCATAATTACAATGCTCAAGCTGCGGTGAGGTGAGTACACAAAAAGAGCGATGCTAGCTCGTGCCAGCATCGCTCCAAAAATCTATTCCTGCTTTTACGCCAGCCCGCCCCGGTCACTGCTCAGCGTGGCGTCGCCATACTTAGCGCGGGTCGTGGGCGTATAGTCCAGCGGGGTCCAGGCGGCGTTGTTGGCGGAGGAGGCGACGACGGCTTCGATGAAGGCCATGCCAGCCACGCCTTCTTCGATGGTCGGGTAGTCCATGTCCAGCGGGTTGGGCTGGGTGCCGGCGCTCACGGCGCGGACGTGGTTGGCGAAGTTTTTGTAGATGTTGGCGAAGCCTTCCAGGTAGCCTTCGGGATGGCCGGAAGGGGTGCGTGAGCAGGCGGCGGCGGCGCTGCCGAGGTAGCCCATGCTGGTGCGGTAGATCTGCTTCGGCTTGTCCAGGGAGGTGACGATCATCGTGTTGGGATCAAGCTGGGACCACTCGATGCCGCCGAGGGAGCCGTAGACGCGGAGGCTGAGGTTGTTTTCACAGCCGATGCTGATCTGGCTGGAGTGCAGCACGCCCTTGGCACCGTTGGTGAAGCGCAGGAGCACGTTGCCATCGTCTTCCAGACGGCGGCCTTCCTTGGCCAGGAAGATGGTGAGGTCCGCGCCGGCGGCGCCGCAGATGGCGGGGTCCACGCGCCAGGAGGCCTGCTTCTGCCCGGTGTTTTCCAGCATGGTGGCCAGCCAGCCCTGCGGGTACTCGACGACGACTTTGCGGATCTCGCCTAGCTTGCCTTCTTCGATCATTTGCCGTGCCTGGCGCATGAGCGGGTAGCCGGTGTAGTTGTAGGTGACGCCGTAGAGCTTGCCGGTGGTCTTGACGATCTCCGCCAGTTCTTTGGCCTGTGCGAGGTTGAAGGTGGCGGGCTTGTCAGAGAGGACGTGGAAGCCAGCCTCTAGGGCGGCTTTGGCGGCGGGGAAGTGCAGGTGGTTCGGGGTGACGATGGAGACGAAGTCCATGCGCTTGTCCGCAGGCAGCGCGGCCTCGGTGCGGAGCATCTCCTCGTAGTTGGCGTAGCAGCGCTCGGCGGGCAAGAAGAAGTCCGCGCCGCTGTCCTTGGAGCGCTGGGGGTCGGAGGAAAAAGCGCCGCAGACGAGTTCAATCTGCTGATCGATCGATGCTGCGATGCGATGGACGCCGCCAATGAAGGCGCCGCGTCCGCCGCCGATCATGCCATAACGAATTTTCCGGCTCATAAACAAGTGTTCGGGGTTCTAGGTTCTCGGTTCAGGGTTGGAAGAGTGAAACGCGAGTGTGCGCAGAGGGTGCGGGGGGTCAAGTGCATCTACGCCGGGAGGGGGGCGATTGACGAATGATGAGCGGCGATTGTTGATTTTTGAAATGGCTTCGCCTGGGCACAAAAAACCCCGGAAAGGATGGCCCAACGCGCTCAGGCGTCCTCTCCGGGGCTTATGTCGTCGAAACACCGCAGTGCGGTGCGCATGGCGACAAAGTTTATGCGGCCAGCAGGGCCGGGCTGCCGTGCTTCATGCGGCTGCGGAATTCTGTGGGAGATTCATCGGCGATGCGGCGGAAGCTGCGGTTAAAGTGGGAGAGGCTCTGAAAGCCCACGTCGTAGGCCACTTCGGTGATGCGGGCGGCAGGCTTCATGAGCATGCGCTTGGCCTTTTCCACGCGGGCACGGTTCACGAAGTCCGTGAAGGTCAGGCCGGTGGCACGCTTGAAGAGCTTGCAGAAGTGGAAGGGGCTTACGTTCACCGCGCTGGCGACGGCTTCGAGGGACATCGGCTCGGCAAGATGGTCGTGGATGAAAGTCTTGGCATTGCGCACGGCCTCGGGCTCATGCGTGGCGGTTGCAAACAGCAGGCGGTGGGCGCTTTCGCCGAGCTGAAGGGCAAAGGACTGCAGGATGGCCAAGGCGGCCTCATAGCGCGCGGGCTCCATCACCGGCACGTGTTCGAAATGCACCTTGGCACCACGAATTTCTGCGGCAGTGCGGTCTTCATCGAGAAGCGCCTTGGCCACTGGGGCGAAGGTGTCGGCATTGGCGGGCTGGAGGCGCACAGCGCCGGTGAGCATGACAGCGATGGTGTTTTTTCCCACGCGCACCGGGACCTGTGTTTCCACCACACCGGCCACGCCCTTGCGGGTGATGATGCTGTCGATGGGGGAGTCATCCTTGGTGGCTTCCAGACTCAGCGGCAGGCTGGTCAGCGTGTGGAAGGCCTTCTGATAGTGCTGGAAGAGTTCGCTCTCCGAGAGGTTCAGGATGAATCGTTGGCGGGGGGAGGTATGGGCGGTGGTGTTGTGGTTCATAGCGCGTTCGTGGTTTGTGTTCACGGCTGCTATGATGCCCTGCTGCGGAATTTGCGATATTGTCGTCCGATACGGTACGTGCCCTCGTGCATGACCGCAATTTTGGCATAGTGGTTTCCAGTAGTGCGGCTCCTTGTTCTCGCTTTGAAGGTGGGGATCGAGGGCGGAACGATCTGCTACCCAGAAGTGGAGCCACCTCGAAACGTGGGCGGCTCATGCACCTGCTATTCATCGAGGGGCAGGGCTGTCAAGGTGCCCATGTGCTTGGCCTGCTGCTGCGAAGGAACCAGTGACGGGAGGTCGGCGACAAGGGGTTCGACAGCGACAAGCTGCGCCTGAAGTTGGTCGCACGCGGGCACAAACCTAGTTTTACGGCAAGAAGAACCGCATGGGTCAGGTCCTATGCAGCAATCGTCTCCACCTCCAACGCTTACCGGGTTGAAAACTTCATTGGTCGCATCAAGCTATGGGCATGTTTGTCTTTGCGCCGTGACAAACGTGCCTTGCACTTTACCCCACTGATTGCTTTTGCCGCCGTTATCGATTGGGGCGGACCTTCAAGAGGGTTTAAACACCGCTTGGTCACTAGGATTCGGCCAGCCATTTCCTGGCTTCTGCGGCGGCGGTGTGGTCGAAGTAGCGGATCGTGGCTTTTGTGAACGGTTTGCAAAAGGTCGCCATGCCGTGCTCCCATTTTGTGTCCCCGACCATAGCGATTCGCTCAATGTTGCCGAAATGGTGGATCGCAAACTTGGTGTCTTCCCACAATGCACCGGCTGTCCAGCCGTGGAAATCGGTCATTTCGAACAGCAGGTGCAGTTTTCCGTACAGACCGACAAGGCGGTCGAACTCAGGCACGAAGTGCTCGTAATCGGCTGTGACCAGTTTGCCGCTGACGTGAACAACGACTGTCTTTCCTTGGTTTTCTTCTTTGAGTTGAATGGGCATATTGGACTCCTTTGATTGGTTATCTGTTAAGACCAACCCGACCCACGAACGTTCGCGGATGTGGGCCGGTCGTTGGCTTGAAACTTATGTCATGCATTCTTCTACACATGACCTACGCCGCTGTGCTGACGGGCGAAAGCTGGTGTTCCTCCACAGACTCAGGGCTGGTGCAGCTGATGATCTCGCGGGCGCGTGCTGCCTCCTCGGCGGTTCCGTGAGCAATCACGACATATTTGTCGGTCTTGAGAGCCGTCTCGTACTGCAGGATGCTGTCCTTGGGAATGCCCATGCTATAGAGTCCGGCGCTGAATGCACTCATGCCACCCACAATGGCAGCGCCTTCCAGGGCACCGACGATCCAGCCGATGATTGGTCCAGCAAAGAGCAAGGGCCCGATGCCTGGAATGAAGAAAAATGCGGAGCCGAAGAGCCATCCCCATATGCCGCCCCAGAAGGCTCCTTGCCTGCCCCAGTATTTCATGCGGTCACCAGTGTTGTAGTAGCCGACCACATGTTCGTCCGTGTGATAGTCACGGCCGATGATGGAGAGCTTTTGCATGTCAAAACCTGAATGCTGCAGTTCTTTGACAGCGGCCTCGGCTTCGTCGTGGGATTGGTAGATAGCCACAGTGGAATTGTTTTGGGTCATGGTATGAGTTGGTTGTTTGGGGGTAGTGTGAAAAGGAAGTTTGGGTGCGATGCTTCACGCGGCTCAAAGATCTGCTTCTTGATTAGACGGCAGGTTTGCCCTGCCGCCGGTCCAAGGTTTTGAGTTGGATGTGCCACGTAAATGCTTTCGCAGGTTTCCTCGCGGCAGGAGGTTCGGGCGGTGGCGTCTGTTTCACCATGGGGTTTTTACCCCAACTTTTCTTCCTCATGCCCGGGCAGGTGTTCCGGCAGGTCCAGTCGCCCAACGCCAATGCGGCTGTCCGCCATGCCGTAATAAACATCAAACCGGTCCGGCGTGCCTAGATCATCCCTGCGGTCGATGCCGGTGGGGAACACCACATTGGGGACGATACCGTGGCGCTCCTCTTGCAGGAGCGGCTTCAAGATCGGCTGTGCGGAACGATAGAGGATGACGCGGGGGTGCATCTCGGACAACACCATCACTCCCGCCGAGTAGCAAAGATGATGCCCATCGCTGCCCGGTTCATGCACCTCGCTCACTCCATGGTAAATGGTCAGCCAGCCGTGCCTGGTCAGGATCGGAGGCGCACCGCCGCCAATCTTCAGCATCTCCCACGGCGACACCGGGGTGGCCAGCCGATGATGGGAGTTGAACAAGCCAAGGGGCTGCGGATCGCCACCTTCGTCGGGCATCGGACAATACGAGATCCAGATGCTTTCATGATCCAGATCCATCAATCGTGAGCTTCCCTCGCAAACCGTTTCCTCAGGCAGCGTGCCCGGAAAAAGCGGGCGGTGCAGCATCGCCATTTGCAGTTTTCCGGCGTGATTCGGAACGGCAACGGGAAAGACGCTGGCATCCTTGTTGTAAACATGGGCGAAGTCGATGCTCCGATACGGCTCAAAGGTCGCGAGGCCCAGCCGCACCCAATTAAACAGATCCTTGGAGACAGCCACCGCAATCCTTGCGCCGATGGACGAGAGCGCAGTGTAGGTCATCACATAGCACTGCATCGGCTCCACAAAGGTGATACGCGGATCTTCGCAGCCACCACCGCCATGAGGCACCAGCTCGTAGTCGGCCTCAGGCTCCAGCGCGATGCCGAGCCGCTCCACGCCACATGGATCTCCGGACTCACCGAAGATGACGCGGGCGATGCCGATGCGCGAAAAGTTCCCTTCCGCCACAAGACGCGGAAACAGATAAAGCTGGCCATCTGGGCCACGCACCGCCGCTGGATTCAGCACGCCCTCGACTTCATGCGGATTGCCCGGCTCAGGTGCCATGATCTGGCAGATCCGCTTCAATTGGAAGTCACTCATTGTTTCTACCCCCAAGACTTTCGACAGGTTGATCACCATCCAGACAAGCAAGGATCGTCTCGACCACACGCTTGGTCTCCTCAGGATCTCTGACCTGGATGGACAGCGCGCCAGCTTCCTTGGCAGGGTAATCATTGCCTCCGGGGAACAGGGCATCGCCTATGAAGATCATCTCATCAATGGCAATGCCGAGCGTGTCGCGGAGCTTGCGGATGCCGTAGGCTTTGTCGATGCCGGGCTTGGTAATGTCGATGGACGTGGTGCCGCCAAGACGCACCGAAAACTCAGGGATCAGCTGGTCCAGGTGCCCCTTCATTTTCTTCCTCTTGGCGAAATCCGGGTCCCACTTTTCTTTCGCCTCAATGGGGGCGTGCTGCCCCAGCGCGGAGAACGTGATTTGACTTCCGCGGTCCTCAATGATCTCACCCCAGGTTTTCTCGGGCTTGAAGCCCGTGTCATCCATCACCTGATGCAGGGAGCGGAGGATTTTCTCTTTCTCCCCCTCGCTGAAATTCTCGGCATAGAGCAGATTCCATCCGGTGTCGAATTGATAGAATTTGGTGCCGCAGGTGGGCAGCAATGATAGACTCTTGAGCGGTGCATCGTCAGGAAGATTGGCGAGCACCTGCGCCTCAAATTGAGACCAGGCACCACCAGAGATCACGGCCACTTTCACAGTGTCCAAAAGAGTGCCGAGCAGCCCGGCCATCTCGGCATCCAGCGGCGACTTGCTCACGGCAAGTGTTCCATCCAGGTCAAATACAATGAGCTTCTTCATCTGGTCAGGCGGATTACGGCAGTGAAATTTCGAGGAGAGAGGACTGTCACTGCATTCAGAGTTCTTTGCGGATGGCCTTCAGTTCACGAATGCGCTCTTCTGTCGGCTTGGGATAGGACATCTTGAGGCCATTTAAGGCGTCGAGAATGATCTGGGAGACGATCAGCCTCGCATTCTTCTTGTCGTCGGCTGGCACCACATGCCATGGAGCATGTACCGTGCTGGTGGCACTCAGGCAGGCTTGGTACGCCTTCATGTAGTCACCCCAATGTTTGCGCTCCCTGACGTCTGCGACGCTGAACTTCCAGTTCTTGTCCGGTTCATCAATGCGATCACGAAAGCGCTTTGCCTGTTCGTCCTTGGACAGGTGCAGGAAGAACTTCAGAATGTGCGTGCCGTTGCGATTCAGATGTGCCTCCAGATCCACGATTGAACGATACCGCTCCTCCCAGATGGCATGATCCGCGATCAATCCGGTGGGAAGCCCCTGTTTGCGCAGCAGTTCCGGATGCACACGGACGACGAGCACCTCCTCATAGTAAGAGCGGTTGAAAATGCCGATCCGCCCACGCTCCGGCAGACAGCGGCTCGTGCGCCAGAGAAAGTCATGGTCCAGTTCTTCGGCACTCGGTTGTTTGAAGCTGAACACTTGGCAGCCCTGCGGATTGATGCCCGACATCACATGCCGGATGGCTCCGTCCTTGCCCGCCGCATCCATGGCCTGAAAAATCAACAGCAGCGAGTAACGGTCAGACGCATAGTGCAGGCGTTGCAAGTCGCTCAACTCCTCCACATGGGTTTCAAGCACGTGGTGGTACTCCTTCTTCGATTTCCACAGCGGCTTCACCTTCGTCGGCCACTTGCTCAGATCCACCGTGGTTCCCTCCGGCACTCGAAAGTCAGACGTGTCGATCTTCATTTCATCGCCTCTCCTGATGGCTTGATGGGTGGCACTGCGGGAATCTCCCCGCCTTCGTTCTCCCACCGCTGAATGGCGCGTTCCTTCATAGGCATGTGCTCGACTGCACGGGAAACGGGAGCCAGATGCAAGGCTTCGTGGGGTGCGGCATTCCACAACTCCAATACCGGCACCTTGGGATGATGCGGATCGTGGCTGAGGATGCTGAGCGATGCCGTGCCCAGGGGGAAATGTTGCGCTTCGACCACGGACAATCCGATCCAGCGCGCGGCCAGAACACCGCCAAACTGACCGTGCGAAAAGAGTGCGACGTCGCCTTCCATCGTGCGCAGGCGGGCGATCAGACGGTCTGCGCGGGCGGAGATTTCTTCGGGAGATTCACCGTTAGGACACCCGTCACGAAACACATTCCACCCTGGCCGCTCCTTGCGGATATCCACGGAGCACACGCCCTCGTAGTCGCCGTAGTCCCATTCCTGCAAGTCGGGTTCTAACTCCGCATCTTTGGCCAGTCCGACAAGCTCGCAGGTCCGTCGCGCCCGAATAAGGGGGCTCGTCAGCACATGGGCAAAGGGGATTTTACAGAGCCGCTTTCCCCACTCCCGCACTTCGTCTTCACCAAGCGCGGTCAGTGGAATGTCGGTGCGTCCGGTGTGGCGGCTGGAGAAGGTCCATTTGGTTTCGCCGTGCCGGATGAAGTGAATGTTCAGAGACATCAGGTTGTCCCTCTTCCTTCTATGTCCTCGTTGTAGATTCCACGACGAGCAGCCACATTGCACCTGGCCCGATGCAGCAGGGCGTTCTGGGCCGCTTTCACGTTCTGCTCATCACCACGCCAGATTTCCAAGGCCGGCTGCTGGATGGCGCGGGCAAACGAAAACGCCAGTGCCCAGGGCGCACGTGGCTTGAAGCGGACGTTCATCGCATTCAGCCGGGCCGAGGCGAGTTTGGCGGACTGACCGCCTGAGAGAAACGCAATGCCCGGAACTGCCGCAGGGACCGTTTGCAGCAGGCAATTCACCGTGGCATCAGCCACCTCATCCACGGATACCTGCGTCGGACAGCTTAATCCCGGCAGCACCATGTTGGGCTTGAGAATCATCCCTTCCAGCAGCACGCGCTGGCAGTTGAGCTGGATGAAAACATTTCGCAGCACTTCCCGTGTGACCTCAAGGCAGCGCTCCAGTGCATGCTCGCCTGTCATGAGGACTTCAGGCTCGACGATGGGAACCAAACCCGCCTCCTGGCACAATGCCGCATAGCGGGCCAGGACGTTTGCGTTGGCTTCGAGACAGCTCCGGCTGGGAAGGCCATCACACATGGCAATCACGGCGCGCCATTTCGCGAACCGGGCGCCCAACTGAAAATACTCTGTCAGACGTTCGCGCAGGCCATCCAGCCCTTCGGTGATCTTCTCTCCAGCATGGCCTGCCATGTCCTTCGCACCCATGTCCACTTTGATGCCTGCAATGATGCCTGAATCTACGAGGACATTGAAGAAGGACGTGCCCTCCCGCGTCTTCTGATGAATGGTTTCATCGTAGAGAATCGCGCCGCTGATGTACTCGCCGAGTTTCGGCGTCGTCAAGATCATCTCGCGATAAGCGCGACGTGCCTCTACAGTTTGTGGAATGCCCTGCGCGGCAAAGCGCTTGTTGCAGGTCCCATTGCTCTCGTCCATTGCGAGGATGCCCATGTCATCCGCCACGAGCGCCTGCGCGGTAAGAATGAGTGCTTGGTGATTCGGATGCATGGCTATTCGGAGGTGATCAGTTCCTTTTCATGCGACCAGTAGCCATCGCGTTCATAGTGCCGGAACAAACCGCTCTCGTAATCACGGGTGATGAGACTTTCCTCCGAGTATTCTGGCGACGCCTTAATGGCTTCGCGGGAGAGCTTGACGAAGACTTTCGATTCAGTCCAGCTCACACGCTCAATCCATTCCGGTGAGACCAGCACTTTCTTTCCCGGCCACCAGTTGCGGGTGTCCACAACGAGGTAGCGAATGGCCCAGGTCTCGTCATCAATGATAAAGTCCACCACATGGCCGATCCCGCCATCTGTCGCCTGAATGTGATGGCCCGTCACCGCATCGGTGCTGCGCAAATGCGGATCCCAGGAATGTTCAATCTCAGTCGGCGTGTTCCACTGATTGGGGTCACGTACGAGGTAGGGGTAGGCACCCCACATCAGAGGACCGCCCCAATACATCGGCCAGCCATAGTAGCTATGGTAGTCCACCTCAAACTGGCGTGACACGGGCTTGTCGCTATTCAGAGACGGGCTTTCCTGGATCTGCAGTCGGGTCAGGTTGACCACGATAGCGCCATCTTCCTTGATTGCGCCTACCAGTGCATACGGCGAGATCAAAACCTGCCTGCCGCTGAGCCAGCCGCCGGTGTCTGCCACGAGGTAGCGAATGGCCCAATGCTGGTCATCGAAGTAAAATTCACTGACCTTGCCGATCTCGCCGTCAAGACTGTCGAGTTTGAATCCTCTGAGTGCGTTTGCTTGGAGTAACATAGGGATGCTTGTTGGTTTTATCTGAGTGTGATGTTGTTAAAAACCTGGCTTGCGCCGCCTTGGTAGGCAATCTCGGTGGCCTTGTGGTAGGCAAACCAACTGTCGGCTTTGCCGGTCAATGTCACGATGCCGTTCTCCACCTTTACAGTGATGTCATCGCGCACGACCCACGGACTCCAGTAGAATGCGTCTTCGATGTCATACTTCACCTCACGGTCGCCGACATAGGGCCAGGTGTGGTCGTAGGGCAGCCGGTTGTGGAAAAAAGGCTGATAGCCCCAGTGCGGATGGAAACCAGTGTCGTAATGAACAGCCGATGGAGAGTTCACGACCAGAAGATTCTTCACGTCAACGACGCCATTGGCACGGGAGGCGATGTCTTCCGCCTCCGATTTTTCAAAGTATGTATTCACCGTGCCAGTAAGAGTGATCACGCCACGCCTGGCATTGGCGGAAATGTCATAGCTATCCACAACGGGATTCAGCAGCAGCGCAGAGCTCACGTTCTGTGACATAACATCATCCGCCATAGGCTTAGCCGGGCGCACCTTCAGCAAGTTCATCACACGCCAGACACCTGTGGTGTTCATCGCATCCTGCCCGACGGCGCGCAGGGTTTTGAGATTATCGACCACGCCAGTGAGCGTGACGATGGCATTGGTGACTGTCACGTTTGGATTGAAGGCATACACGCGCGGATCACTCATAAAGCTGTCCTTCACCGCTTGTAGGATCTGCGCATCGCCTCTGAGAAGTGCAGTCTCGTTGCGCTGGCCATTTGACTTGGCCCAAGGTTCTATTTGAAGCCCCTCCACATTGACAGATTTCACCCCTGCGTCCAAGACGACCATGCTGGCGCGTTCATGCTGCGCCGCGCTGCCAACCGCACCGGTCAGCGTCACGATACCATCCTTCACAGCGGTGGCGATGAAGTTCGGGTCCAGCCAGACGTCGTTATCGATGATGCGCTTCACCTCGGCCAACATCTGTGCATCTGAACGGTCATTCCGAACCTTAACGGTGATGTTGTCTTTCAGATCACGCACTCCCTTCACACCTTTGACGACGAATTCCGTGAGCTGCATCTCACAGTAATGGTGCAGCGTTCCACTGAGCGTTACCACGCCGTCCTTGACCGTCGGCTGGATCTTGTAGGAACTCGTCGCCGCATCGTAGCGCAGAGCGGACAGAACGTTCGTTTGGAGTTCTGCATCAGGCACCGAAGGAATATCCAGATTGATGGTGTCCACCACTCCTCGAACGCCGCGCAGCGTTTGCGTGAGCTTCACGGCACGCTCTTTGGCAAGAAGGTGATTCGCTGTCCCTGCCAAAGTGACGATCCCATTGCTCGTTTTGCCAAAGATCTGACAGTTCAGCAGTGCGGCGTCGGTGAGCAACTTGTAATCGACCGCGTTGGTGATCTGCTCATCGGTTGCCGGTTTTTGTTTTTGCGGTGACTCGCCGATGGCGAAGGACGCAAACCCCAGCCACGCTGCAGTCATGAATGCGTTTGTTGCTATCCGGCGAGTGCCTCGGCCGATGGAATGCGAATGAGTGAGCACACTGAGTTTCATTGACTGTTGAATGGGTGGTTCGTATTTGCGAATGCCGGTGCGCCGCAGGAGGCGCTCGCTGTGTGCGTTAGACTGAGACCGTGGTGGCGGCTTCGCTATGGGGTGAAACCCCACCAAACCAGCAGTGAGGCATTAATTCGTTTCTTCCGCAGAAAGGCTGACCATCACACTCGAACCGTCCGCTCCATGGCTGGGGCGACCTGCGCGGCGGCAGCTCCATGGCTCTGGTGCAGTCTATGCCAATCAGCCACGAACGCGAAATAGTGCTGGACGTGATTTACGTCATCTTCTCCATGCTCGTTCAATGATTGAGCCTTGAAAGATTCGTGCGCGCTCTGGTGAAGCCGCAAGTGGCATAGCGTTCGTCAAAGCGCTCTCGGTCATGCCGGTATTTGAGGCTCTGTTCCGCCAGTTCAGCAATGCAATGCGCATTGAGGCAGAGTATCTGCCGGTGGGGCACGCTGTCGGTCAAACTCCCGATCGTATGAAGCGCTCCGAGCATCCTCAGCATGATTGAGAGATTACCCTCTGCACTGTCGCGGATCTGATCAAAGGACTCTGAAACGAGGCTGGCGAAGGTCGGCCCGATGGCAATTACTCTCAATTCTCCATCTTCATACCGGAGTGAAGACGGGATGTCCCTGGTCGCGAGCCGTGACAGGATTGTGCTCAGATAGTCCACGCACATCACGGCTGTGGTGGTGTCATTGATGCCTGGAGAGAGCGACCTCAGGGCCATGTCCACCAGCTGTCTGATGCCAAAGCCGGAGTCCTGCTCAACGGTGCGGTGGCGGTCGATGCCATAGGCATTCTGCAGATCGGCGATGATGTCGTCGTTCGGTGCTTCGTCTTGACCGATCGAGACCAGTGGTGTGTCCTGGACCACAAACTCGCCGATTCCACGCTCCATCCTCACGACGGTCTTCTGCTCTCTTGCCACACGCAGGAGCGTGGCGTTGTCGAGGCTCTGAATGTAGCCGCTCATCGGTGCAGGAACGGCCTGCCATTTTCGCTCCCTCTCGGGGCCCCGTGCCTGCTGCTCAGCTTCACTTCCGGCACCCTCGCCGAGCTTTTCGGGGAAAAGCCGGTCAATGGAACCAAGAGTCTCTGCAGCGACCGCTGCGATGATGCTCGAAGCCTGAATCGTAGTGGCGATATGATGAATGAAGTAGATGAGAACTCCAATGCCCCCAATCGCGAAAAGCACGGCCACAGTCACTGAGA
>NCCR01000011.1 GCA_002279765.1 Verrucomicrobia bacterium 12-59-8 | reverse complement strand
GGTGAGTTTATATATAAGAAAAAAAAAAAATTAAAAAACTCATACACCACTCCCTTACTCCCCACCCTCAGTGGGACATACTACCCCCTCCGGGGATACGGCTTGCCATACAGATCGCGTAGAGGGGTAGGGGTATTTGAGATAGATTGTAGATATGAGGGAGGGGTGATAGGGGGCTGCGTGGGACTTGTGGATGGTCCATGTGGCCCACGGAGTGTGCCCGCCGTAAACTCTGTGGCCCTCAGTGGTCCCTCCTCCTGATGGGTTATAAATACTGGTATGGACAAAGGAAAACCCCCAAACCTTGCGGCTTGGGGGCATCCGTCGAGGTAACCTTACGCTGCGTCAAGGTCATCCAAATCCAGGGTGACCTTGGGAGAGGCTGCCAAATTCGCCTCGGCGGCGGCGCGCAGTCGCGTGTCATCCCGCTTCAGCAATGACTTGACAGTCATTTCCCGCAGTTCCGTCATGCCGACCTTGTGCTTGGCGCGCTGGGTGGCAACCCAGCCCGCATTCGCCGTATCAGCCAGACTTGCCCGGACTTCGCGATCCGCGATGACTCGCATTTCGCGCTCAACCGGCGTCGCCCTGTTCCCCTGCGTCACATCACGCAGGGTGTTGTTGACCAGTGCGTCAATGCGCTTGGCCGCCAGTGAGTTCCGTTCGTCATCCGTCTTACCTGCCGCAGCGGCATCCCGAATGCCCTGACGGAAGCCATACTCAATGGCCCACATCACAATTCTGGCATCGAGGACTTCCCCATCAAGTGTGACAGTTGGGACACTATCCAACTCCACTTCAACTCGCGAGTCCGCCCACAGGTTCACTTGGAACTTGCTCATAGTACCTCCGTTGGGGCCAGTGGCCCACATTGTCAAACATCGCCCGAGGGGATACCCCGGACATCGCCGAGGCTGTCCCGGTGACACTGTGAATATGGGGGCTGGGCTGGGAATTTCAAGGGCTTACACGGAAACGTGATAGTTTATTTCCACGCCCGGTTGACCCAGGGTAACGTGACGTTGACGCGAACGAGTGGGCCGGGGGTGAGTGGTGAACGCTGAATACTTTACCAAACGTTCAGCCCTCGGTGGGGTGGCCCCTCCCCCCTTGGCGCGCGCCCCTCCGCTATGAGAGGCACCAGCCCATTTCCGCGTAACTTTTTAGGTCATGGCCCACTTAGGCCTCAGTAAAGTATTACCAAAATAAATGCAGAAAGGGCATTGACCGCGCCTCCCGGGCATGGTAAGGTCACTTTCAATGGAAGGCGTGGGAGAAAGTCCCAAATGACCCTCAGCGCAATGCCCCTGACCCTAGCGGACCTGGAGGACAGCTCGGCCCCGGCGAAGCCCTCGGTAGTGGCGAGACTGCGGGACAGTCACCATGGCCTCGCGCGCCTCATCGCTGAGGGCCGCCCGAGAGTCGAGGTCAGTTCCATCTCCGGCTACGACCCGTCCTACATCTCCCGGATGGAAGCTGACCCGGCTTTCCAAGAACTCATCGAGCACTACCGCAATGTGGCGCAGGCGGAGTACTCCCACGTCCACTCCCGCATGGCGGACCTCGCCTCCGACACAGTGCAGGAAATTCACCAGCGCCTGATCGAGAAGCCCGACGAGTTCTCCCCCTCCCAATTGAACGACATCGCCAAGACGATGCTCGATCGGGTAGGCCTCGGCCCCACCAAAACCATCAACACTAACAACCTTAACGCCAGTGTGACCCCGGAAATTCTCGCCCGCGTCCGCTCGGCCCAACAGCAACGTGGCGAGGTGCAAAAAATTGGCCAAGAAAACAAAGCCATTACCCAGGCCGATCGCGGGCCTGACTCACGCCCAGTTATTGACGGAGAGGCCGTCGTGTATCCCGAAATCCCGCTCACGCGGATCGAGGGCGGCGGGGCTGAGGTACGAGAAGCACTTCGGGAAGGAACTGGTGAATGAGTTCGGGGAGGATCGGGTCTACCTCGACCAATGGGTCACCTTCGCCGATGCCTCCGGTCAGGCCTTCGCCTGCATCGATGCCTTCGTGGTGGGGGAAAGAGGGATACTCCTTTGCGAGTGCAAGCTTACCTGGACCCCAACCATGGCTTGGTGGCAGATGGAGAAGCGATATGCCCCGATCCTGCGCTTCATCTTCGGCAAGCCTGTCTCCACTTTACAGGTATGTAAAAACCTGGCTCGACACAATCCTATCCTCCCTCCCGCTAGGCGCACACCCCGGTACCTCTTCGAAAACCCTGAACCAGGAAGGTTCACCCATCACTGGCTTGGGAGGTAACTAACCATGCCCGCGCTGGGAAAAGACCTCATCCGTAAACTGATGGGCAAACAAGCCAAGCCGAAGGTTAAGGTTGGTGATTACATGACTCGAGGTGGGTCTATGGAGATGTCAGGGATTGTGCGGAATATTGAGAATACGCTGGAGGACGTGAACCTGCCGTATAAGGCAGATACTCCGGCTTGGTCTGATCCATATATGAAAAGCCCTTTGCCGGACACTTATGAGAATGTCCCTAGTGGCCTTCCCCCTCAAGTCGGCCCTTCCCCCCGCCCTCCCACTCCCCCGAAGGTCACTAAGAAAGACCGTGCGAAGGCCGAGCGGAGAGGGTGGAAACAGGGCTTCCGCACCACAGCCTTCATGGGTTCCGGTAAGGCTTGGGACCCGACCATCGAGCGCGGGAATGGAAGCAAAATCCGCTGGTTTGCGGATAAGCCCGACCCTGCCTATTCCTACATGGAAGGGAAACAACAGACCACTTCCAACTGGGCTCGGAATGACCCTAACCCCATCGAAGACAATGCTAACATGGCTCCGGTCAAGCTCAAGCTCGGCAAGACCCTGGTAGTGAATGGGAATGGTAGGGTCTGGGATCAGCTCTCCCCGAAGGGCATTAAGGATAAAGCTGCCCGTGAGGCCCTCGAACCGTTTGCCTACAACGGCAGACTTTCCACCGATGAGATCGCGCGGAAGGCTGAGGAAATGGGCTTCGACTCGGTGACCTTTCGGGACATCAAGGATTACATCGCAGGGAACAGCAATGTTCCGGCCCATAACGTCTACGCCATGATTAACCAGAAAAACATTCGTGGCAAGTATGCCAAGTTCGAGAATAAGAACCGAGGCAAGCTCGCTGATCTTCTCGCAGGTGGGGTTGGCGCAGCTGGCGTCAGTGCGGCCCTTTCATCCCAGGACGACCAAGCATGAGCCTGGGGCGGAACCTCCTCCGTGGACTGATGGGGAAGAAGCCCCCAGTGGGTGCCACCGTGCCTGCCATGCAGGGCACTCGAGGGAATGCCTCCTCCTGGCACACGACTGACCCTGCCACCGCTGCGACTTACGGAGATGTCACTCCCACTCAGGTCCCGCTCGGCCGGTCCTTCTCCCTCGACGCTGGTGGGGTCAACCACACTGACATCCCGGTAAGTGCCATCAAGAATAAGAAAATTCGCCGGTACCTAGAAAAGAACAAATACTCTGGACTCCCTGAGAATAAGTCCCTCGCCCGGTATAGCTCCGATGACATCGCAGAAGCCGCGGAACAACTGGGCTTCAACTCCGTGGAGTTCCGTAACTTGATTGACGGTCTAGACTACATGGACAATGTGGGACCGTCAACTGTCTACCGCACATTGTCACCCAAGCAATAAGGAACCCCCGACATGCCTACCATTGAACAAGTGCTGAAGAACCCGGATCAGTATCCGGTTGCGTTGAAAGCTCAAGCTCAGGTCTTTTCCGACACCAAGTCACAATACACTGCGAAAGCGGCCGAGTCTGCCCGGCTCCTTGTCACTCACATGACCGAACTCACCGTGGATGACGCCGAGGCCAAAGGTGCCTTCGCCAAGATCATCGACATCAGGGCTGCTGCGGTCAAGGGCTGCGACGAAGCCTTCGCAATCATCGCGGGGGACTACCCTGAGCCGACCGTGCCAGTGAAGCCTGCGGACCCGGCGCCGACTCCGGCGACCGACCCAGCCGTCACCCCGGTGACCTAACATGACAACCCAGGTCAAAGTCCTCAACGAAGGCCCTGCGGCCATCAAGGTCGAAGTCCAAGGTCGCAATGACCAAGGGCAGTACTATCAGGTCTCGGAGTCCCA
Organism: Verrucomicrobia bacterium 12-59-8; assembly: GCA_002279765.1. The sequence goes on along the minus strand of NCCR01000011.1, from coordinate 41,179 downwards.
GGTTCTTCCTGGGCAATTCAAAACCTGCATCATCACTGACCGCAGTTCGATCCAAGTGATTGAACTGAAAGGTACACCCCCTTCGGAGCCTGCGTAACATGCCATCACTCGGTCAAGAACAGATCAAAGCCTCCTTGGCCGGGTCTGACAAAATCAAGCAACTTCGCGCCATGTCGGATGACGAACTCCTCCTCGCATCGGGCATGGCGCAGAAGCTGCAAGCGTTCAAGGACCATCTGGAAGAGGCCGACGCCCTCACCGGCAAGGCCCGGACGAAGTTCATCGAGAAACTCGAAGAGCGCTTGTCCCCGAGAATAGACGGGTATGACCTCGGCTGGATGATTAAGGATGCCAAACGAGAAGCAGACCCGAAGAAAGACACCGCCTCTCCCTCCTGCTGCTAACAAAGGATACCCCCCACTCATGCCCAGCACACCCTTCAATCCCCATGAAGCCCTGAAGGACTTCAAAGGCGAGGATATGGTTAAGGCTTTCACTTCCGACAAGCCGCCGGAACCAGTCACCCCTGCCCGGGTGATCTCCTTCGCCTTCGACCAACCGCTGCAAGGGGATGATCAAGCCCCGTATAAGACCAAGTGGCTTTGGTACAAGCTCGCAGAACGTGCGCAGAAAGAAGGCTGCACCTTCAATGCGAAGGAGACTGACATCATTCTCACTCGCGTGAATAAGATCTTCACCCCTTCCATCATCGGGCAACTCAAGGAAATCCTCGACCCCGAGTATAAAGGCGAGGACATCGAGTAGTGCCCACACCTCCCGCACTTACCCCGGATATGATGATGCTGGCGCTGACAGGGCCCGGTGCTATGGCTCAGCCTATGGCTCCCATGGCCCGGTCAACTGTGCCTGGACTCATCCCGCCGAAGGGACAGGGTGCGGGAGGTCCGGCCCTCAACGCGCAGCAAATCCTTCAACTTATGGCTATGCCGAAGCTGCAAGGGAAGATGAGATAATGGAACTTGCTATCCCCCTGCACATGAAGGGTCCGAAGGCTCAGGGACTTTCTCCTGATGAGAAGGAAGAAATCCTCACTGCCTTTATCCAAGACCCGGTGCTGGCCCTTCGCGAACTCCTCCCCCACTGGTTCCCACGCAAAATGCCCTGGGTACACCGTGGTATCCTCGCTCTCATCCGGGAACAAAGTGACTTCCTACTCAACTTCGGCCCGGAGGACTGGCGGGATGACCCTGATGCGGAATGGACTGTTGAAGACCTGCGCAAGATTGAGAGCCATTTTGTCTTTGGCGGGCACAAACTTTTCAACGTGGTTTGGGAGGGAGAAACCCCCGTCCAAGTAAACATCATGGTGAGTGATAAGACCGTGGCGGTGCTGCCTCGGGGCTTCTCCAAAACCACTCTGTTCAAAGCCGATATCATTCTCGACATCCTTTACCAGGAGCCCGAGGCCAAGGTTCAACTGTACGTCTCTGAAACCGGCCCGCACGCGGCGGCACAGGTTAATGACATTCGCATGGAGCTAGAGTTCAATGAACGCATCATCGAGATTTATGGCAAGCAAGCCCCGGAAAGGCAAGACCCTCAGAAATGGACTGATGAGGAGTTTGAAACGCTTAACGGCATGTATCTTATCTCCCGTGGAAGAGGCGGACAGGTTCGTGGCCTCAATCGCGCTTCCACTCGTCCCGGAAAAATCCTCTTCGACGACCTTGAAGATGAAGAGTCCGTCGCGACAGTTGATCAGCGAAAGAAGTGTAAACGCTGGTTCATGGGGGCCCTTGAGCGCTCAGGGAAACTCATCGGACGGACCAAGTTCTTCGGACTCGGTACCATCCTCCACTACGAGGCCCTGATCCAGGAACTCAAAAAAGACCCGAAGTGGCTTGTGGTTGAGTTCGGGGCCCTCGATCAAGAGGGGGCTCCACTTTGGGCGGAAGCCATGGATCTTGATAAGATCGAGGAACTGAAGACCAGCTATGCTTCCCGAGGGGAACTCGGAGTCTTCTACCGCGAAGTCATGTCGAAGATGGTTGCGGATGAGGATAAGAAATTCCGCCCTGACATGATCCGGACTGTGGTGAGGGAGAGGAAGGAATTCGTCGCGGTGAGTCTCGCCATGGACCCTGCGATTAGCAAGAAAAAGGGGGCCTCCCTCTGCGCATTCGGCGTGGTCGGGATGACGGCACAGGGGACCTTGCATGTCCTGGAAGCCTGGGGTAAGGTGGGGATGAGTCCCCGCGAACAAATCGACAAGTACTTCGAACTTCACTTCCAGTGGGACTGCACGGACCACGGTATTGAAAGCATTGGCTACCAGCAAGCCTTGATCCACCTCATGCAAGAGGAAATGTTCCGCAAGGCTAAACAGTTTGGGACCAAGGCCTACTTCGAAATCACTGGCATTCTCCACCAAACCGATGAGGCCAAGCACAAGCGCATCGAGGGTGTACTTCAGCCCCGCTACGCTTCCGGCTACATCACCCACCAGAAAACCTTCGCTGACTACGAAACTGCCCTGCAAGACTGGCCTAACACCAAGGCCGACATTCCAGACGTTATCGCAATGGCTGTGACTCTCCTCGACAAGTTCGCCGGACTCGCCCTTGACGACCCGGATACTTTCCCCGAGGACGGGGCTCCCATCGAAGATCAAGTCGGGGACTTTAGGTACGCGCCATGAGCTTGGGATCGAAAATTGTGCGGGCGGCCCTAGCCCCCGGTGACGTGAAGAAATGGAATAGGTCAGGGAAGTCCCTGAAACAATATGTCTTGGATCATCCGAATAAGTCCACGGCTGAAATCGCTGATGACTTGGACATGCATGATGTGAGTGTGGCTAAAACCAAGTCCTTCTACCGCAAGCAGGGGATTGATCTCCCTTACGGCAAGCGCGGCCGGCCGGACACCACGCGCAGTAAAGTCGTGCCCCTGCTCGAAGAAGGCCTATCCACGGAACAAATTCTCAAACGCACTGGGATAAGTGCTTCTCAGTTGTACAAACTCCGGTCTCAATGGAAGGCCAAGAAAGGTAAATAAAATGCCGAGTCTAGGTAAAATGGTCCGGAGTGCTTTAGGTGCCGGGAAGAAAACAACGACCTCTGGTGTGGCTGGACTGGGGAAGTCCTCCCTTGAACCTCTGGAGAAGATTGCCCAGGCTTTGCCGAATAAGGGCAACACCACCAGTTGGGTGGGGCATGTCAAGAAAGACAACGCTGCGGCGTATCGCATTCCTGAGGGAGTGGAAGATGCCCTCTCTGTCCCTGGCTATGTCCAAATTCAAAAGGGCAAAACCAGGTATCTCGTGAAAAAGTCCGTAGCTGCCGGATATTCCAAGCAAAACAAACTCACAAGGATAACCTAACATGGCTGCTTGGGCAGACTTGAAACCAATCGAGAGACTGAAACCCGGGAATGGCCTCCACGAGACCATGCTGGACTTCCTCATGTCCAGGCTCAAAATGTCTGAGCGCAAGATGAGCCGCTTCTATGCTCGCTGGCGTGCGCGGGAGAAACAAATCCAGGCCTACATCGACCTGCCGAACTATGAAAAACAACTGAAGGAAATGAATGAGAGTGGAGCCCCTCCCGTCATCACTTCCATCACTATCCCTTACTCCTACGCCACGATTGCTACCATCGCGACCTACCTCACCCACACCTTCACCGGTCGGAAGCCTCTGTTCAATGTAGCCTCCAACTCCAGCCAAGCTGCAGCCAACGCTCCCCACATGGAGACGGTCCTGCAGTACCAAGCCGACACACGCTACATGATCAAGCGCTTTATGCAGTTCTTCAAAGACTCCGAGACCTACGCTGTCGGGGCGATGAAGTGTGTGTGGGAAGTGGAGAAGCGCAAGCGCACTACCTGGACGCAGAGTGGCATGGGTGAGAGGGTTTCCAAACGGGAACTGAAAACCACCTACGAAGGGAATGACCTCGAAAACATCGACCCGTTCTGCTTCTTCCCTGACCCGCGCGTCCCCATGTCTGAAGCCCCATGGCGGGCCGAGTTCATCTTCTGGCGCGACTTCATCGGTATGCATGAGCTGCAGATCGAGAAGGGAGACTATGGCTACCAGAACCTTGGTGGGTTCGGGCATATGCCGCAGAATGAAGGTGCCACTGGAGTGTCGGCCCGTTCCATGCTCGTCGGCGGTGAAGCCATGCCCGGGCAGGCCAAGGACAACCAAACCTCCAACGGGCTGTCCTTCCTCCAGCGTGATGAGTGTACTTGCTGGGTCATCCCTTCCAAGATCATCGACCCGAAGACCAAGCGTGCCCTGGGGGATGGAGTCTCTCCGGAGCTTTGGATCTTCACTGTCATCAATAAGAAGATTATCATCCGTGCCCAGCCCTTCGAGTACGACCACGGTATGCACCCTATTGTCACCGTCGAGCCTCACTCGGTCGGTTACGGTTTTGGTCATCCTTCCACGGCGGACTATCTCGCTCCTATCCAAGATGCCGCGAGCTGGTTCCTCAACACGCACATTTACAACGTCAGGTCCTTCCTAAATAACATGATCGTGTACAACCCTGCGCTGATCGAGGGCAAGGACTTGGCTAATCCGAAGCCCGGGAAACTCATCCGCCTGAAGCGCAGCGCCATGGGAGTGGACATCCGCACGGCGATCTTCCAGCTCCAACAAACCGATGTCACTCGGGGCCATATCTCCGACCTCGAAAATGTCATCAAAATGGGTGACATGCTGTCATCCGTCAACGACAACCTGAGAGGCATCCAAGACTCCGGGTCCCGGAAGACTGCCACCGAGGTAAGGACCTCCGGCGAAGCTGGTGCATCCCGCCTCGCCGCACAGGCACGCTTGTATAGCGCCCAGGGGTTCTCCCCGCTCGGGATGCAAATGTGCCTGAACACCCAGCAGTTCCTTTCCTCTGAGATGGAAATGCGGATCATCGGGGAGGATAAGGTCATGATGATGGGGCCTGATCACCTCGTCGGGGACTACTACTTCCCCATCCATGATGGCACCCTGCCTCTCGACAAGGTAGCCCTGGTTGACATCTGGAAGGAAATCCTTCTCGGTGTCACTAAAGACCCGGAACTTCGTACCCAGTTCTCAGTGGTGAAAATCTTTGAGTGGGTTGCGGAACTGGGGGGAGCCCGGAACATTTCCAACTTCAAAAATCCACCTGTTAATGGAGCCCCGGGTCAGCCTGCAGGCCTTGCCCCAGTAGTGGCCCCACCCGGGTTCGACCCAACTAACGGTATGCAAGCCGGTAATCTCATCCCTCTTCCAGGAGTGTAAAATATGTCAACTGTGAATGAGGTCCGTATGGGCCGTGATGAATTGCTCCGATTGGTAAGGGATCGGCCGGAAAAAGTAGTTGACGCCTTGTTGGAGTTGTGCGACTATCAGGATGACTTGGCCGTCCGGTGGGTAAATGTCCCACTTGGTACTCCGAGTGGTGTCGCAGAAGGTTCCAAACTGCAGGGGGAAGCCCAGGCCCTGCAGAACCTCATGGGCACCATTTTGGACAAACTGAACGAAACGGAGACTGACGAATGACAACCCCAGCTAACGGCCAACCAGACAACAATTCGGGAGAGGTCCCTAGCTCGGCCCCTCCTTCACTCGATATGCTCGCCAAACTCTTCAACCCCGGTGGCGGGTCTATGCCAAACGACGAGGTAGATGACGATAACGAGCCGGAGCAGAATGCCTCGGAACCAGTTGTCGAAACTGCTCCTACCTCGCCGCCAAACTCAGGGGTTGATGCAAGTGAACTAGCCAAGGCAACTGCGGCATTGACGCAGGCGGCTCAAGCGATGACAGGGCGGGCCAATACTCCCGCTCCCGCGCCGGAGCCCACTCAGGAACAACCTCGTGTGTGGGTCACGCCCGAGCAAATTCCGACCGCCATGGCTCAGTTGATGAACAGTGAGGACCCGGCAGAACGCATTCGGGGCCAGACGCTTTTCGCCAACGCGCTTGCTGGAATGATTTATCGTCAATTCCAAGAAGACGTGACTGAACAGTACCAGCCTCAATTTGAGGGCATGGTGCAAGAACGACTGATCCAGGCTCAACAAATCCAAACCTTCCGGCAAGAGTTCGCACAGAGCTACCCGGTACTGGTTGGAAGCGAGGCTGGTAACCTAGTCGCTCGTCACATCGTTACTGAGGTGGGTAAGGAATTTACCGCTCAAGGTAAACAACCGAACTGGTTCGATCCAGCCTTCAAGGCGGCGTTCAACGCCAAGCTGAAGTCCCTCGGCATCGATCCGAAGGCTGGTGTGGTTAACCCCGCTCCTGCCCCCAACCCGAAACCGGCACCAGTCTCGCGCTCCAATGGAGCCCGACCTGTCCAGCCTGAACCAGGGACCTCAACCCAAGCAGACTCAATGGCGGCTGTCCTGCGCACTGCAGGCATTCGTGTTGGCTAATAACAGAAAGGACTAACCAATGGCCATTCAAGGCCTCCGCGATAGTTCAAACTTCGCGACGAACGAGCGTCCAGAGAACTGGCGCGAAACCCTCCTTCGCCTGATGCCGGTCTCGGCTAAGGCTGCGAAGGCTCCTCTAACCGCTCTCACCGCCGCCATGAAGGAAGAGTCGACAAACGACTCGGTCTTCCACTGGTGGGAAAAGGGTGTTCAGTCCCGTCGTGTGGCCCTCGGCGCCAACCTGACCGCACCTGCGGCTGGTACCGTCCAGACCCTCACGATTGTCTCCGGTGCGCTTTCCTACAAAGCCGGCGACATCTTCATGGTGGAGAATGGCCTGCAGTCCGGTGCGGCTTGCGAACTCATGCAAGTCCATCAAGACCCCACGGCCGATACCTCCCTCACTGTCGTTCGCGGTGTTGCTGGATCGACCCCTGCTACCCTCGCCTACGCCGGCGCAGGCATCAACCCGTACATCGTCTGTATCGGTAACGCCTACGAGGAAGGCTCCCTCGCGCCGACCGGTGTTTCTTGGAACCCGAGTGACCAGTACAACTACACTCAGATCTTCCGCAACACCTTCGAGCTCACCCGCACGGCGATGAAGACGAAGCTTCGGACCAATCCGAAGGCGTATGATGAAGCCAAGCGGGAGACCATGGAAGTCATGGGCATGGATATGGAGAGGGCTTTCCTCTTCGGCCGCCTCGCCACTGGCTCCAAGAACGGCAAGCCCATCCGGTACACGGCTGGTATCTATCACCAGCTCGCCGCTGCGAATAAAATCGCAGTGACCAACGCGACGCTGAAGATGACGCAGTGGGACTCCATCATGCAGTCCATCTTCGCCGAGGGTTCCTCGGAAAAGATCATGATGGGCGGGAACCAAGCGCTCGCAGCGATCCAGACTTGTGTTCGGAAGAACACCTCGTATCAGATCTATCTGAACGAGAAAGAGTATGGGATGAAGGTGACGAAATTCACCTGCCCGTTCGGCGACCTGACCTTCTGGTCTCACCCGCTGTTCAATCAGATGCCTTCCGGCACGACTGCAGCCACGGCGTACTACTCGCTGGGTGCTGCGGCCTTTGTTCTCGACATGGAGAATATCAAGTACCGTTACCTCGACGGTTCGGATATCCATTTCGAGGACGAGCTGGAAGAGCCCGGTATGGATGGGGTGAAAGAAGGGTTCATTGGGGAGTGTGGTCTCGAAGTCGACCACCTGTCCACGCACTTCTTCATCTACAACATGGCATCCGGCGCGGCTGACTTGTAAGCCCGGCAACTAGGAAAGGACTACGACTATGGGTAATTCCCCAACTGGTAAAACCGGAGCGCTTGAGTACAACGGTAGTGCTCCGGTTGTCTTCCCGTTCAGTCTGCAAGCCGGGGCTACTACGGCCTCTGCAGCTTCGAACGAGTTCATCGCGCCCTTTGACTTCAAGTTGAAGGAAGCGCTTTGGAACCTCTCCGATGCCCTTGCTGCGACGACTGCGATTGTCAGTCTCCGCCGTAATGGCACGGTGATTGCGAGCCTGTCCTGCAACGGCCTTGCCACTGGCTTGGTCGATGTGAAGGCCGGCTCGACGACTACCTTCGCGGGAACGGATTATCTGATCCGCCGCGGAGACAGACTCAAGTACACCATCCCTGCGGTGGCGAGCTTCGGCGGGCAAGGCGTCATTGTGGGTAATCCGCTCTGATGCCGTCCGGGGAAACCTCGGGGTACGCCTCGGTGGTTGGAGGGGGAGCTTCGGCTCCCCTTCTTACCCAGGAGCTAGACTCGGTCACTATCATTGGCATGGGACCGACGTGCTCGTTGTTTAGTGCGGACTTCATGCGGGACCTGATCCCGATGAATGAACGCAATCCAGTTTGGGTCATCAACGCCGCTGCGAAAGCATTCCCGCATTCACTCGCTTGGAATGTCCACGACCTGAACGTGCTGAAAGAAAAGGAAGAAAAAGTCCCCGCACTCATTGACTGGTACTCCAACGAGTACAAACGCCCGGTGGTTACACTGAGAAAAGTCCCCGGCATGAACACCCTTATCTACCCGATTAAGCCCGTGGTGGAGTATTGGCAAGATGATTACTTCTTTGCAGCTCCGAGTTACATGCTGGCCTACGCTGGTATGTGTGGGGCGAAGAGGTTTAGACTATTCGGCCTGGATTTTGACTATCCCGGTCGGACGGAGTATGAAGCCGGTAGATGCGCCACGGAGTACTGGTGTGGGAGGGTGAGGACACTTGGGGCGAGGTTTGAAGTCCCGGAGTACACCTCCTTGTTTGATCGGCACTGGAGATCGACTGGTGGTCGGATTGGTTACGGAGCCCCGTTGTATGGGTATTTCGACAATCAGCCCGTAATCACCTACGACGAGAACGGAAGGATGACAGTCGATGGCGGTGACGCTAGCTAACATCAAGACTAACATCAGGCTCAAGATTGGCCGGGGTACTGCCCTGGATGCCTCTCTCGATAACCTGTGCCAGCAAGCTGTCCGGCACATCGAGCGGAAGCTCAACTGGCCGTTCATGTACAACCTGCGGGAATTGGTGAGTAACCCCGAGGATGCTACGCCTCGGGTTCTTTCCACTTCGAGCTACAAAATCCGCGAGATCGACTATATGAGGATTACGGAGGAAACCTCGGAAGCCATTTCCCCCTTCAAAGTCCTCAACAAGTGCATCGACCCGAGTGTCTGGTCACCCCCGATCGAGGGATATCCTACCGAGTACTTCCTCAAATCCGAGACCGCCATCCTCCTCGACAACACCCCTGAGCTCGTTTACACCTTCGACTGTGGCTGGTGGGAGTACACCACCCTCGCCACTGCCGACGCCACCGAGCACTGGTTCTTCGACAACGCGCAGGACCTGATCGAGGACCTCGCCACCTACTACGCTGCGAAGAACTACCGTGACTTCCAGCGTGCTGCGCTCATCATGCAGACCCTCTCCCCCGTCCTCGACGACCTTGTAGGTTCCGCCGAGGACAAACTACTCGGTGATGCCGAACTCGTCATGCGCCGAGACTTTTATTCAGAGCTTCAAGGGTAATTCCGCCCGAGAAGAAAAGGAGACTATCATGGACTTTGAAGCAATTGCCAAGAACGTGATCGGGATCGTTGTCTCGACCAACCAGTCCGCGATCGACGCTGCCATTGACGATGCGGCAGCCAAGATCGTATCGGCCGTCAAGGACTCGGGGACGACCCTCGACGACGCTGTGGTGAAATCTCTCTTCGCCCCAGCCCTTCGCCGGCTCGCCACCAAGGTCGAAGAAGGCTTGGCGTAATGGCTGCAGATGGTGAAAAAGGCCTATGGGCCAGCACCATCGACGCTGTGGTGAAGGCCCTTGCGGGGGCTTTCATTGCAGCGGCAGGCATGATGCTGAAGGACAATGATGAACTCCGAGCGAAGCTTAAGGAGACCCAAGATGCTCTGGAAAAACAGCGTGAAGTGGCTCGTAAGCGGGGTGATCCTGCTGAGCGTGACAGGGTGCGTGACAAGTACAAAGAAGATTGAACAATTCTGTCAGGAGTATGCCGATGGTCCCCCCGTTCGACCAAGGGATGGTCAAGATCCCGAGACTGACCGAGAAATCGTCGACCTCATCCTCTGGTGGGAAGTCTTCTGTGGCACCACATAAGGCCGCGATTGAACCGATCGCTGGGCTTCTTTCCCTGGTCTTGGCGGGGGTAGGGTCTACGGGTTTCATCCCGAGAGAGACGCAGATACTTGACGCAGTGATCTGCGGGATGGCTGGGTTCTTCGGGGCCTATGCCTTCCTCGAGAACGCAGGTCTTCTCAACTCCCGGGCCAAGCTCGTGGCGGTGATGATCGGAGGGGGCTTCGCGGCCATCTTCGGCCCCATCGCCTCCAACGCCCTTGGGTACTACTTCCCCTGGGTAGGTTCGGTTTCGTACTTCGTGGAAGCCGCAGTCGGGGTGTCGATAGGGTTAGCCTGTACACCACTCCTCGGCATGATGCGGAACCCGGGGAGCATCCTTACCATCCTCGCAGGTCTGATCCCCTGGTTCAAGAAAAAGGAATAACCTGTGCCGCAGACCCTGGGTGAGATTGCCGAGCCGCAGCAGTTTGAGACTGGCATCTGGAAGTCAGTGGATGCCCTCAAGGCTCCCTTGTGGGTGGACGGGGAGAACGTCGCGTTTCGGAAAGGGCAGGTGGAGAAGGCTCGCGGGTACGCGAGTTTCATCACCGCTGGTGGTGCGGTTAACGCGCTGCAGCAAGCCCTAGTGGGTGGAGTGAGGCGGGTCTATATGGGCCTTCCCACCTCCCTGCAATACTACCCGGAGGGTGGGTCGGTTACTAACCTGGGTACCGGATACACCTCCGGTGCTTGGTCGATGTCGTGCTTTGGGAATTACCTCCTCGCGACGAATAACATCGAAAAACTCCAACTCTGGCCTAACACTGGGTCAGCCCTGACGGTGAGTGATGCCCCGACCACGGCTCGGATTGTCCGGCAGCTGAACGTCTTCACCGTCCTATTTGATGCTAATGGCAACCCGGGACGCTTCGTCTGGTCAGACCGTGGTGATCCCACTACCTTCACAGCATCCCTGTCCAACCTCGCGGGCGGTGACTACATCCGCAATATCTCCTCCCGCACGCAGTGTGCGGAAGAATTTGGGAATGGCCTAGCTTGCTGGTCCTCGGAGCAGATGTATTTGATCAGCTACGTCGGGGGTTCTTCCGTCCTATCCTACCGGACCCTGCCTGCCAAGGTCGGTGCCGCTGGGATCAACGCCGTCGCAGTCGATGGGCAGCTCGCCTACGGGCTCGAGCCCCGAGGGTTCTGGAAGACCGATGGGTATACTGTCCAGTGGATTGCCGATCCGGCAGTCTGGGACTTCCTGTCCCCCCGCATTGACTTCACTGCCGGTGACGAGATCACCTGCCACTGGGATGCCGAGTATCAATGCGTGGAGTGGCACTGGAAGGGGACTGGTGCGATTGGGTATGAAGGGTGGTGCTACTATCCCAAAACCAACGCATGGGCTCCAAGGAACTGGAAGCTCACCGCAGCCATTTCCTCAGCCGTGTGGGGGAAGCCCCTGGGAGCCAACGGCACTGCGGTACTTAAACTCGCAACCGGTGTGAACCTGGGTAGCTCGGCCATGCCGGCGAGTATTCAAACCAAACCCCTTGCTTGGGGTGCTACGGATTTTTACAAGTGGATCGATGAACTGCGCTTGCGCCGCTCCGGTTCGGCCTCGTTCCAAGTCGGCCTGCTCGATGATCCAGACGGGTCCATCAGTTGGCTCACCGCCGAGACCATGGCTGAGCGACACTTCCCCATGCGAGAGGCTGCGTTTTGGGTCCTGAAGGTGTATAGTACAGCAGTCGATGTGGACTGGTCACTAGCCGGGGTTGAGGCCTTCGGCGCATTTGGTGGGCAAAGACTATGACCGTTGACACTTCCCTCTTCCAGGACCCCATGTTCCCCCAGCCTCCGCTGGATAACTCCCCGATTGGGGAGTGGGCGAGGAGCTTTGTCAACTCGCTCCGCGAGCATCAGTTCGGTGTGGTGGACGGGACGAGACAGCAGATCACGCAGCTGGAGAGCGATTACATCGCTGCAGATGCGAGCCTGGAAGCTGGGATCACCATCGAACTCGGCACCCTCACCACAGACGTAGCCGCAGTAGCTTCCCGCGTCACGACCCTGGAGTCCCAGGTGCAGACCCCTACGACAGGATTGCTCGCTCGGGTCACCATTACTGAAAGCACCATCGCCACTCACGACACTGCCATTGCTACCCTCAACACCACAGTCGGCACGCATGGGACGAGCATTACGCAGCTCATCACTGACGTTGATACTGTGGAGGCGCGGGTTACTACGACCGAGGCCGATATCATCACCAATGCCACGGCGATTAGTACCCTGGATGGCAGCGTCGCTACTCTCAGCACGACCGTGAGTTCGCATACTTCCTCCATCACTACCATCAACTCCACCCTGACCACTCGCGCAAGAGTGTGGCTGCAGACTTCCGCTCCGTCTTCCGGGCATCAGACCGGAGACTTGTGGCTGGATAGTGACGATGGGTATAAGGTTTACCGGTACTCAGGCATGGCTTGGGACCCTGTGCCCGACGCGCGCATTGCGACGAATGAAGCCAACATCACCACTAATGCTACCGCCATTACCACCCTGGATGGCGCTGTGGCTACCCTTAACACCACTGTGAGCGCACACACTACTTCCATCACCACGGCGGAAAGTGAGATTGACACCCTCCAAGCCGACCTCAACACAGCTGAAGCCACCATCGTCACCAACACGGCAAGTATTGGCACCAATGCTTCTGCCATTACTACGTTGAATAGCTCTCTCAGCACTCTCACCACTACAGTCTCCGCCAACACCACCAGCATCACTACCATTAACTCTACCAAAAATCAGACCTTCCGTGCTACTTCCGCGCCAACTGCAGGGGCAACTGGAGACCTGTGGATAGATTCGGATGATAATGAGAAACTTTATCGCTGGTCGGGCTCGGCTTGGGTAGCCGTCCCGGATGGAAGGATCGACACGCTAGTCACGGACTTGGATACGGCGGAAACTACCATTGTAACTAACACCGCGAATATCAGCACCAATGCTTCTGCCATTACTACCCTCACCACTTCCGTGAGTTCCCTTTCCACCACCGTCAGCTCGCATACCTCCAGCATCACTACTCTCGGTACGGACTTGGATACGGCTGAGGCGGGGCTCGCCACTGCGGGCGGAAATATCACTACCTTGCAGGGTCAAATGACCACTGCGAATGCAAACATTTCCACTCTTTCCACTACCACTACCGATTTGACTTCTGCTCTTGCTACCACGAACTCTACTGTTGCCGCAAATTATTCTGTTACCACGGCAACAGGCTCAATTAACTCGTCTCCGAACTTTGCGGACAACGCGAACGCGACGGGACTCCCCACGAACTGGACCAACTGGTCATACGGTTATCTGGCTACACGCGTGACTGGCATCGCGCCGCAGCCATATGCAGTGCAACTCGATGGAACGGCAGGGGACAACGTCGGTATCGTTCAATCGCTGTTGGGCCGAATCTCAACCGGCTGGCACGTCCTTGAGGCTGACGTGACGTTGAACAGCGGCGCCTTCGGAGCTGCGGGGCTCTATACGGATTGGGACAGCGGCGGAGCCGCTATCAATTTTGCCTCTGACCTCGACACCAATGGCGGTGCCCCCGGCGCGGGCACGACAGGTCGGCTCTACAAGTTCCGCAAGCTGGTCCAGGTTACGGCAGGGACGACCTACCAAAACCTCTACTGCATGAGCCACTGGAACGGCTTTGGCTCCGTCGCCAGTGCAAACAGCATCACATGGCACCGGGCAGCCATCCGGCCCGCCTCGCAAGCCGAGATCGAAGCACGCCAGGCCACGACTGATCTGGTCACCGCAAACGCGACGATCTCCAGCCATACGTCTTCGATTGCGAGCAACACATCTGCGATCTCCGCCCTCACGACGTCGGTGGCCGCGAGCTTTGCGTCCGCGGCGCAGGCGGGCGCGAACCTGCTCGCAAACTCGACAGGCGCGAAAGGGTTGCTGAATTGGACGAACCCCGGCGCGTGGGGAGCCTATCCACACCCACTGTGGGGGCCGTGGTTTTATCGCGGGTTCACCGGCGCGACGGTAACCGAGCAGTTTTATTCAGATGAGTTCGAGGCCATTGCTGGAGAGGCATATTCCTTCAGCTTCATTCCTTACATTTCTGGCCTGACAAGTGGCGTCATTCGCCTCGCCGTGGGCTGGTATAACTCCAGTCACTCATACATCGGAGAGACCCCCAGCGTTACGCTGACCAGCGGAATGCATCGAGTGCGGCAAGTGCTCGAAAACTCCGCTGCCCCTACAGGCACGGCTTACGGGCGCTTGGTCGTCACGTTCACCTCGGCTGTTGGAAACGGGACCTACGCTGAGTTTGGCTTCTGGCAAGCCAAGGTTGAGGGCGGAGCGAAGGCAACAACCTGGCGCGATGACGCCGTGCTGAACGAAGCTGTAAGCCGGCTCACCACAGCAGAAGCCGCCATCGTTACTAACTCCAGCGCCATCGCGACCGAGACGTCAGCACGGGCGGCTGCCGATACAACGCTGACTGCTAGCTTCTCAGCGGCAATTGCTCCGTCGACCAACCTTGTAAAATATCCCAGCGGAACTGCGCGAAATGATCCGTATGGCGAGGGACTTTCCACAGCCGCACAGGGCTGGACGGTTTCAGGTGGAGCCACAGGTTCAGGGTTCGGCAATGGCTATTGGGACCCGGCCGGGGGTGCAATCTTTTATGAGAACTGGGCTAGCGGATACTCGTCTGGGACCGACCGGGTCTATCTTTTGGACATTCCAATTTCCATTGGCGGGGCCCCCTACACGTTCTCATTCAACGGGTACGTCTCCAACTTGGACCCGGCCACCTGCGGCATTTACCTCGACGCTTACAACGGCAGCACCTACCTGAATTCCTCGAGCTTCGTTACGTTTGCCAGCCAGGGCGGTAACAGCATTGGCCCGCGCAGGTCCGTGACATTCACGCCTGGAAGCGGTGCTACAAAAATCCAGATCATCGTGAGGATCCCGGCGCAAACGTCGCCGACTGCGACATACGCCAACCTTGTAATGCGCGCGTTTCAGCTGGAGTACGGCTCGACCGCCACCAAGTTCAACGAAGCTGGTCGGATCATTGCGGGGGAAACTCGCATCGGCACCGCCGAGGCGGGCATAGCGACCAACTCGTCAGCCATCGCGACAGAGAGCAGCGCCAGGGCGGCGGCAGACACGACGCTGACGGCGAGCGTCACCGCACTCGTGCCGAACACCAACCTGATCACCAACCCGACATGGTCGAAAAGCACAGACGGCTGGGGCTTTTACAATTGCAGCTCAGGCTTCGGGGCTGATGTAGGCGCCTACTGTTCTGGAAACCTTTCGGGCAGCGGCTACATTCAAGCCGCTGCGCCGCGAATTACTGGACTTACGGCAGGTCAAACCTTGACCGTGAGCGTCAATGCCGGAGGTTCGTGGACAGGCGCGACTGTGGGGTTTGGCCTCTGGTGTTATGACGCATCGGACAATTACCTCGGCAATGTCGCGACGGTTAATGCCGCCTCTGGGGCCGGCTACCAGCGCCTTAGCGCTACGGGCACGCTACCGACCGGCTGCACAAGTGTGACCTTCTGGTTCTACTGCGGCGCCATCAACGGCTGGGCGCTTTTCTTCAAGCCCAAAGTTGAAATCGGCAGCATCGCCACCGTCTTTACAGATGACCGCACTGTTGCGGCGATCAACGCCGTTGTCGCGACCAACACATCAGCCATCGCCACCGAGACTTCGGCTCGGGCTGCGGCGGACTCGTCACTGTCAGCCAGCCTCGGCACAACGAACGCGAGCGTCTCAACCAACTCCAGCGCCATCGCGACCATCAACGGCGCGGCGGCATTCTGGGAAACCATCGTGGCGGCCGGAGGTGGCGACCTCGCGGCGGTGCGCCTCAAGGCCGGGGCCTCGGGCTCATACCTTGAGCTTATCTCTACCGTGCTTCGGCTGGCGAACGTCAGCAACGGAGCCATCATCGAGGTGATGCGCGCGGTTGGCGGGGAGGCTTACTTCTCCCGGCCAATTTCCTCCGATGGTGGTGGTGAGCGCTTGACCGTTGGACCTGGGTATGGATCGAGTGGATCGGAAGTCGTCCTCTGGTTCGGCCCGGACAGCATTGCCCCCAGTTCCCAATCCCGCACGAATGGCTATTTCGCCCTCGGCACGGATGGGGAAATCTACTACGGATCAGCCGTGCTGGATGCAGGTGTTGATGCTGCGACGAAGACTGGCACAGCGAACTTTGACAACGTGACTACCTCCGGGACTACCCTCGCCACCATGGCCACGATTGACCTGACTGTCGGGTTAGGCGGGTACCTGGAACTGCTGTCCCCGTTGTTCTACGGCCCGCTGTCCATCAGTGCCGAGACTGGCCTAACCCTATCCTCCGGCACAGACTGGTATGGGGACCTCACCATCACGGAGCAACTGCAGTCCGGCGGCACTGAAACCACCCTCTGGACCATCCCCATCCAGGTTAGTGACACTGGTGGCGGGTTCTTCGACTTCATCTTCGCTCCGCCGATTAACAAGGTGGTGGCTCAAAACGTATCCGGGGCATCCCGCTACCGGATCAAAATCCAACGCACGTCTGGTTCTAACAACATCAGCGGCAATGGAATTCAAGGCGTGTTTACTATCAGACGTACCCCGTAAAGAAAGGAAACTACAATGGCTGAACTTGAAGATATCCTCGCCCGCAAGGCTGCGACGGAGGCGGAGTTGACCTCGCACGAACCTGCGATGTTTAAGGAAGCGCAGGGTGTGCTGGAAACCCTGCTGAAGAATGAGGGCCTTTCCACCCTCGACAAGATTGCAGCGAACGTGACAGATGCTCAGGCCAAAATGTCCCTGGGCAATGTTTCGGCGGCGATCAAGGCTGCGTTGGGAGTCATCGCTATCAAGATCCCTGTGGAACGCACACAGGTCCCGATCGCCATGCCTGTTTCGACTCCAACCCCGGAAGTCCAGGGCTAACCTATGTCCTTCAAGATCCTCTCCCCAGTGTTGCCGCAGGTCCTGCTCGACAACCCGACTATGAAAACATGGTTGGCTAAGTCCATGCAGGGCAACCCGTTTAGTTGCAGTGAGAAAGAACTCATCTATGCAATCTATTCCCGGAAGTCCATTGTATGGACCTGGGGAGAGGGTATTCTCATCACGACTCTGGAACAACTCGGAGAACACTCAGTGTGCTCTGTTTCCAATGTGGTGGGAAAAAATTACATGAGGTACCTTGACAAAATCGACCATGATGTTACCATGTACGCTAAGGCCCACGGGGCTAAATTCCTCGTTGGAGAAGTGCCGAGTATGGCACTGGTCCGGGCCTATGAGAAACGCGGGGCGAGGACCCTGCATCGGGTAGTAAGGGAAATTTGACATGACTTCGAAGTCATCACAACGGTCTGACACGAACCAGACGCAGACTGTCGCGCAGACCACTGCGCCGACTCGCGATCCGATGCTGGATGATTACTGGCGTCAGTTGCTCACGCAGACGAATACTGCGGTGAACGGAATTGATCGTACTCCCTTCACGGGGACAATCCGGGCCGGGCAGAATGGGTTCGACACTCGTAGCATCTCCGGCATGGACACCATGCTTACAGGGCTGCAAAGCCGTATGACCCCTGGAGTGTTTACCAACAATGCTCTAGATGCGGCGAGTGGGCGGATGCTCGACCCCGCCACTAACCCGACGCTTAATCCAATGATCCAGGCTTCGATCCGTCCGATTACGGAACAACTCGAACGCCAGATCATCCCTGGGATTGACAACGCAGCTATCATGGACAACGCCTTCGGCGGTGACCGTGCTGCGCTGACGAGAGGGCAGGCA
This sequence comes from Verrucomicrobia bacterium 12-59-8, assembly GCA_002279765.1. Next base: position 23,297 of record NCCR01000011.1, on the reverse strand, counting down.
TACGGGGACTGGGCGGAAGCCGCAGGGGATATCTCCTCGGGCATTAACTACGACAACTACAACCGGGAACGGCAATATCAGATGATGGCGCCGGAGCTATTCGCTGCGGGCCTCTCCGCCGAAGCCATGCCGTACCAGATGATGGGGCAACTGGGTGATTACCAGCGCACGCTAGACCAGTACGGTGCCGATGATGCGCTGTTGCGTAGGACCTTGAATGAACAACTCATGTTCGCAGGACTTGCCCAGGCGGGACAAATCTACGGGGCTGCACCTTTCGTTGGGCAAAGCACGAATGGGACTACTAACACAACCGGGACTACCAACACCACGCAGACGCAACAAGCCAATCCGATCACCAGTGTTATCCAAGGTGGTCTGGGTATCGGTGCCATGCTGGGTGGTCTTGGCTGGGCTCCGTTCGCGGCGGGAGCTGCGGGAACAGGGGCAGCTGGATCGGCCCTGGGTGGAATTGGAGCAGGAGTCGGTGGGGCGCTTGCAAACTTCCCTTGGACACAAACCGGCGTTGGTAGGTAAGGAGATAAACTATGGGACTCGCACCACGTCCTGCCTATTCGATCGACCCTGCAATGTTGGGGCTGATTGACCCTATGAGTCCGTATGGGGCAAATCCTTGGGGGCTGAAGCCGCCGACCATTGGTCAGCCTGTTTTTCCCCCCAAGACCGTCGCGCCCTCACCTAACCCCCAGCCGGTCGTCGATCCTATGTCGATCCTGCAGGGAACGTTGAAGATGCCTGCGCCAGTGCTGAGGCCTCCCGCTCCTATGCCTGGACCCGCGCCTGTTGATTTCGGCGCGCTGAGAAGTCGTGCGCAGCAGGTATATGCCCCGCTGCCCGCCCCGCAGCCTTTGGCTCCTCCGCCCACACGGCCTACGCCGAAGACCTTCGACATGCAGCCATTTGTGGAAGAGGCGAAAAAACTCAAGCCCAAGAACGACATGGAGTCGGATGCGGAGTTTAAGAACTCGAAATTCTACGACGCACTCGCAGCGGCTGCGCTGGCATCGACACAAAGTGATGATATTGGGGAGGTCATCGCCCTGGCTGGTGGGGCATTTCTCGGTGCGAGCAGAGATGCGGATCGGGACAGGAAAGCTGAGTCCCGGGCCTACGAGGATGAGCTGCGCGGCTTCGAAATGCAGATGATGAATATGAAGATGCAGTCGGCGCAGCTGGGGATTGAGGCTGAGAACACGGCAAGTGAAGTTGAATACATGAACTTGCTGGATCAAAAGAATGCCATTGATACCGAGATCATGCGCGGGGAAGAAGTCCTCATGCAGAACAGACAACTCGGTGCGCAGCTGTTTGGGACTGAAGTGGATATCGCCGGGCAGGAAGCGGAGTATAAAGACCGCGCGGCTTTCACTGCGTATCAGAATGAACAGTCCTCTCGGGACTGGGCAAACGCACAGGCACAACGTGTCGCGGGCGTGCCTGAGATTAGTGCGGATGGGCTGAGCTACAACCATACCTACATTGATAAGGATGGGCAGCAGGTTACCAAGACCAATATCCCGCTGGGAGAGATGGGGAAATTCCAGCAGATCGCGACGGTTGCAGCTATGATCGGCGGGACACAAGGGGAAGGGATGATGGAGGATGCCTCCAATGCTATCTTTGCTCAAATGTCCCCGGAGTTGTATGAGAAGCGCGTGTTGAGTCAAATCCTCCTCCATCCCAATGCGCCGAAGCTTTTCGAGCAAAAGATGTGGTTTGGGAAAGACTCGGACCGTCCGATTGATATGATTGGGAAGGCCCTGGCTCCCACTACTTACGACTATGTTGTGAAGAAGGCATTTGAGGCTGTGGACAAGGCCATCACTGAGGGACGCATTCCGGCAGAGAAGCGGGAAGAGTATCTGAAAGAAATGGTAGTGAACGGCATGATGCCTTACATGAATACCTCTGTGTGGAACAACATTAAAGGCTGGGAAGATCCGAAGATCAACGGAATGCTGAAGCTGATGGGCACGGTTAAATGAGCAACCCTTTCCAGGATGCCATGGCGAGGCTGAATGCCAAGTATTCGGAGGATGATCCGAGGCTGAAACAGAAATCACTATGGGATGAAATCTCGGGGATACCAGGGGATTTTCTCTCCGGCCTCGGCTCCATGGTTGGCATCCAGCCTGGGGAGGAACAACTTATCCGGGAGAGGAAGTATCCGATTACTACCTTTGTAGCTAGCTTCATTGGCTTCGGTGGTGGGTACGGTGCTGCGTATAAGGCCACCTCGGCCATCCCGAAGATTGATAAGGCTATTAAGGGACTGGGCCTGATCAAAAACGCCGCTCGGTCGCCGATTAAAGCAGCCATGCTGGATACTACCGCCCGTTCGGCGCTGGTGGAAGGTGCGAGGTTCGGGGCTAATGCGGTTGTGGGGAATACTCCTACCGATGATATGCTGATGGAAAACCTGTTAGGGGTTGGCATCGGGGGTGCTATCGGTGGGGGTATTGCCTTGCTAGGTCAGGGTGGCAAACGCGCTGCGCCGTTGCAGGAGATCTTTAAGGACATTGATTTGGGGGCTCCACCTCAGGTGCAGATGCGACAGCTGGGGACTGCAATCGGGGAAGGGAAAATTCCACCACAACACTCGATTGAAGCCCGGAATAGGCTTTCCAAGCTCGCGGATAACGTGCGGACGCAGACGCCCGCACAAGGTGTGCCATTCCTCCTCCCCACAGTGGATGGAGGGGAGAAAAGACTTAACCGGATCTTTGACTCGCGGGGTAAGCCTGCGTCTGGTATTGTTCGTCGTAGGTTCGCGCGGACCGAGGATGGCTTCACCTCCGACGCAGCTTGGCAGGGAGCAGCGGCTGGGCTTGGTGCAACGGAGGACTGGCTGAAGTACTCCCAGTACCCGCGACATGTGAGCTTTAAAGGAGATAAAGCCGCGAAGCAAATTCAGAATACTGTGTATCAAACCATGCAATCTGCCGGCGACGGCTGGTACATGACGAGGGAGCTGAATGATGGGCTGTTCGTCGTCGCGAAGAAGCTGAAGGGTGAAGCCACTAAACCTGGGATGAAGGACGAGTGGTTCTTTACCAAGACTGACAAACCCGGAGCCTTCCGACCTGAGCATCAAGCGTGGAACACCGCTGTGGCAGATCACGCGCACTTCCTGGCCAAGGCCACTACTCCGAAGGGCCCGGTGAATGATATCTATGACTCGGCCGTAGCAATGATGCAGAACTTGCCGCTGAGGAAGTATGTTGGTGCGAATGGGGCGGTGGGGAGTGCAGCTGCTGTCACGGCGAATGTGACGAAAGCCCTGGGGCTGGAGGGCGTCACGGCTAATACTGGAGAAATGACCAAGCGGGTGAAAGATTTCTTTGTCGAACACTTCGCCCCGACGGTTAATCAGTTTGGGCGGTCACCCAGGGCGGGTAGGACCTTTGGCATTGCCCGTGCGACCTACGACGCCGCGGAGTCGACGTTTCGCAAGCTGGTCTATGGTGAGCGCAACCTTGACCCCAGCAAATCCCCCTTCATGCACGTACTGGGGAAAGGCGCTGCACCGGAAGGGGACTCGATTAAGAAGGTCCTTGATGTACTCGAACCGGATGATGTAAATCAAGTCTGGTCGGTGATCAGGAACCAGACGAAGCTGAGCGACGCGGAGGAACTTTTCGCAAAGGGTACACTCTCTGACCGCACGATGAACTTCCTTCGCACACTGGATAAGATTGATAAAGATATCAGTGAACAGCTGATGAAGGTCGAGGGTGCGACTGGTGGGGGGACCTTTAAACCACAAGAGGGACACTATATGATGTCTCACAAGTGGGATGGGGACAACCGGGTTGCGTTGAGGGATGCGGAGGATAGGCTCATCGGGGTGGCGGCAGGGAACTCCCGCGTGGGTGCGCAGAGGGAAGCGGATAAGCTTCTCGCGAAGTTGGAAGGGGAAGGGAAGACCGGGCTGAGGAAGGCTGAGGAATTTGATATCACACAGACCTCGCAGTTGCCAAGGGACATTCAAATCCAGGTGCACTCCCCGGCGTGGACGCTGGAAAGACAGAATGTGAGAGGGTTTAAGTATGATACCGAAGCCTTCTCCAAGCAGGAACTGCTGGAAGAACTCGCCGCCAATGTGCAGCGCCGGACGAAGTACATGGCCGAGCGTACAGTGAAAGATGTGTTGGCTGACGACATTGCCAGGGTGGCGGTGGAAGACCCTACCATGCACCGGATTTTGGTGGGCAGGCTGAATGACCTTGCCGGTCAGCGGACTCCCCTTGCCAAGATCATGGATCAGGCTGTGGATACTGTCCTCGGTCCGATCCTGGGTAAGAACACTGCGACGAAAATCGTCGGGACTACGAACAAGGTCATGTGGCATTTGGAACTCGGAGCGATGCGTATCGCTTATCCGGCTATCAACATGCTGACCTTTGTGCAGACGACTATTCCTGAGATTGCGTTTGTGCGGTCGGCCAAGCCGGAGGTCCTAGCCAAGTACTACGATATGTTCTCGTCGGTCACTCCAGGCTCGATCAAACCCGGCGGGGTGCTGGACCCGATCAAGCTCATGTGGGCTGGGACGAAACAGATGAAGTCCAAGGACCCTGCCTTTATGAAGGCCGTGGAACGGGGCCTCAACGACGGCATCATCGACCCGAGGTTCATTGAGGAATTCACTGGCCAGACGGGGCTGAAGCTTAACCTGAAGGAGTCCCTGAAACAACCGGGGGGCTTTGGACAATTCATCGAAGGGGTCTCGGAGTACCTCCCCGCGCAGTCAGAGAAGTTCTCTCGCCTTCAATCGTTCTCGACGGGGTGGGCTGTGGCGAAAGACCTCATGGGTGCGGTGGATGATGAACTAGCCTATCAGTTCGCGAAGCAATTCACCGACAGGACTATGTTCCGGTATGGGATGGATGCGAGACCTCGTATCTTCACAACCCCGGCTGGCTCCGCACTCGGGCTGTTCAAGAACTGGATGATGCACTATATGGGGATGATGGCGGATTACACGGCGGAAGGGGCCGTGCGTGGCAATTGGGCGCCTTTGGTGTGGCAAACGGCTGGCACGGCGGCTGTGGGTGGCGCGAGCGCCATGCCGTTGTGGGCGGTTGCGAATGGCATGTCACAGGCCTTCACGGGCAAGTCCGCGCTGGTGAATGGATATGAGGCGTTTGAGCCTGCGGGAGAGGGGATCAGTGATGCGGTGTTTTTTGGACTCCCTGCCATGGCGGGGATCTCGCTGAGCGGGAACGCCACGGCACCCTTCTCTAATCCAATGCGGGATGTGACTCAGTTCTTCTCGCTAGTGCATATGGACAGGATCAACGCGGCGAGTAAGTTCCTCGGTGGTGCTGCGGACCACATGGCTGCGACGGGAGAGTCCCCGTTCACGGACCCGAATACTCGAGATATGTTCTTCCGGGCGTTTACGCCTAAGACGATGTACCGCTCCATGGCGACGCTGGAGGATGGGGTGATTAACTCGCTGTCGACTGGCAACCCGGTGTTGAAGGAAGTCGGGGCGATGGAGAAAATTTGGTTCAGCTTGGGGTTCAACCCCACCCAAATCGAAAAAGCCTACGCGGTGAGCGAGGAACTATGGGCGGACCAGAATGCCATGAGGCAGGCTGTGCAACGGTACGGTGAAGCCATGGCCCATGCGTATGAGCAGAATGATGTGAAGCTCATGGAAACCATTGCGATGCGGGCGTCAGTGGAAGGGGTTGACCTTTCCTCCATTGAACGCTCGGCCATGTCGAGGCTCGCCAAGGCTGATAAGGACATCATCCAACGGCAGTTTAAACCGGAGGAGATTGAAGAGAGAATGGTGGTGATGGGGAAGGATTATCAGTAGGGACTAAGTGGGACACGTGGATCGTCCATATGTCCCACTTAAGTCTCCGGTACAATATCCAACACTCGTACTCCCGCCGCAATAGCTTGCTGACACATGTTTGCTGTACCCTTTCCGCCGGGAAATGCAATGACTAAATCAGGCTTACCTTGCACTAGCATTTGTGTATTGCGTATATGACCTGCGGCTTTTCCCCATTGTTTCCAGTCAGCATGAAACACACGACACGGAATTTTATTCTTTGTTGCCCATGCAAAGGCTAACGTATCCGCCCCCATCGCACCGCCTTGGATGATCTCAGTCCAACTTTTATCCTCGAATGCATATAAAGCATCGAGTGTGCCGAAGAGATAGTCTTTATCCCAATAGGTACGACCACCACAAACTAGTACTCTCATGTCTCCGGCTCCAATTTCCCTTCACCCGGTCTCCAAGTATCCGTGGCAGCGAGTCGCACAATAATCCCTGCACGCTCAGCGGCTTCCATTAGTTTAGTGATATTCCACGACACAGTGCGTTCTGCGAGGAACCTGACAATGCGGGTCTCATGCACGGGCTTGCCTGCATTACTCACGAACAGTTGAGTGACATACAACTGCAGTTCCTGCAACAGCCCGTAGTCCGAATTCCCCTTCATCGCCTTGAAGATTTCCGGCATGGTCGCTTCGGCATCGGTGAGCCAGGTGATCGCGCGGGAAACGTCTTCCTTCTCGATCAACTCGTTTCCACGACTGGCGGCGGAGATGAGGGAAAGTTTCAGCACCTGCAATCCACGGCGGGTGTTGTAGTTTTTTAACTTCAGATGCTCGGGTTCGGGGACCCTACCGGAAGCGTTCCACTGGCGGAAGACATCCTGGGCATCTTCGGTCCACAGGGTCAGCCCCGTCCGTTTAATCAATTCCTTCGCGTGTTCGATCAAGACAGCCTCACCCTTCGGGTCGAACTGGGTCTCCGCGAATACATCATACTTGATGATTTCCCCTGAGTACACCATGATAGTCCGGGCCATGAAGCCTTGCCCCCAGGCCACCTCGGGAAGGAACTGGGAGAGGTAATCCGGCTGGGTGCCGGAGACGAGGGAAATCTGCACAGGGTTGTCGATGACCACGGACTTGGTAGACCGCTTCACATCATCGTGACCGTCCTCCTCGCAATCCCACAGGTTCGACAATAGGGACAGGTATTCCATATCATGCGCCGGAGCGAACACGCCAAACTCCGCAGCCACGATCTGAAGGGCATTGTAAGTCAGCATTCCATCCTTCGTCTGCACAATGCGCTGGGCGTCTTCGAGGGTGTCCAGCAGGGAAGCCTTGGTGGTATTCTTCGGGGCGACTTTGATAGACCCCGCCTTCTTCCAGATCTTCCGGACCTTGTTCAATGCCAGTGACTTACCGATCCCCGGTGGACTCACTACCATCACGAACAAATTAGGATACACGGGTCCGATCCCTGTGCGAGTCCAGACTCTTCTCTCAAGCAATCCACTTACCGCGCTGATACCACACCAAAGGCGGAGTATCCGGGGGACGTTTAAGTTCTCTGTGTTAGCGAGAAAACTTTCGATCCAACAGTCGGCTTTGGTTGCTTGGTGGTTCGATGTATTCTCTGTCATCTTTCCCCGAGTAATCCTTGAGTCCGAAAGGATTTCCGTCCGAGTGCATTTTGTGCTTGGGGTCTATCTTACCCCAGTTCCAGCCTATTTTGGCTTCAGCGGGGATTGGGAACCCATCTGGATGGTCACCTCCCAAACGCACCTGCGATGCTTCGTAGATAATTTGCTCAACCACTTCGCGCTCATGATCTGCCCTATATTGCACGACCAACGCGTCATGGCCCTGTTGGAGTATGTCACATGCTCGCACATTTTCGTACACCCGGCGCAGCCAGGTATTAGTATAGTCAGCGATACATGATTGTGGGTCATAGGCGATGGCCTCGCGGAGAGTGTTGTCATCACGGACTCGGCCGAAGAAGTGCCTGCGCCGGCCCATGATGGAAGTCAGTTCTGCTTTCGTTTGTAGTTCCCCAGCCGTCCACGTGTGCCATTCTCGTATCTCCGGGAAGGCTTTAAAGTACGCGGTTTGGAAAGCCTCCACGACCTTCGTATCGACTTTAAGATGCTTGGCCATCGTTGGAGGCGTGCCGTAATAATTAGTGCCGTGCCCTCCGCGCTTCGCCATGTCACGATAAGTGAAGTGTCGGTAGAATACTTGCTCGGCAATTTCTTTAGCTGTCTTTCCACTCGACCAAGGGAGCCCAGGCCAGACGAGTTTTGTGACCTCGGTGTGAAGATCACCTGAAAAGCAGGCATCCAGGTACCGTCGGCCCAAGCCCAACAAGTGACACTTGAGACCGACTGCAAATGACTCACCCGTTTTAAGGTCGAAGACCGCAAGCTTGTGTCCGGGATCGGCAACATAAATGCGACGGAGCCTTTCTGTTTGATTTTGCAGGTTCGTGCCGGTATCGAAGGCTGAGGCGGAGGAAGAGAAACGGCCGGTTTCAGTACCGGCGATGTTGAAGGAGCAGCGCATACGGTCTCCGTCGAGTTCAGTACGGAGGGTCGAAGCGAGTTTGGTGAGTTCGCGGATTGTGAGGATGTGGGAAACGAAGATTGAACCGATGTAGTAGTTGCCGAGTTTTTCGAGTGCGTCTCTGTCGACTGTGCGTTTACGGACTTTGGTTTTCTTATCTGTCTTGTGGACTGCGGGGAGTTTGAGGAAATCGTAGAAGAAGGAAATGCACTGGGCGGGGGAGCGAGGGTTGAGGATTTTGCCCCAAATTGCCAGGGTCATTTGATCGAGGCGGCGTTGGAGTTTGGCTGCACGCTTATCAAACTCGTCGATGGTTTTCTGACGTTCCCCCAGGTCCACTCGAAACCCCTTCCTCATCATGGCGAGGACTGGGGCTTGGAGGGACTTGGAGAAGTCATAGACACGCTTGGCCACCGGGTCCATCTGCCCGATGAGGGCATCTCGGACTTCGAAGGTAACCAGCGCATCCAAGGCATTGTATACCCACAGCTTCTGCGCTGTGTGCATTTTGGTCGGGTCCATGGACTGGGTATGGATGATGGGCATTATTTTCTCAGATACGGTGTTTGCTGATATTCATTAAGCCATTGGAGGAAATAAGTAGTGTGGGGGAAGTGTTGGATTTGTGGGAGATATTGGAATACGCCACAGCGTCGACCTACAATGGCAAGGGCATGTCCGAGGGCAAGGGCGTAGCCGAATTCGATATTACGTCCAGGGGATTGTTCAAATCCCTCAGGGTTGAACAATACAAGCATATCCGCACGAAGTACGTCGTCGAGATCTTGCTGGGCATATTGCCCTGCTTCCATGGCGTTGTTGCTTGAAACGGAAGTTTCAATGTTGAGCCAGGTGGAAGTGATCTTGATGATAGGGAATATGGACTGGATTTGATTACGGAGGTCTTTGAGTTTAGGTCCATACTCCCACGGACCTGCAAAATATATCTTCACCGATCTTCTCCATTGCAGATTTTATCCATCAGAGTAGCATACCCTGCAATGTCCCGCCAGTTGTCGAAGTACATTACTTCTCCGGTGAGGAGACGGGCGAGTTTGGTGGCGATGTTACCCAGGGCATGTTTGACTGCTGGTGGGGAAGAAATGTAGTTAGGGGAGGACTGGAAGACCTCCATGAGTTTGACATAGACTTCACTGTTTTGGGTGAAGGTTCCGTATCGAGAACCGCGCTCGGTAAGCGTGGCTTCAACAACATTGGGGGTGGATTTACTCTTGGTCAAGATGCACCTCTCGGATGGTAGTGAGCACGCAGTGGAATAGGCCGAGGAACCAGAACTTGTGGATCACCACGGCGGATTTAATCCCTGTGGCCTCATGTGTAGCCGGGATGGTCTCTCGACGATACCAGATGGGGGGAGTCCACTGGGCTCCGAATATCCGCTTCCATTTATAGCGGAAGTTGATGATCGGCTTGGCTGGCTCGGGTAAGGGCTTAGCCACCGGTGGAGGTTCCCCCATCAGGGCACTCGCAATGGACCCGAAATCAAAAGGCCTTTCCGCCGGCCTCTCGTCTGGCCGCGTGGGTGTGGTCGGCCCTTGTGGTGTTGTAGGCGAGTTTGGCATAAAGGATCTCCGCGATTGGCAGGTTGTGGTTGATGGCGAGTTCACCGAGACGGTCGCATAGCCGGATCACTGTGTCGATGAGTTCCACCGGGAAGGACTTGTACTGGGGGAGGTGGTCGTCGTTGGAGTTCTTCCGGACACCCTCGAGGGCCTCTGATAACTCCGAATGCATCAGGGCGAGCATCTCACCTTCATTCCTTTCAAGGCGCTTCCCCGTCACAGGGTCATGCCACCAGATGGTGTTGAGCATGTGAATGTTGACGCACAGGGCTTCGAAGGCCCCGGCTGGGATGACCATGGGAGTGCCATCGTGAGGGCACTTGATTGGTTCGTTCATTTGTATCTCCGTTTGTCGAGCCAGTATGTTACGCCCTCAATAGTGACGAATAATCCTGGGAGGGCGAGGAGGTGCAGGATTATTTGGTAGGCTAGTTCGATGGTCATTTGTCCCGCCCGAGGTCCTTGTGCATTTGTTTCCAGCTAAGTTCGTTGGTGTAGATGGAGCCGAGGAAACCAAGGCCCTTACGCATCTCAGGATACATGGCGTGGTGGGCGAGCATGGTGTCGTCGTCTATGCTGGCGAGTTTGCACCCAGCCTTTGCCAGATGCTGGACGTCGTATAATAGGTTCTGTCCGATTGTCTTGTATCTTTTGCTAATGGTTCCATCCACCAAGAGTTTGCGGATAAGTCTCCACACTTGACACTCGTCGGCGTAGGACCAGTAGTTGCGGTCGGGCTTGCGGGGGTCAATGAAGGGGATGCAAATGGCAATGGTGGGTGAAGGGGCCAAGGCAAGGCAATGCAGCTGTCCACCGGGGTTCTCGATGTCAAGGGAGATTTCCTTCGCCGGGAAGAGGTGGAGAGAGAAGAACCTGGTGACTTCGCTTAGTGTGGGCTCTACCCACAATTCCCGCTGCGGACGGCGGACATCAGGGAACGTGGACTCATGAGCCGCTTTGAGTAAATCCGCCATAACGACTGTTCGATTAGACCACTGTCGTAGCACAGCTGAAGGATGGAATGTAGGGATAACTTTCCCATACTCACTCCGGGCAACAATTCCTCTTGCAGTTGTAATCGGACCAAGGTTAAAGAACCAGCTTGCGGTAGAACCCAATGCAATGATGAGGTTAGGGCTGAGCTGTTTAAGTTCATCCTTGGTTTCCTCGACATCACTCAGATACTTCGGGGCTATGTATTTCCCATAATACAAATATGGGTAGGAATAGTCAAGCGGTAATTCCTTTTTACTCACACAGTAATTCTCCAACGATCCGTTGGGGGGACGGTGCTTGAAGACGGAGGTAAGGTAGCATTGCTCGCGGTCGATACCGGCCTCGGAGAGTAGGCGCGTGAGTTCGTCCCCGGAGGACCCGGAGAACAGCACGCCGGACTTTACCTCATGCTCACTCGGACTCTCCCCGACGATCACGATCTTGGCATTTGCTGGACCTACAGGCTTACACTTCACTTGACCCATGATGCACGCTCGGTGAGTTTGATGTAATACCCTTTCCCATACTCGGCGTAGATTTTAGCAAGGTGGTTGAAGATGGGGTCACGATTGAGGCGGTAGATGGACTGGCGAATGGTGAGCACTGCCTTGTCATATTCCTCGGCTGTCTTTGGGGTATAGCCGAGTTGGGACAGCAATTTCTCATGTGAGACTATTTCCCCACCGGCTTCCAGCAACAACCGGAGAATGCGTTCTTTCAGTGGGTGAGTGATAGTCCCGTTAACCGGAGGAGGGACTCGTGTCACAGCTTGATCCTTTCGACATACTCCGGGTCGAGTTCGATGCCGAGGACTTCCGCACCGAGGGCTCGGCCGGCGACGAGGGCAGCACCCGAGCCGCACGTCGGGTCGAGCAAGCGGCAGCCCGGTTCCAGGTACATCTGGAAGAAATGCTGCAGCATGGCAGGGGGTTTACGAGCTTGGTGATCTCGTGTGGCGTCAAGGCCATGGGGAAAGGCATTTCCTACGGCCTTGCGGATAGTGCGGTCACCGACACTGACATGGAAGGCGGTCTCATACACCCGGCGACCTTCCCGCATGGAGTCTGGCATCATCCCCTTACCATCGTCCTTGTACCAGATGAGGGGGAATGGGAACACCCGTGCGCCTGGGATGGTGGAGAGGGCTTCACGGGTCTCGGAGTAGAAGTTCATCGAGAACCAGAACATGATGTGGGAGACAGGCTGGGCGAAGTTGTGGTAGTTTTTCGTGAACGCTTCTAGCAGGGCGAAGTAGACATCCGGGGAGTCTTCATACAGGCCGAGATTACCCGCGACCTGCCCGGACTTGTCCATGTTCACTCCGTAGGGGAAGTCGCAGTGGATCACGTCGAATTTATTCTTCTGCGGGGTTTTGCTCCACTGGATGAAGTCACCGCAAATCACAGGGCGGTCATCAGTGACTTCGGGGGCGGAGGCCTTCTCCGACTTCGGGTCCTCAAAGATAGTATTGATGACGTTCTCTTTTTCCTTCCTGCGCGCGCGGGACAGGGCGGTCTTGGCTTCGGAGAGCTTCCCCGCACCCGCCACGATCTTATTCCCCGAGTTCAACTCATTGGCGATGTTGAGGTAGGTCGAGACAGTACCGGGGTCGAGGGACACGACCTGGGAAGTTTTCTCCAGGGTCCACTCGGGGTCGAGGCCGCAGTACAGATTGTGTAGGTTGCGAAGGGCGGCCACTTGATCCTTCCAAGAAAGGTCCACCCGCTTGATGTTCTCTTCCAGCTCGATAAGCTGCTTCTCTTTCTCATCAAGGGTGTTGTTGTACCGGACGAGGATTTTATCCCAGCCGAGCTTGGCACACGCGCGGAGACGACGCTCCCCGGCGATGAGCCTGTTCCCACTATCAATGATGATGGGATTGATCAGGCCGATGGAGCCAATGCTCGACATCAGGGCCTGGAGTTTGTCTTCATCAATCTCAGTCCGTTGCCTGTTCTCAACGATAATGGAAGTGATGTCGACCTGTGCTGATTTGACTAGAAACATTATCCGCCCTTTTACTGCTGGCGCTTGCCGACGAAGTAGGCTACTACCAGCACTACCACGATGAGGTGAATGAAGTTGTGCATGGGGAATTGGGAGGAAGCACCCACCGCCTCCTCCCTCTCCTTCACTTTACGCGGCCGCGAACCCTTTGATGTTGGCATAAGGCCGGGCCGGGTTGTTCTTATTCGGGTTGTGGACGATGTTGACGGTGAGCATATTCCCGGCAACCTCCGCGACAGCCTCGAGGATCGAACGCCCTTCGGTGGTAACCCCGGCGGCTTCGAGGAAGACCTTCAGCGGGTTGAGCGTGTACTCATCCTGCGTGCCGTCTTCCTTGGTCAGCCAGAACGTGTGCTTCATCTCCGGAAGTTTCGGCGGGAGGTCGCCCTCACCCGAGACACGGGAAGTGAGTTGCAGCGGGAATTCGAGAACAGGCTTATCCCCGTTCTTCGTCTTCGCGTCCTTGTACTCGTATTGGCCGATGCGGGCAAGGTACTGGCCCTGGGGGAGGACCGGCAGTTCCTTGATGTCGTCAGCTTTGACATTCAGCAGGTGTGCGAAATCAACAGACATTGGTTTGCTTTCTTTTACTAGGTTGCTTGGTTAATGCCCGGCACTTACCCGACCGGGCTTAGGATTGTGTCATTCGCAGGAGGTCGGCTGCGAACCACAACTGCAAGTGTTTTGCGCCACCTCTTGCTGGGCGCCTAGGACTAGCCCGGGGAAGGGACTTTGCCGGAACGGAGGATTTTGAAGAACTCCGCGAGGCCTGTGTCTTGTGGGAGTGTGACCGGGACGGTGACAGCGGAGGCTTTACCTTCGACGAGGCCGTCGCCTTTGGTCATGAACTCGCGTTTCTTGTTAGCCCCGAGGCCAGTGGACTTGCCGACGAGGCAGTTGTTGAAGTACACCGGGATCTTCGGGGAGAGCTTGTTGCCGAGTGCGGCGGGGTAGCCTTTGAAGATACCCGACCCTTCGGTGGTCTCCGCGTACTGGATGTGGCAGTTCAGGATGACGTTGCAGTTGCAGGCTGGGGTGGCCAACAGCTGCACCATGCGTTCGACTTGATCCATGGCTGCACCCCAGTCTTGTATCTGGGCCTTGCCATCCCGGCCGACGAGGGACAAGATCCCTCGCATCGCCGCCTGACCCATGGTAGTCAGGGTGTCAATCACCAGCACATCATTGTCAGTCCAGGTGTCGAGGCTCCCTTTCCCAGGCCAGTTGGATAGGATCTTCAGGGCATTCGCGAAGGCGGTGGGGACTCCATCAATCATGAGTTGCCCTCCCACGTTCTTGAACTTGTCAACAAAGGTTTCGTACTGCACCCTCGCAAGGGCCTTCGGGTCGTCTTTCAGCAGGTTGCGGAGGACATCCAGGCCATTGTCGAAGTCGATGATGTAGAGGTTGTATCCGGCTTTAGCCAGGGAGGCTAGTGCCCCCGTCTTGCCAAATCCGGAGTCTGCCACCACCAGCGTCTTCACCAGTGCTGCGGACTTGTGGTCAATGAGCTGGGCCATTAGTTAGTCCTCGCGACGGCAGGGAGATCTTCGATGATCCCGATGATGAAGTTCTGGTCACAGCAAAGCAGTGCCCGGCCGTTGACTTCCACCGGGTTGCCCTTCCAGGCGTGGACTTGTACCCGGTCCCCGGGCTTGACCCACATGGTGGAGAGCTGTCCGGACTCGAGTTGTCTCCCCGGACCGACTGCGACGACCGTGCCGAAGGGGGTGCCAACCTTGTCCTTCACATGGTCAGGGACGACGAGGCCACTCCGGCGCTTCTCATCCCGCGCGAAGTCGGGTTCGAGAAGGACCTGGGAGTCGATGGGACGAAAAGATGCTACGTTGATGTTGGTCATTAGAACGGCACCTCGTTGGTGTAGTCCGCGTCCTTGCTGGACTCTTTTTCCTTCGGGGACTCAAGGCGCTTGCACTGCGCGACGGGGAGATCAGTTTCCTCCGCGAGCTGTTCCTCACACAGATTGACAAGGAAACGGTGGGCGGCGGCTGCACGCTCGTCGTTTAGTTCGACCGTGATGTGGGACTTTTCGGTCTTGTAGAAGGTGAGGGAGAGGGTGTCATTCTCCCCGTATTTGTAGTTGGCGGAGAGGTGAAAGACTGTTTTAGCTTTGGACATTGTAAAGGTTCCTGTTTGCTGGGTGGGGGTGAGTGATTAACCGTTGACTTGCGGGGTGTTGCTGGGAGTGTTGCTGTTCTTCAGGGCCAGGGTCCCGTCAGCCCAGTCCGCCACGACCTGCGGGTCGGCGCTGATGGAGGTGCAGAATGCCTTCATCTCGGTGTAGGTGAGTTTGCTCACAATGTCCTTGATGACGTCGATAGGGTCGCCTTTGGAGGAACGGGAGAAGTTGAGATTCATGTCAGTTTCCTTTGCTTGTAGGTCGTGGGGACAGTTCGGGTAGGTACAGGAGTCGTTGGCGTTAGGGCAGCGGAGGACTTTCTCCTTTACCGGTGCAAGTTCAATACACCGGCCATAAATGCAGGGTGGTTCGTATCCGCACTGTCCGCAGTACTGTGACTTAGGCATCGGTACCTCGGGGCTCGAGCGGGTCCCAGGCCCGAGTGTGGAAGTCCGCTTCGAGGAAGCGCTCACGGACGGAAGGGTCCTTGCTGCAAATGCCTCGGTATGTGCAGCCCATGTAGAGGTTACACGCGGTCTCGTTCATCGGCCAGTACTGTTGGTCCAGCCACCGTTGCGAGTCTTGGATGGTGTACATGCTGGAGGTGAGCCATTCCTCCAACTGCGCCTCGGTGTTGGCGACAATCTGTCTCCCGAACCTTACGAAGCCAGCCCCGATCTGCATAGCATCGATGATGATGCCCCGGGAGGCTACGTTGTAGACCAGCCGGGAGGCCAGGTTATACCCGGTGATTTGCACGCTCGGGGAGAACTGGGAGTAGAATTGCTGAGTCAGGGCCCCTCCAGTTGTCTTGCGATCCAGGCCGTAGGTGGACTGGGCGAATTCTCCCAGGGAGTCAAGGTGACCGCAGTAGAGAAGGTCCTCACCCGCGTGCTTTAATCCCAGGGGGAAGCGGAAACTCAACTCCACCGCGGCTCGACCATTCGCCAGCTGGATCACGGTATAGGTATCGTTGAGGTACTCATCAAAGTACCAGACGATCGACCGGATCATGGACTCGAGGTTCTTCTTATCGTGACCACTCCGCCAGGGGGTGAATATCCCATTCTCATCATAGGACCCGAGGGTCTTCATGGCCTGACGGATGACGGGATACAGGTCACTGTCGACGAGAGGCCTCGTCACTCGAATGTGATCCAGGGCTTCCATCGCGCTGTGAAAGACAATCCCGAAGGTCAGATGCGGGGACTGCATCTTCGGCTGCCAGCCTTGGAGGATGGAGTACAGGTAGTACCTCGGGCACTTCTTCGCTGCGCCGAGGGACACCGAGTCCCACGCGAATTGCAAGTTGTCGGAGGAGAAAGCCTTCCGCTGGGGAAGGTTGGAGATAATGGTTGTCACTGGGTGACCTCGTTAATGGTTAGAATTTCAGGTTAGACAAGTCTAAGTCGGCAATGGAAATGTCCTTCGGGGGTGCCACACGCTTCGTACTCGGCGCCCTTTCCCCCTTCGACTCCGTGGTGAGGAACTTCCCTCGTTGCTCCCGCATGTGAGGTATGATGACCTTCTCCATCTCCTCATCCGTGATCTCCTCCGGGTCGACTGAGAAGAACAACTGTGTGATATCTCTCATTCCTGATCCTCCTGTTTCATCTGCTCGTCAATCTTTTCCTTCGCCTTGGCTAACGTCCGGTCCAACGCCGTCCTCACCACATGACTCAGGTTCGTCTGCGGCCAGAGGGTCATGATCTCCTCCAGCTGATCCTCGAACAGGTACACATGCACTCGTCTCGTCGGTCGCTTGTCTGAGCCTGTCAGCCGCTTTGACATGATCGAATTTCTTTCCGTTCATAAACTCGTTCCTGACAAGCCAGACTTCACTCCCCCTGGGAGTCTGCCTTGTAAGGATCGAGATGGGAGGAGGAGGGCTAGGCAGCCGTTGTATGGTCCGCATCAACGCTTGTCTGACTTTCTCCGCATCCAAGGCCGGGACACGTATCCCAACCGGGTGGGCAAGGGCTTGTGCGATTAGGCCGAGCAAACCCTTGTCCTTTCCAGGTTAGATCGACAGACCATCCAGCGAGATGGACTTCGCTGCGCTGACTTGACGTTCGGCTTCGTCCTTGATCTCCGGGAACTTCTCCAGGGCCTCGCCGACCAGACGCTCGCGCATGTCCTTGTCGACGTCCGTGAGCTTGTAGTTCCGGGCCTTGAGCAGACCCTTGACTTTCTCCCAGGCGATGTTGCGGGCGGCTTTCTCCACCGGGTCCACGACAGTGCGAGTCCCACCAGCTCGGCGGGCGCCGAACTCGTAGTTCTCAGCGTAGGTCGAGAACTCGGCCGCAACGTCGAACTCTTCCTGCAGCATTTCATCCGTGACCTTTTCCAGGTCAGGGACTTTCTTCTCGTCATCCGCGAACCAGTCGTTCGCACGGGCGATCTCGCCGCGCTTGGTCTTGATGATCGCCGCGAAGTTGTTGCGAAGGTTCTCGCCAAAGGTCTGGTTGATCGCGGCCGCTTCGTTCGCGTTGAGGACATCGCCCTCTTTATAGGGTGCTTCGAACTCCAGCTCGAAACCCTGGATGGTCAGCTTGGTCGTCATGGTAGGTGTTTCCTTGTGGCTAGGTGGTAGGGTGGGCATGGCGGAATGCCATGGGGTGACCCTACACGGGGCGTTGGGGGGTGTCAATCGAAATGTTGGGGTACTGGTGGGTTATTTTCAGGGGGATGGGCCATGTGGATTATCCACATATCCCACGGTCCTCATTCATTATCCTCCACTATCAACGAGTCCAGATCATCCCCCCGGTACTCGATGCGGAGGCACAGGGTCTCTTCGTCAATCCTCACGATGTAGCTATCGAAGGCCGACTTCCCGTGCTTGGCATGGCCAGGGGGATACAGGGTCAAGTTCCGTTGCCTGTCCGCCATCCGACACTTGTGCATACGCAGGCGCCAATTCGCAGCCCAGGAATGGAAGTTCGCACCTGGGTCCTTCGGGCGGAAGGAAATCCCTTTCGGGTTCTCGACCGCCCGGAGCCAGAGTTCTTCCTCCGTCCTGAACATATCAATGTTGTACTTGTTAGCCACGTATTAGAACTCCCTATATTGATCAAGGTTCGCGTGAACCAGGTTGGTCTTCGCCCGAGTGGAGATGACGTAGTGGATGTTGGACTCCTGCTGCAGGGCTTCCTCGGAGAGGGCGTATTTGGATGGGAGTCTCCACGGGTCGAGGTGCAACACAGTATCCCATTCCTTCCCCTTCGCACCATGACCTGTCCCGAACCAGACATTCGCGTTCTTGTTCTGGAAGAGTTCGGAGATCAGTCGCTCCAGCCCTGCATAATCCCGTCCCTCCGCTAGCGCACTGTCCACGCAGAACTGCAAGGCATCGTGCTCGTCCATGATCCTCTCATGTTTCTTCGGGTCTTCATTGTCGAGCTTATTCATCCGGCTCGTTTCGATCTTACCCGCGACTTGTTCCAATGTCAAGTCCTTTTTATAGCGCAGGATGGTACGCAGGGCGGAGAGCATGGCGGACTCGGCGCGGGAGTTGAGGAATGCGATCTTGCGGGTTTTGAATATCTTCAACGCCAGCTTGATGAGCGGGGCATTGTTCCGGCAGAGGATGGTGACGGCGGGCGGGAGGGAGTCCATATCCCACATACCCTCATCATCCGTAATGTCGAACTTAACCTCCCCCTGCTGCATCCACTCCGGCGACTGCATATGTGGGGCCCAGGTTCGAGCGACCTCCACGATGCTTGTCGCACACCGGAAGCACACGGACAGGGTGAAGGGTTCCAGGTTCCAGTCCGCACCCAGCTTCGGCATTGACTGGGTATCCGCGCCCCTGAATGCATAGATCGACTGCAATGGATCACCCACCACGATCAACTGCGGGGGTTTTAACTTCTTCAGCATCAGGTGGTTGAGCGGAGAAAGGTCCTGCGCTTCATCTACCATTACACAGTCGAACTTCGGGAACGGCGCACCGAAGCAGGTGGGCATATACACCTGATCATCGAAGTCGATTGACACAGTGAAGCTTTCATCAATGCTCGCCTCCAAGGTCTTCCGGCACAGGTCGAGGTAGTCCTTCCTCTCCCGCGTGTAAGGGTCATCCCGGACCAGTGTGGTATCCAGGTCATCGGCCAGGGCTTCCCAGTTCGGGCGCGTGTCCTCCAGGATGCCCTGCCCCATGTGCTTGCGGGTGGCGACTACGAGCCCGTTGAGCTTGGCAGATGACACTACCTTGGCGAGGTCCCAAGGGGCCTTCGGATCGAGCCTCCGCATGATTTTGCTGACCTTGGACGAGTCCAGCTGGGGGTTCCCTGCGATCTTCTTCCAAGCTGCGAAACCCAGGGCGTTGATGGTTTTCACCTGGAAGGTGCTCGGGAGCCTCCCTTCCAGTTCCATCTGAATGCCCTTGTTGAATGCCAGCGCCAGGGTATTAGCCGGGCACTTTGGAGCGGCCATTTGAATGGTAGAGGTCTTCGCCGCTCCCGCCAGTGCATTCACGATAATGGACTTACCCGCAGCCACGGCTGCAATGATAAGGGCTTGTTCTTCTGTGGGTGTATGGGTCATAGGTATCGCATCTCCTCTCTGATCTTTTTCTGAATTTCTTCCGCAGTTTCCTGCACTTGTATCTGCGCTGTGAAGGTCCCGGTGCTCGCAAACAGCACAGCCCCTTGTTTCGACACATTAGGTATGTTGATGTTCAACGGGGCGCTGTGGATCACCGTGGCCGGGTTGACCAGGATGGGTTTCCCTTCCAGGTTAGTCAGGATAATAGTTATCATTGCGGGGATACTCCGAGGGTTTCAAAGTGTGGGCCATCGATCAGCGGGCGCTTGCGGGCTTTCCGACATTGCTTGGTGTACTCATCCACCAGCTTCATCATGTCCTCAACCGTCACCACTCCATTGTGGTCGTAGACGTTGGTGAGAGTGTGCCAGCTTCCACCCCAGCGAATGGGGTATTGGTTACGGATGGACCAGGTACGGACATACACAGCCATTTCAGCGTACAGTGGTAGCTCCCAATGTGGCTTGCCATTGTCGAAGCGCATGATATCCACTGCATCGCCGGTGAGGTGCTTGGAGTTGAGGGTCTTGGACTTACCCATCAGGACGTAATTCGCTTGCTCTTCCACCGTGCGCAGGCCATCAGTCACCACGATCTTGAAGTACGTCGAAAGGTCCCGCACCATCGCACACAGGTGAGGGTTCACACCCTTCAGCTCCCTGATGCTCCTCGCATCTTGCGTTTTGTTTCCAGTGTTCATTTCAGCAAGTCCTCCAAGCTAATATTCGGGGTAGTCCCTGTCGGTTTGGGCTTCCTCGTCCGAGTCTCAAACGACTCCACTCGTCTCGCCTCAATCCTCTTCACCGCGGCGTTGTGTTTCTCAAAAACTTCCTTACAATTAAGAAGTTTTTCAAAAAGCCCCACTTCCCCTTCCCCTTCCTTCCACCCGATGGTGGTGAGGATACCGGATTCAGGGTCCCGATACCAGACACTGATGGAGGCGGGTATGTCACCCTCCCTCGGCCAGAACTTCCCAAAGGCAATGGAGATGGCCTCGCCCATATAAGGGTTTGGTTTGATGTCATCCATTAGTTTTCTTTCCTTTCCTCTTCCATTCCTTCGCCTTCGTCACGGTCACGACTGTTTTGAAGGAAGGGTTGATCGAACGCTCGATGGTGTGCTTGAGCAGTGCCGCGTAGCCCTCGGCGGTAAGGCCGCTGGGAAGGTCATTGAACTTCAACACCAGACTAATCGTCATCCGTCTCATCACCTCCCCTCCACAAACATATTCGCCGCCTCGGCCTTCCACTCAGGATACCGCTCATCCATACTCACCGTCGGCTTCTCCGTCTGCTCCGCTTGGACCATCAGCGCCCATTGCTCCGCCGAGTACACATTACACACTGGCTTGCATTGGAAGGTAGTGGGTTCATGCGGCACGATGTCCACGATGGGGAAGCAGAAGGGTGTACCCTTCGGTCCCTCAACCATAGCCATGTCTCCGATCTCGGCCGGGAGGTCAGGGGGCAGGAGGTAGGTATAAGCCCGCCCACCCTCCTTCCACGGGACCAGGGCTTGTCTCCATACATTCTCAGTCATATCACTTCTCCTTAAATAATCAGGTCATCGAGATTGATGCCCTTCGGCGTCCTTTGCAGTGGCTTCACCACTACCTTCCCATCCTGCAGGTACTTATCCCGCAGGGTGTCGATCTGGGTCTGGGACAGTCGGTCCCGCTTAGTTGGGTTCATCTCGTCCAACGCCGCCTCCAGGGCCTTGTTCCCGTCCGCTCGCCACCTCGCGTAGAACCCACGGAATTGCTTCTCGGTGATGGGCCGGAGTAACCACGCGGGGTCGTGGGACTGGATGAGGTGCAGGGCATCGAGAAAGGGATGGACGAAGAGAGCATCTTGCCTGCTCAGGTGCAGGGTGGTACCGCTCGGCAACTCCACCACAATACACCCCTGGGTGGTCGACCAGTGTAGTTTGATTTCGCTCGCCATTAGATGGGCTCCCCATTCTCATTAACCTTGATGGCTCGAATAAAGCGTCCAGAGTAATCCGGTTGTTTTCTCAGCACTCGAGACTCCATGGCAAGATTGCTTTGCTCTGCCATTTCCGCAGTGGGAAAAATGGGACCTGTCACCACAGTAAACTTGTCCAAAAAATACGAGCGTAGTCGAAAGCCGAACTCGATGAAACCCTTAGGGGAATACCAGACCGCACGCCAGAACTTATGCGGGGGCACTGCTTCCACCACCTCGTCTTCTTGTTCCAGATCAAAGATCGTCGCCATGTTATCAACCTCCGTGTTAGTATGTAGGCCGGGAGCCTCAGCCCAAAACCCCAGGGACCACATGAAGGTCCGCTGGGGCAAGTTGGGTAGGCTATCTTACGCTTGCTGTTTCTCTCCTTCCTCAATCGCGGCCTTCAACAGGACCTTCACATAGTGGTAGGCCGGGCGGGAACGATAGGCGCTGCCTGGGGCCATGCCTGCCGAAAAGTCCGCCTTGACATTGTTCACAGCTTCCACTGCGTCCCAGCTAAAGCCCCCAAACGACGCGAACACTTTCGCCGCCTCATTCGCTACTTCCTCATTCGGCGCGAAGTGCGTGAATGCAGTCATAGCACACATGGCCGAGCATTTTGGGGCGAGGGCTTCGACGTCTTCCTTCATCCGTCCGCTGGCGGCATAGCTGTCCTTCTTCAGCTCCACTGTCTTCCCTCCCACATCCCGGACGAAATACGCGAACACTGCGTGCCTCTCCGGGACGTTGAAGTAGTCATCTGCGGCCTTCAGGGTCGCAAGGCATTCTGGTGTCATGATAGTCATCTCCTCACATCGATGTGCTTGTTGGTCGTGGGTAGTCCCGAGGCTAACCTCGCGAAGTGTTGCCGTAAGTCTCCTTTCCTCTCCACTGCAATCGCATGGGCTTCGATGTCGAACACTCGATGCACGTTCAGTTGTCCTGCTTTCGCTCGGGCTCGTAGACTCGCCTCGTAGTCCGGCACCACCTTCGCGAACATTTTCAGGATGGGAAGTTGTGTGAGCCTCATCCCTGCACCGCCTTTTCGATGATCTTGGAAATCCGCTCCTCCGCACGCTTCGAGTGCATGTCGAAGATCAGGCTCTTGATGTCCACTCCCGCGCGCATGATCTCATCGATCTGGTCGGCCATCTCCAGGGATGCAAATGCAATAGCATGCACCACATCCTCCGGTCGCTGCCCATGCCTGTGCGCTACAACCGAGCAATGCTCGTTCTCCTGTATCGCAGCGATGAAGGTCCAGCCCAATGTCCCCAGCGCCGCGATGTCCTTCTCGAACTGTTGGCACAGCAGGGAGAACTTCGCGGCGTTGTCTTGCAGCTCCTGCGACGCATCTTTCGCCTCCGGGTCGAAGTAGGCTCGCACCTCGGGGTTGATGGAGTAGAGGGCTTCGAGGGGAACTGCCCACCACTGGCGGGAACGAGTGTCATCGGCCGTCATCTGGAACCGGCTGATCTCGTCCGGGGAGGTGCAGATGGCCCCGGCTGTGAAGCCATCATTCTGGACGAGACAAACCACTGCCTGTCCGCGGTTAAGGTAGTAGTGGAACATCTCCGGGTCGTGGATGCCTTTCGGATGCCAGACGGCACCGTTGGCTTCCAGCCAGAATTGCTTGTCTTGAGGGGGATTGATGTAGTGTCCCAT
>NCCR01000384.1 GCA_002279765.1 Verrucomicrobia bacterium 12-59-8 | reverse complement strand
AGAATGACCTCAATCCCGGCTGCATGCAGGTTCTTCACCATCTGCTTGAACTCCGTCACCTGCTGACCCACCGTTCCGCTGGAAGAATAACGTGGCTCGGGGGCGAAGTAGCCGATGGATGAGTAGCCCCAGTAGTTCGTCAGACCGCGTTCCTCAAGAAACTGGTCATTCACAAAGTGGTGCACAGGCTGAAGCTCCACGGCGGTGATGCCGAGGTGCTTGAAATAGGCGATGGCGGGACGTGAGCCGAGACCTGCATAAGTGCCGCGCAGCCTGGCGGGCAGGAGGGACCACAGCTTTGAAAAGCCCTTCACGTGCACCTCATAGATCACGGTCTCGGCCATCGGCCGGTCGATGCGCCGGTCACCGGTCCAGTCGAACTTGTTGTCCACGACCACGCAGCGAGGCATGAACGCGGCGTTGTCGCGTTTATCCATCTCAAAATCCTCATTGCCGCCAATGCGGTAGCCAAACATTTCGTCTCTCCAATGAAAGCCGCCGGTGATGGCTTTGGCATACGGATCAAGCAGGAGCTTGCGGTGGTTGAAGCGATGACCGATCTCCGGCTGCCAGGGGCCGTGAACGCGGTAGCCGTAGAGCATCCCAGGTTTGACGTCGTTGAGGTAACCGTGAAACACGTGATCGGTCTTTTCCCGGAGCTGCTTTCGCGCCACCTCGCGATTGGGGTCCTGGGGGTCGAAGAGGCAGAGCTCCACTTTCGTGGCGTTCTCGCTGAACAGGGCGAAGTTGGTGCCGGTGCCGTCCCATGTGGATCCGAGTGGATAGGGATGGCCTTGCCTGACTCGAAAGGAATTCATGTGGGAGTGTTGGGAAGAGAAATAGGCTCCGCATGATTCGTGGATCAGGGACGGACCGGATGTAGTGAAAGGCAAGGCCCGAGCAGATTTGAATGCTCACACGGTGGGCGTGGGAAGGACGTCGCTCCACTTGCTCCCCGGTTATTCGCAGATCGGGGAAGCTGCTGAGGGAGGGATCAGGCGCTGCGATGAGTCCCTGCGATGGCGTGGCGTGGAAGGGAGTTTGTTTGCGCTGCCCCGCCCTTCGCGACGGCGGTTGTTCACACTGCGGGGAGGGCGATGTGCGTCTTCAAACAACTCTCTTCTGGAACATAACGCTGCGTGAGGGACGCGCCGTTGGGGCTGCGTACGTCATGCGTATGCTGGCGCACGAATGCGGCAACACGTGACCAAGGAACAGCGGGTTCTTCCATTTCTGAGGGACGAGGCTACAGCGGGAACGCAGGCTGTCACGAAAACCTCAGACTCCTGAGCGCCAGTCCATCCTTTGTCCTCATGAGGATTTTTCTGGATATGCGCGCAACGTTGGAGGCGTTGTTCCCTGCAAACGAAAGAGGAACAGTCTCAGCGAATGAGGTTGAACTGTGAGATCCGAAAACTATCTCTCGCCTATGGGCAAGTCTTTAGCTAGTCTTCATGCTTCATGATCATCAACACCTTATCTGTGCAGTCCGAAGTTTTTGAACATCGAATGTCATGAAAAAAGCCACGGCTCATCAGCGCGGCACAGTGCCATCCTCAGATGATGAGGTCAAAAAAATGGAGGCGGGGTTGCACCTGCCGCCGCTCACGAGCAAGTCCGAGGCCACGAACCAATGCACCGAAAAGCTGCTGCGTGCGGTGCCTGTGCCGTTTCTGGTGCTGCAACCCGACCTGCGGGTGTGCACGGCGAGTGAGAGCTTTTACCAGACTTTCCAACTTACGCCCGCCGAGACGGAAGGCCGGGTGATTTATGCGATCAGCCATGGGAAGTGGGACATCCCGGGACTGCGGAAGCTGCTTGACGAGGTGATTGTGCGAAATCATGCCTTCAACAACCTCGAGGTGACGCATGAGTTCGATGGCATTGGGAGGCGAACCATGCTGCTGAATGCGCGGCGCACGGACACGGAAGCGGGCATGGCAGAACACCTCCTGCTGGCCATCGAAGACATCACCGAACGCAAGCAGGCGGAGGAGCAACTGCGCAGGCACCACGACACTTTTTTCAATCTGATCGAGAACGCGCCCTTTGGTGTGTATGTGGTGGACGAGGACTTCCGCATGCGGCAGGTCAGCGCAGGTTCGCAGAAGGTCTTTGCCAATGTGCGGCCGCTGATTGGCCGTGACTTTGCGGAGGTGATGCACATCCTGTGGCCTGAACCCTTCGCAACGGAAGCGGTCACGCGCTTTCGGCACACTTTAAAAACGGGCGAACCTTACGTGGCGGCACCGCTCACCGAGCAACGGGCCGACGTGGGCGCGGTCGAGTCTTACGACTGGAAAATCGAGCGCGTGATGCTGCCTGACGGACAGTGGGGCGTGGTATGCTACTACTACGATGTGACGGAACAGAAGCGGGCGGAAGATGCGCTGAGAGCGAGGGAGGCGCAGTTCCGCTTTGTCACCGATCACGTGCCGGTGATGATCCTGCAATGCGATGCGCAGGCACGGTACACCTTTGTGAATGCGCCGTATGCCGCGCGCTTTCACCTGCTGCCTGAAAATGTCGCGCCGAGCGCCTGATCCAGCTGGCCCAGCAGCAGCGCGACTTCAGCCGGGCGATCCGCATCACCCTGGACGAGGCGGTGATTCAGGACATCACGGTGCGCAAGCGGGCGGTGGAAAAAGTGCGGGAAAGCGAGCGGCTGTATCGTGCGATCGGTGAATCCATCAACTACGGAGTGTGGACGTGTGACGTGGCCGGGCGGAACACTTATGCGAGCGAGAGTTTTCTCAAACTCGTGGGGATCACGCAGGAGCAGTGTTCCAACTTTGGGTGGGCCGAGCTGCTGCATCCCGATGATGTGGGGCACACGCTGGCAGCGTGGGAGGAGTGCGTGCGCACGCAGGGAAACTGGGACATGGAGCAGCGCTTCCGTGGTGTGGACGGCCGGTGGCATGCGATCCTGGCCCGAGGTGTGGCGGTGCGAAATGAAGAGGGCGTGCTCACGGGCTGGGCGGGCATCCATCTGGACATCACGGGACTGAAGCAGGCGCAGCAGGCGCTGCGTGACAGCGAAGCACGAATGCGACTGGCGACGGAGGCGACGGCGGTGGGGATCTGGGAATGGAATGTGGTCACCGACCAGCTTGTCTGGGATGCGGAGTTGTTCCGCATCTACGGCATCGACCCCACACCGGGTGGCGTGCTGACGTATGATGATTGGAAGAAAGCGGTGCTGCCCGAAGATCTGGCCGAGCAGGAAGCGATCCTGCAGAACACGATGAAGCATGGAGGGAAGAGCCGCCGCGAATTCCGCATCCGGCGGCGTAATGATGGCGAGTGCCGTGACATCGAAGCGGTGGAAACCACACGCAAGAACGAGCGAGGCGAGGTGGAGTGGGTGGTGGGAACGAATCTGGACATCACGGAACGCAAGCGCACCAGCGAAGCTTTGGAGGAAGGCGCCGCGCGCTTCCGCGCGCTGGCGGACAACATCGCGCAACTGGCATGGATGGCGGAGCCCGACGGGACGCTGATCTGGTTTAACCAGCGCTGGTTTGACTACACGGGCACGAGTTATGAAGGAATGAAGGTCGCGGGCCGGAGGAGCCTGCTTCATCCTGAGTATCAGGAAAAGGTGACGCAGAAATGGCAGCAGCATCTGGCCACCGGCACAGTCTGGGAGGACACCTTCCCGCTGCTGGGCGTGGATGGAAACTTCCGCTGGTTTCTCTCCCGCGCCATTCCGATATGCGACGAGAGCGGTAAAGTAGTGCGCTGGTTTGGCACCAACACGGATGTGACCGAGCAGCGCGCGGCGACGGAAGCACTGGCGCTGGCCAAGGAGCAAGTCGAAGTGGCCTCGCGGGCGAAGGATGATTTCCTGGCGGCGCTGAGCCACGAGCTGCGCACGCCGCTGACGCCTGTGCTCATGACTGCCGAGGCACTGCGGGAGGACCCCGACCTGCCGCAGGATGTGAGGGACCAGCTTGCGATGGTGTTCCGCAACATCACGCTGGAGGCCCGGCTGATTGATGACCTGCTGGACATCACCCGCATCAGTCGTGGGACATTGCACGTGGCGCCCGTGGCGGCCGACGTGCACAAGCTGCTGGATCACACCGACGAGATCATCCGCAACGACGCCCTCGACAAGGACCTGGGCATTGTCTTCAACCTGACAGCAACCCGGCAGCATGCGCTGGTGGATCCTACACGCATTCAGCAGGTGTTTTGGAACGTGCTGAAGAACGCGGTCAAATTCACACCCGCCGACGGAAGCATCACGGTGAGCACACACAATGATGACGCGGGCAGGATCGTGGTGAGCTTTAAAGACGAAGGCATCGGCATCGATGCGGCTGTTTTGCCGCATATTTTCAAAGCCTTCGAGCAGGGCGACATCGCCGGGCAGCATCGCTACGGCGGACTGGGCCTGGGGCTGGCGATTGCCCACGCGATCATAGAGGCCCATGGTGGCAGCATTCAGGCGGAGAGCGCGGGGGCGGGACAGGGCACCACCTTCACCATCATCCTTGAAACCACGGATGAGCCTGACCGAATTGATCAGGCACACCTGCCGCAGAGCGGTGAGAGCCGCACGCTGCGGCTGCTCACCGTCGATGACCATGAGGAGACACGCAATGTGCTGGTGCGGCTGCTGACGCGCAGCGGGCATTACGTCGTGAGTGCCGGCTCGGTGCAGGAAGCGCTCACCGCTGCTGCGACAGAGTGCTTCGATGTGGTGATCAGCGATCTGGGGCTGCCGGATGGGAGCGGGATGGATTTGATGCGCGAAATCAAGCGCCTGTACAAGTGTCAGGGCATTGCTTTGAGCGGGTACGGCATGGAAGAAGACCTGAGACAGTCCAGGGAGGCCGGGTTCTCCGCCCATCTGGTGAAGCCGGTGGACTTCGAGCAGCTCCGCCAGCAGCTCATGCGAATCCAGGAGCAGTAAGAACTAGGCAAAGCGTCGGTGCGCCTCTTCAGGGTGGACCCCGGTCACGGGGTCAGCCTATGGCCAGACGTGCGGAATTTGGCGACCCATCAGACCAAAAAGGGCACGGGCGACGATTATATTGTTCGGGGAGACTTTTCAACCCACGCATCCAAACCACCTTCAATCATGGAGCAA
>NCCR01000124.1 GCA_002279765.1 Verrucomicrobia bacterium 12-59-8 | reverse complement strand
GGCGGCGCCGATGTGGTCTTTGACGAGGTTGAACTCCAGGGGCCAGGACAGGCCGCCTTCGCAGGTGGAGTGCAGGATGTCGTAGGCGAAGCTGAAGTCTGCCGCCGGGTATTCGCGCATGATGGAGAAGATGTCCCACACGGGCGCGCCGAAGTAATCCTTGCCGCTGTGGTTCTGGAACATGGGCTGGATGCCGATCTCTTTGCACAGGGCGACGAGGTCCTTAATCTTGGGCCGCACGGCCTGGAGCTGTTCCCAGATAGGCTGCTTGAGGTCGTACTTGAAATAGTTCATGCGGAAGCGCTTCACGCCCAGCTTGGCCGCTGTACGCAGCACCTCCTCCGTGTGCTGCTCCTTGCTCACCTCATTGATGCCGGAGGTCATGATGGTCATTTCCAGGCCCTGCTTCTTCAGCGCCTCGATGAACTTTGGCAGCTCATCGGCCACCTTTTCCGGCTCGATGTGACCCTTGGGCCGGATCGGTGCCTCCACGCCATTGAAGCCCGCCTCCGCGCCCAGACTGGCGATGTCATCGAAGCTCAGCCCCTGCAGGTGCTTGGTGAAAAAACACACGGTGTTCTTGGTTTTCGGCGTTTCCGCCATCAACGGAGCCGTAAAAGCCAAACTTGAGAGGTTGCGCAGGAAAGTACGTCGTGTGTTCATGAGTGAGCTTGAACAACGCCATCGCACGTCCGACTCCTTCACTCAACATGCATTCCCTTTCCGGCCAGAACATCGTCATCATGGGCGGCACGACCGGGCTTGGCCTCTCCGCCGCGAAAAAACTCGTCGCAGCAGGTGCTCGGGTTGTCGTCACCAGCCGTTCGCAGGCCAATGTGGATGCTGCATTGGCTGCCCTCGGCCCGAACGCGCGTGGGTTCGCTGCGGACGCGGCCACGCCGGAGGCGGCGGAGCGTGCCATCGGCATGGTGGACCATCTTCACGCCCTCTACCACGTCGCCGGCGGCAGCGGACGCAGTAAGGGAGACGGCCCGCTGCATGAACTCACCGATGACGGCCTGAGCTACACGCTCGACCTCAATCTGAACTCCGTCATCTACTCGAACCGCGCTGCCGTGCGCCAGTTCCTGAAGCAGGGCAGCGGCGGCGTGATCCTCAATATGGCCAGCGTTCTCGGCTACTCGCCCTCCGCGCAGTTTTTCGCCTCCCACGCCTACGCTGCGGCCAAAGCGGGCATCATCGGCTTCAGCAAATCCATCGCCGCCTACTACGCGCCGCAAAACATTCGTGTGAACGTCATCGCCCCCGCGTTGGTCGAGACGCCGATGTCCCAGCGCGCTGTGAGCAACGAAGCCATCATGAACTTCATCAAGACCAAGCAACCCCTCGACGGCGGCCGCATCGGTCAGCCCGCCGACTGCGATGCCGCGGCTCTGCTGCTGCTCTCGCCCGATTCCAAATTCATCACCGGCCAGGTCCTCGCGGTGGATGGCGGCTGGACTGTCAGCGAAGGGCAACTCCAAGCATCATGAACCAAGCCATCGGCATTGATCTCGGCGGCACGAACATCAAAGCCGCACTCGTGGACATGACCAGTGCCCAGACGGTAGCCACGCTCTCGCGGCCGACTCGCGATGGTGAATTTGACGGCGACACGCCACGCTTTGCGCTCACCGTGCGTGAGATTGTGAATGAGTTCGAGGCGCAGGCCGGGCACAAACTCCGCGTTGGGCTCTCTGCACCCGGCTTGGCAAACCCCGACGGCCATTGCATCGACTGGATGCCCGGCCGCATGCACGGGCTTGAAAAATTCCACTGGTCCGCCTTTCTGGAGCGCGAGTGCCGCGTGCTGAATGATGCCCACGCCGCGCTGCTCGGCGAAGTCTGGGCCGGAGCGGCTCAGGATATACAGGATGCCTTCATGCTCACGCTCGGCACCGGAGTCGGTGGCGCGATCTGGAGCGGCGGAAGCCTCTTGAGCGGCAAGATCGGCCGTGCGGGCCATCTCGGACACATCACCATCGACGCGAATGCCGCGTGCGATGATTTCAACACCCCCGGCAGCCTGGAAGACGCCATCGGCAATCAGACCATCGCCCTGCGTGGCGATGGCCGTTACGCCACCACCCACGCGCTGCTCGATGCCTTCAGTGCTGGCGATGAACACGCCGCCAAAGTCTGGCTCACCTCCGTCCGCCATCTCGCCGCTGCCATCGCCTCGCTCATCAACGTGCTCGACCCCGAAGTCGTCATCGTCGGCGGTGGCATCGCCGTTGGTGCTGGTGCTCGTCTGTTTGATCCGCTGCAACGAGCCCTCGCCGGGTTCGAATGGAGGCCTGGTGGCCATCAGGCGCGCATTGTTTCTGCCAGCCTCGGCGACAGCGCCGGATGCCTCGGTTCCGTTTTCAATCTTTTGCAACCTCACTGATCAACCACAGAGTTCACAGAGATCCACAGAGGAACGGAATTTCGGACTCTGTGTCTCTCCGTGGCCTCTGTGGTTAAACTCAACTTCCTTTTTTCCATGACTCCCGCCCTCCAATACCTCGACGCCAGCCAAGGCCTTCTCAATCGTGTCCGCGATCAGCTTCCGCTCATCCAGCAGGCCGCCGACATGTTCGCGCAGACGATTCTCGCAGGGCAGATGGTGCATGTCTTTGGCTCCGGCCACAGCCGCATTTTGGTGGAGGAGATGTGGCCCCGCTACGGCTCCTTCCCCGGCTTCAATCCCATCGTCGAACTCTCGCTGACCTTCCACAATCTCGTCGTCGGCGCGAACGGCCAGCGGCAGGCCATGTTCCTCGAAAACGTCAGCGGCTTGGCGAACCGCATCCTGCGAAATTTCGATCTCATGCCCGGCGACAGCGCCCTCGTCATTTCCAGCGGTGGCTGCAACGTCGTCCCGGTTGAGATGGCCGAAGAATTCCAACGGCGCGGCGTCAAAGTCGTCGCCATCATCAGCACCACGCACAGCGAGGCCAGCACCAGCCACCATCGCGACGGCAAAAAGCTGCAGGACTTCTCCGACATCGTCCTCGATACCGGCGCACCCGTGGGCGATGCGATGATCAAGATTGAAAACCTCGACACCCCTGTCGCCCCCGGCAGCACGGTAGGCGGTTGTTTGCTCGTGAACGCCGTCAAAGCCGAAGTGGCAGATCGGCTGGTCAAAGCCGGCCAGCCACCGAAGGTGCTCGCCGCCGGCGCAGTCGTCGGTGCCGCGAAAGCCACCGAGCTGTTTGAAGCCGCGTATGACGAACACGCACGCCGGATCGCGAAGTATTATGCGAAGCTGGGGGTTTGAGGTGTAGCGGCGGTTTTGTGTCACCGCTACGCGGTTCTACGTATGTGATTCTGGCATGGCAGGCGGTCTGTGGGTTTCACCCATGGCTGTTATTGTGGCAGTCCTACGGGCTTGTGATCAGCATGCAATTGCTGGACCAGGCACGTCACGCGTGGGTTCCTTCGGGGCTTGTTGATTGTAAGCGCGTAGCGCTGGCACAATCGTAGCCGTGGGTGCCAACCCACGGATCACGCATCAAGGGTAGTTTTCGCTCCGTTGAACCGCGTAGCGGTGGCACAAAACCGTTGCGACATTCGCCGTAGTCATTGCACCTTCCCGCCGCATCGGTTGTGCTTTGCGGCTTCGACTTGGTGATGATTGCCACTCACGCATAAACTCAATGCACCATGCAATCCCAACCGCTCCGCACCTCCGTCATCGGTAGTTATCCCTTTCCCGGGTGGCTTGAGTTTTCGGCCCGGCATCTCGCGGAATTTGGCAGCGCAGACATCGCAGAAATGCAGGACGACGCCGCGCAGGTGGCCATCCAGGATCAAATCGCCTCCGGGCTGGATGTCATCACGGATGGCGAGCAGACGCGCTTTGACTTCAATCTCTCCTTCTATGGCTTCATCGAAGGCATCGCGCTCGAACCGGCCAGCCCACGGCGGTTTGGGCCACCTGCGCATGATCAGCGTGGGAAGCACGAGATCGTCGGCGAACTGCGTGCGCCGCGTGGGCTGGGCGTGGTGGAAGAGTTTGAACGCCTGCAGAGGCTGGCCTCACACACGGGCAAGCGCTTGAAGGTCTCCGTGCCCGGACCTTACACGCTCAGCGGGCGGCTGGCACCGAATGCGAAATATAAAGACCGCTACGCCATCACGGAGGCGCTGCTGCCCATCGTGAACCAGGAAATCGCCAATCTGGTGGCGGCGGGCGCGGAGGAAATCTGCGTCGATGAGCCGAGCATGAGCTGCTACGGCTACCGCGAGGACACCAAGCGCTTCGTGGACATCTTCAATCGCACCGTGAGCAGCGGCTACGGCAAGGCGCGCATCTGCACGCACCTCTGCTTTGGCAATTTCAAAGGCCACCCCGTCGGCTGGCGCAAATACGCGCCACTGTTTCCGGCCTTCCTCGATCTGCATTGCGACGAGGTTCACGTGGAGATGGCGAACCGCGAATACGCCGAGCTGGAGGTCATCAAGCCGATGGCCGAGCGCTACGACGTGGCGGTGGGCATCATCGACGTGAAGAGCTACCACATCGAAACGCCGGAGCAGATCGCCGATGTGGTGCGCGCCTGCCTGAAGCATGCACCTGCCGAAAAGCTCGTCTTTGCGCCCGACTGCGGTCTCAGTCAGACCGCACGCTGGGCGGCGAAGAAGAAGCTCGCCAGCATGGTGGCGGGCGTCGGCATCGTGAAACGGGAGTTGGGCCTGTGATCAGGAAAGTACTCATGAGCTTGAGCTCGTGGCTTGGGTGCCTGGGGCGAGGCAATGTCCTCTCCAGAACGAACTCAAGTTCGGTACTACTTTCCAAGGCTTACCCGATTTTGACCACACCGACCGTCGTGTTGTCCTGACGGTCGTTGTTGATGCGGCGGATGGCGAAGATGATCGCGTCGGCGATTTTGTCCGCCGTGGTGTGCTTGCCAAAGCTAAGCAGTTCTTCGAGCGCCTTGTGGGTGAGCGTGAAGATGCCATCGCTCGCAGCGATGATGATGTCGCCTTTCTTCAGAGGCCAGGGCTCTGCGGGGGTGTCGATCATTGCCAGCGGCATGCCCAGCAGCGCAGCCTGCAGGGTGTGTCGGTCAGGGTGATTTTCAGCTTCCTCGCGGGTGATCTCACCACGATCAGCACGGGCGTCGATAAGCGGAGAAAGGCTGTGGTCGGCGTTGAGACGGTGCAGCACGCCATCGCGGAAGATGAAGAGTGGTGAGTCGCCCACGCTGATCCATTCCATCGTCTTCGGAGTGATGAGTACTCCCACCATGGTGGTGCCCATGGGCGGTGCCACGTTCGGCATGCGGCTGGTGATGATGCCGAGGGTTTCATTCGCTGTCTCGACGGCATGCTTGAGCTTCCAGGAATGCGGACCGTCCTGCTCATGGTAGGCGCGCACAAAGGCATTCACCCCGATGTAGCTGGCCACGCTGCCGCCTGCATGGGCACCGAGTCCGTCGCCAATGACAAGCAGCAGACGTTCGAGACTGCGCTCCTCGGGTTCGGCGGCGTCGGCAAAGGCATAGTAGTCTTCCTGGTTGTCACGACGGCCACGATACTGCCTCGCGGCAAAATCCTGCTCCTGAATAAAAGCAGGTGGCTCGGTTTCAAACAGAGGGACTCGATCGGTCAGGACGGTGGTGGCGCTCACTCGGCGGAAAACTGGTAAATCGTGGTGCTTTGGAAAGTCTCACCCGGGCGCAGGGTCACGCTAGGGAAGGTAGGATGGTTCGGACTGTCAGGATAATGCTGCGTTTCGAGGCAGAAGCCATGACGCTTTGCATAAATGTGGCCGCCTTTGCCGGGCACACCGTTGAGGTGATTGCCGGTGTAAAGCTGCACGCCGGGCTCGGTGGTGCGCACGGTCATCACGCGGCCGCTCGTTGGCTCCTTGACCGTGGCGGCCAGCTTCAGGCCGCTGCCGGAGAGGACGTAGTTGTGATCATAGCCGATGCCCTGGATGAGCGGTTTGAAGTCCGCGCCAATGCGTTCGCCAATCGTGTGCGGGTTGGTGAAATCCAGCGGGGTGCCCTTGATGCTGGCGATCTCTCCCGTGGGGATGAGGTCGTCATCGGTGGCCGTGATCTGATCCGTCGGGATCGTCAGCACGTGGCCGAGGATGTCGCCGCTACCTTCGCCGGAAAGATTGAAGTAGGCGTGGTTCGTCAAGTTGAGGACGGTGGGCTTGTCCGTGGTGGCCGTGTAGTCGATCTGTAGGCCGTTCTCTTCGGTGAGCGTGTAGGTCACGCGGCACTTCAGCGTGCCGGGGTAGCCTTCCTCGCCATCGGGGCTCGTGTAGCTGAGTGCCACGCCATTCGGGATCTCTTTGGCTGACCAGAGCTTTTTGTCGAAGCCTTCCTTGCCGCCATGGAGCTGATGCTTGCCGGAGTTGGCCGTCACCTTGTATTCCACGCCATCAAGCTTGAACACGGCATGGCCGATGCGGTTGGCATATCGCCCTGTGATGCAGCCGAAGAAAGGGTTTTTGCCAAGATAACCGTCTAGCGAGTCAAAGCCGAGCACGACATCAGCGAACTGACCTTTTTTGTCGGCCACCTTCAGAGAGACGATGTAGCCGCCCCAGTTGGTGATCCTGGCTTCCATGCCGCTGCCATTTCGCAGCGTGAAGAGCTTCACTTCCTCACCCGCCGGGGTTTTTCCCCAAACGGAAGATTCGACGCTGGCAGCGACTGACGAACCGGAGATCGACATGAGAAGCAGGAAAAAGGTGGGTAGCGCGAGGAGGCGCATGGTTGCGGGTTGGGGAGGTTGGGCCGCGATTGTGACGGTGCCGCCTCATTTTCGCAAGAAGGGATTCCATGCCTAGGAATGAAGTTTCTGGCCTGGGCTGCATAATCTTGTGTAACCTTCGTCGCCATCTTCCCCATGCAGCCGGTATCATGGACACTCCCACGCCCTCATCCGATCCCTTCCACGGACTGAACCCTGCCGACCTGATGGCCGCTGCGGCCATGCCGACGGACGGCGGCGCCGACACGCTCCCGCTCACCCAGCGTGACCTGCCCACGCTGGCGGAAATCGCCGCCGCGTTTCCTGATCTCGAAATCCAAGATCTCATCGGCCACGGCGGCATGAGCGCGGTGTTCCGTGCGCGGCAGCCGAGGCTCGACCGCATGGTGGCGCTCAAGGTGCTGCCCAAGTCCCTCGCAGCCACGCCGGGCTTCGCAGAGCGCTTCACGCGTGAGGGGCGCGTGCTCGCACGGCTCAGCCATCCGAACATCGTCACCGTGCATGACTTTGGCGAGAGCGGTGGCTTCTGCTTCCTCGTCATGGAGTACGTCGATGGCGTGAACCTGCGCCAGGCCATGCGTGCCGGTCGCTTCACGCCGGAGCAGGCGCTGACCATCATCCCCGTGATGTGTGAGGCGCTGCAGTATGCCCACAGCCAGGGTGTGCTGCACCGCGACATCAAACCGGAAAACATCCTGCTGGATGCGAAGGGCAGAGTGAAGATCGCCGACTTCGGCATCGCCAAGATCCTCGATGAAAATGGCGATGGTGGTATGATGCTCACGCAAAGCGGTGCGAAGCTCGGCACCGCGCCCTACATGGCGCCGGAGCAGATCGAGAAGCCCGGCAGCGTGGATCATCGCGCTGACATCTACAGCCTCGGCGTGGTCTTCTATGAGATGCTCACCGGCGAGCTCCCGCTGGGCCGCTTTGCTGCGCCTTCGGAGAAATCCGCCGTGAATGGCAACATGGACGAGGTCGTCTTCCGTGCTCTGGCCAAAGATCGCGCCATGCGCCAGCAGAGTGCGGGCGAGTTCAAAACGCAGATCGAAGGCATCGCCTCCATGCCGCCGCAGATGCGGCGCTCGCTGGCCCTGCGGTTCAGCAGCTTTGAGTACAAGTCCAAGCGCACACTGCTTGGCTGGCCGCTGCTGCACATCACCTCAGGCATTGATCCCACAACGGGGCGCAAGCGCACAGCGCGCGGCTTCTTTGCCTTCGGAGACCGTGCCGTGGGTGTGGTGGCCTTTGGTGGTTATGCGCGTGGCTTGTTCGCCTGTGGCGGCATGGCCGTCGGTGTTTGTGCGCTCGGAGGCATGAGCATTGGCCTCATCTCCTGGGGTGGATTCGCCCTTGCCTTGCTGCTGGCTTATGGAGGCCTGAGCGTGGGCTTTTTATCCGCAGGCGGCCTGGCCTTGGGCTGGGATGCTGTGGGAGGTTTCGCGGCAGGTGTGCATGCGTATGGAGGGCAGGTGTATGCGCTGGTTAGCGGCATGGGCGGTCAGGTGCATGCACCTCATGTGATGAGGAATCTCATAGAGGCGCCGCCCTTGCTGCTATGGCTGGTGCGGTTCACCAATCAAACCGGCTTAGTGGCTTCCTGGATCTGGCTGCCAATGATGATCCCATCCGTGCTCATGCCGTGGTGGGCGCGCCGGCAGCTCGAATTTGAAGCGCAGGGCGGTGCTCAACGTCCGACCGCATGGCATGAGCGCCCCTCCCGCGTGCTCTGGCTTCTTCCCGCTGCCATCCTGATGTTCCTGGCTCTCCTCTGGATGACCATCCACTGGGTCCATGCAGGCCAGTCGGGTCTGACCGCGCAAACATTCATAGCATCCGCGATCGAAATCGTCGGCTGCGTCCTTGCAGCACTCAGTCTGCCGCTCTGGCTGCGTCTGGTGCCAATGAACTCCTTTTATGGCGTGCGCCTTCCCTCGACCTTCCTGTCTGACGAGCGCTGGTATGACGTGAACGCCGTTTTTGGGAGGCATCTCTTTGGCTGGTCGCTTGCAGTCATTGCAGCGGGCATCGCGGGTTTTTATCAACTACCGCGCCATCAGGACGCCTACTCGTGGGCCGCCATCACACTCAAGCTGGTGGCGGTGGCGGCCTCCGTGGTGTCCACGCTGGTGTGGATGCACAGGCATCCGGTCGGGCGTCCTGCC
Source organism: Verrucomicrobia bacterium 12-59-8 (assembly GCA_002279765.1). The sequence continues at coordinate 22,551 of NCCR01000124.1, read as the reverse complement.
ATCAAGCCTCATCGGCTCATACGAAATATCGAAATGATTCTCCCGGCGCTGGTTCTGGGCTACTTCATCAAAGCCTTCATCTGCGCCTCGTATTCGATCCCTCATGGCAACGAGCCGGGAGTTGCCAAAGGCAGCCGGTGGCTGGCATCGCGGTTGAACACGGGCTTTGCCGCAGGTGATCTCATCGCCTATGCGCATGAAAGCGGGCAGACGTGGCTCGCACGGGTTGTCGCTGTCGAACCCAAAGGCCTGCAGCTGAAACGCGGCAGCAGTCCGGAAAAGTTCTTCATGCCGTGGGACAAGATCATCGGGAAGATGCTCTTTTCGTATTATTCGCCGAATGGTCCTACCCAGCCATGACCTCTTCCTTCCACGACACCCGCTGGACACTCGTCTCCCGTTCGCGCGGCGAAGACACGCAGGCGAAGGCGGCGCTCAGCGAATTGTGCGCGGCCTACTACGCGCCGGTGGTGGCGTTTCTGCGGCGTGATGGGCGTGCGGAGGATGTGGCGCGGGATCTGGCGCATGACTTCTTCGCCAAGCTCCTTGCGGGTGGGACCATTGACACTGCTGATCCGTTGCGTGGGAAATTTCGCAGCTACCTGCTCATGATCTTGAAACGCTTTGCCGCCAATCAACGCGATCATGATCATGCGGCCAAGCGCGGCGGTGGCCAGATCCATGCAGTGCTCGACGGTGAGTCCGACACGACTGGGGCGGGCCTGCAAATCGCCGACACTCGCATCGAAGCACCCGATGCGGCCTTTGACCGCCAATGGGCGCTGACGTTGCTGGCGCGTGCGCTCGTCAGGCTGGAGACTGATATGCGTGACGATGGCAAATCAGAGCACTTTGATGCGCTGAAGCCTTGGCTGACGGCGGAAGCCAATTCGACACCTCAAGTGGATGCGGCCACGAAACTCGGCATGAGCATGGAGGCCGTCAAAGTGGCGATCCATCGCCTGCGGAAACGATTTCGTGAGGCCGTGAAAGCAGAGATCGCGCAAACGGTCAGCGATGAGGACACGGTGCGCGAGGAACTGGATGCGCTGATGGTGGCGCTGAGAAAGTAAAAATCCCCTGTCCTTGCGGAACAGGGGATTTCGCGTTGCACAGCAACAAAAGAACTTTACACCACAGGCGCCTCGGCGGCAGCCGTCTCCGGCTTCTTCTCCTTCCAGGTGCTCTGGATGTAGATTTCGCGCAGGGTTTTGAAGTCGATCTGGGTCGGGCTGTCGGTCATCATGTCGCTGCCCTTGTTGTTCTTCGGGAAGGCAATGACTTCGCGGATGCTGTCCTCTCCGCTGACGAGCATGGCGATGCGGTCCAGACCCAGCGCAAGGCCGCCGTGGGGCGGTGCGCCGAAGCGGAAGGCGTCGAGCAGATGGCCGAACTTGTGCGCCTGCTCTTCTTCGTTTACGCCGAGGACGCTGAACATCTTGGACTGCAGATCTCTCTCGTGGATTCGGATGGAGCCGCCGCCGAGTTCGTAGCCGTTGAGGACCACGTCGTAGGCTTCAGCGCGCACCTTGCCGTATTCGCCAGCGTCCATGAGCGGAATGTCTTCCGTCTTCGGACGGGTGAAGGGATGATGCACGGCCACCCAGCTCTGCGTTTCAGCATCTTGGGCCAGCAGCGGGAAATCGACGACCCACAGAAAGTTCAAGGCGGTGCTGTCCTTGGTCAGCGCGGTCATGTTGGCGATCTCGACGCGCACGCGGCCGAGGATGTCGCAGGCTTCCTGCCAGGTGCCGGCGTAAAAGAAGACGATGTCATTCTCCTCGACGCCGAGCTTGGCGATCAGCGCTTTCTGCTCGTCTTCGCTGAAGAACTTCCACAGCGGGCTCTTATACTCGAGCACGCCCTGTTCGTTGCGCTCCACCTTGATGAAGGCAAGCTGCTTGACCTTCATGCCCGCCTGCGTGGCGATCTCGTTGAGGCGGATCATCTGACCGGTGGTGATGCCGGCAAAGCCCTTGGCATTGATAGCACGCACGACGCCACCATTCTCAATGGTGCTGCGGAAGATCTTGAAGCCGCTGCTGGCGAAGACGTCGGCCATGTCCACGATCTCGTTGCCGTAGCGCGTGTCCGGCTTGTCGGAGCCGTAGCGGTCCATGGCCTCTTGATAGGTCATGCGCGGGAAGGGGGAGGGGATGTCGCGTCCGGTGCCGGCTTTGAACATGTTGACGAGCAGGCCTTCGACGAGGTTCAGGATGTCCTCGCGCTCGATGAAGCTAGCTTCGATGTCGATCTGCGTGAACTCAGGCTGGCGGTCTGCGCGCAGGTCTTCATCGCGGAAGCAGCGGGCGATCTGGAAGTAGCGCTCCAGTCCGGCGACCATCATGAGCTGCTTGTACTGCTGCGGGGCCTGCGGCAGCGCGTAGAAGCGGCCGGGGTTCAAGCGGGCAGGCACGAGGAAGTCACGCGCGCCTTCCGGCGTCGGGTTGCTCAAGATCGGCGTTTCGACTTCGATGAAGCCGGCGGCGTCGAGGTAGTTGCGCGCGGTGTTGGTGATCTTGTGACGCGTGCGGATGTTCTTGTTCATCCGCTCGCGGCGCAGGTCCAGGTAGCGGTACTTCATCCGCATGTCCTCGTTGGACAGTTCGCGGTCGAGCTGGAAGGGCAGCACGTCGGCCTTGTTGAGGATCTTGAACTCGGTGGCCACGATTTCGACATCGCCGGTGCCGAGCTTGGAGTTTTCCGTGCCTGCAAGGCGTGCAGCGACCTTGCCGGTGATCTGCAGCACGTCTTCGTCACGTAGGTGATGGCTCTGGGCGGCGAGTTCGGCGTTCTCTTCCGGGCGGAACACCACCTGGGTCAGACCTTCGCGGTCTGGCCGATGTGCTCTGAGCGGACGGCGTTGCAGTGAAAGGTACGGTAGGCGTTGGGGATCATGGCTGAAAAAGGGCGCGTAGAGTCGGCGGATTCGGCCTGCGTGCAAGGGGGAAGGCAGGGCCAAAACCGGGGTTTTAGGGCAAGGTCGGAGTCGAGCGGTTCGTTCCTATCCGCCATGTTTTGGAAATCACTGCTCCTCCTGGGCATCTTCACCGCTTCGTTGCATGCTGCCGACCGGCCCAATGTCGTTTTCTTCCTCGTCGATGATCTCGGCCAGCGTGATCTGGGCTGCTATGGCAGCACCTTTTACGAGACACCCCATATTGACGGCCTCGCCAAGGAAGGGGCACGTTTCACGGACGCCTACGCCGCCTGCCCGGTCTGCTCTCCCACACGCGCCGCCGTGCAGACGGGTCGCTGGCCCCAGCGTACGGGCATCACCGACTACATCGGCGCGCCGCTGAAGCCGGAAGGGTGGAAGCGCAACACCCTGCTGCTGCCAGCGCCGTATTCGGACCGTCTCGCGCATGAAGAGGTGACGCTGGGAGAGCTGATGAAGAGCGCCGGCTACGCCACCTTTTTCGCGGGCAAGTGGCATCTCGGCCCCGAGGGCTTCTGGCCGGAGAATCAGGGCTACGACGTCAACATGGGCGGCATAGATCGCGGCGGCCCCTATGGTCCGGGCAAATACTTCGTGCCTTATGGCAATCCGCGCCTGCCCGACGGCCCGCCCGGCGAGCACCTGCCGGATAGACTCGCCACGGAGGCCAACAAGTTCATCGAAGCCCACAAGGCCGAGCCCTTCTTTGCCTTTTTCTCGTTCTACTCTGTGCATACGCCCTTGCAGTCGCGTCCCGATTTGCAGGCGAAGTATGAGGCCAAGCGCCAGAAACTCGGGCTGGAGCCCAAGTTTGGCCGTGAGGAGCCGCGAGATGTACGCCTCGTGCAGGAGCATGCGGTGTATGCAGGCATGGTGGAGGCGATGGACGCCGCCGTGGGCAAGGTGCTGGCGAAGCTGGACGAGCTGGGACTCGCGAAGAAAACGATCATTATTTTCACCTCGGATAACGGCGGCCTGAGCACCAGCGAGGGATCTCCCACGTCCAATCTGCCTCTGCGTGGCGGCAAGGGCTGGCTGTATGAGGGCGGCATCCGCGAACCGCTCATCGTGCGCTGGCCGGGCGTGGTGAAGCCGGGTGTGGAGGTAGGCGCGCCAGTGAGCAGCCCCGACTACTTCGCAACGCTGGCAGATGTGACCGGCACCAAGCCGACCTCGAAGATCGACGGCCTGAGCCTGCGTCCCCTGCTGGAAGGCAAGGGGGGCCTGCCCGAGCGCCCGCTCTTCTGGCACTACCCCCACTACGGCAACCAAGGCGGCGCCCCAGGTGCGGCCATGCGCCTTGGCGACTGGAAGCTGATCCAGTGGTTTGAGCAGGAGCAGCCGGAGCTCTTCAATCTGAAGGACGATCTCAGCGAGACCAAGAATCTGGCCGCCCAGGAGTCAGAGCGGGTGAAGGCCATGCTCGCCGAACTGCAGGCCTGGCAAAAAGACGTGGGGGCCCTGATACCGACGGAAAACGCCGAGTATGACCCCACCAAGCCCAACGGGCGCGGGGTGCCGGTCAAGCCGGGTGCGAACAAGAGGAAAGGCAAATAGAGGCCGGAAGAGGCGGCCAGTTTGAATCTTTCTGCATCTGGACTCTGGCCTGGGACGGATGAAGATACGTGCCCATGACGTGTTCCACGAAACCACCGGCGCTGTCCTGCCATTCAGGCTGCGGGAATAAAATCATGCCCGATTCGTCACACCTTAACGTGGCCCCGCAGTCGTGGCGGCTTCAAAAGTTAGACAAAATTCGATAAAAAATTAGACAAAACCGAAACGAATCTTTGACGAAAGGGCGTTTGTCGCAATTATTCCCCATTGTCAGGTACCCCCAATCACCATGAACATGACTGAAAATTCCCCTGAGGTTGACCCCAATGTCGTCGAAGACATTCGACTCCTGAAGCGCATCTCGGAACGTGACTCCGCCAGCTTCCAGACTTTCTATAAGAAGTACAGCGGCCTCATTTTTGCCTCGATTTCCAACGTCTTGAACGACCACCACGACACCGAGGACGTCATGCAGGAAGTCCTCGTGCAGGTCTGGAACAAGGCCCACCTCTACGAACCCCGTAAAGGCAAGCCGCTGACTTGGCTGACGACGCTGGCTCGCAATCGTGCCATCGACCGCATCCGCTCCAAACAGCGCCGGTCCCGTCTCAACGACGATTTCGAGACTGAGAACAAGAAGGACCAGTTCGAGTTTGAGCCCTCCGGCCATGAAAACCTCGAGTTCAAGGAGCGCGACACCATTCTCCACAGTGCCGTGTCCCGCCTGACCCAGGATCAGCGAGAAGCCATCGAGCTGACCTACTTCACCGGCCTGACTCAGGCAGAGGTGGCTGAGCGTCTCCATGAGCCACTTGGCACAATCAAAGCTCGTATCCGTCGCGGCGTGAACCGCCTCGAAACGCTGGTCAAGCCTCGCCTGGCCTGATCTTTCCCCAAAACCTGAGAACCCAATGAGAGGGGCGGACTTCGGTCCGCCCTTCTTCGTTTGTTACTCCCGCGCCCGCGAGTCCATGCAGATTGTCACTGGGCCGTCGTTGACCAGCGCCACCTTCATGTCGGCACCGAAGATGCCGCGTGCCACGGGCTTGCCCATCTCGGCTTCCAGCAGCGTCAAAAACTGTTCGTAAAGCGGAATGGCGGTCTCAGGACGTGCTGCGCGGATGAAGCTGGGGCGGTTGCCTTTTTTTGTGCTGGCATGCAGCGTGAACTGGCTCACCACCAGCAGCTCGCCGCCGATGTCCTTCACGCTGAGGTTCATTTTGCCCTCCGCATCGCCAAAGATGCGCATCTGCGTCAGCTTCTGCACCAGCCACGTTGCATCTTCGAGCGTGTCTTCGTGCTCGATGCCAGCGAGGATCATCAGTCCCACGCCGATCTGACTGGTGATGGTGCCATCGACGGTGACAGAGGCGGAGGAGACGCGTTGGAGGACGAGGCGCATGGGAAACAAATGACGAAATCAGAATGAGGAACCAAACATTGCCGAGGTCAATTCATCGCATCAAAACTGACGTCGGAAATCGTCCAGGCACTTCTGAACCGCGTAGCGGTGAAACAATCGTAGCCGTGGGTGCCAACCCACGGAACCGTGCCATCCATATCTTTCGAACTCCGTCGAACCGCGTAGCGGTGACACAAACCGTGATGGGCTCTCAGGCGCGTTTTGATGGTGGAGACCGTGCGCTGGGATGCGCGGAGATTTGTGTCACCGCTACGCGGTTCCACATGTTGAAATCGTTACGGAAAACGCGATCCTGTTATGTCAGCCCTCCGGGCTTTTCAGAACTCAGCCGCGTTCGACCCACCGATACGCCGCCTTCGAATTCTTCCAGAAGTACTTCTCGCAGGCTTCCGGGCCTTTGCCGCGGAAGTACTCGTCCACGACTTTGAAGACGACGTCATACGTCGCGCCTTTGTCAGAGACGGGCCAGTTGCTGCCGTAGATGAGGCGGTCCGGGCCGAAGCATTCCCAGAGGTGGTCGAGAATGGGGAGGTAGTAGGATGTGTCGCGCGGGGCTTTTCCGTACTCGCATTTCACCTGCTCGACGAGGGCGGAGACTTTCATGAAGGTGTTCGGCTGTTTGGCCACGGCACGAATGTTGTCCTTCCATTCGGGCCGCAGGGACTGGGGATCGCCCGAGGCTCCGAGGTGATTGATGAGGACGCGCAGGTCGGGCACGTCAGCGGCGAGTTTCGCGGCGTGAGGCAGGTAGGCGGGCGAGCCGTTCAAATCGAGCTCCAGGCCGTGCTTGGCCAGCGCTTTGGCTCCGGCGAGCACGGACTCCTGTTTCGCCGCATCCTGCAAAAACGCACCACTCCAGCGCACCCCGCGAAAGATCGGATTGGCAGCGAAACGCTTCAGGTGGCCTGCGAATTCAGCGCCGGGATCGAGATGCCCGACGAATCCCACGATGCACTTCTCCTTGGCGGCGAGATTGAGAACCCACTGGTTGTCCTCCACGAGCAGGCTGGCTTCGACGACGACAGTTTCCTTGATGCCATGTGGTGATGCCACAGCGAGCCAGTCCGCAGGCAGTACGGTGCGGTACAACGGCGAGCCTTGCTTTGGCCACGGCACGCCACCGGGACGGGTGGGATCATAGAAATGCGTGTGCGTGTCGATGATGCGCGTCGCAGGCGGTGCGGCCTGAACGGACTCATGCAGCAGCGCGGCTGCGGTGGTGGTCTGGAGAAAACGGCGGCGGTTCATTTTGAGATGTACGGGGGCAAGCGTGTTTCTCAAGCGTGGTGAATTTCGGTGAGTTCTTCCGCCAACGAGGGCTCCGTTCGTGGAATCGCTTTCGGCCTTCGTCCAAATCCAGCTCATTGCGATGACCGTGCCAGAAGCGCAGGATGTGAACGACGTTCTCGACTGGGTCGATTCGGTAGATGATCTTGTAGCTACCTTTGAAGATCTGGATCTCCCGCGTGTCAGGCATGATCGCCACACGCACCGGACGACCACTTTGCGCTCGCAGGGGTGATGACAGCTCCGTCTCTGCTTTCTCGATGAGCTTGCGGATGTACTGCTCGCCACGTTGGCACCAGTAATTGTCGATCTCATGCAGATCGTTCAGCGCCGAATCGGTCAGGCGGACTTGGAACGACGTTGAGCCCATTTGTGTTCCAGCAGCTCTCGGGCTTCCGCCAAGGGGCGTTCACGACCGTTCCGCACATCATCCTCGGCCACTGCGATGTCCCGCAGCAGCCGGGCATCATCATGCAGCTCGCGCCAAGCAGGCAAATCCTCCGGCAGTTCGGCCAGCCAGGACAAGGTTTGCTCTTTGGTGCTCATGTTTAAAACAACTAACATGGGTCTTTCCGCCCGCAACCGATGACTAGGGGGCGCAAGTTAGACGATATCGATGTGCTCGGTCAAAAAATCGAGCGTGCGAAACAGCGCGCCTTTGGTGCGGGCATGCACTCGCAGCAGCACGTCGCCTGCTCGCACTTCGGTGCCGGTCTTGGCGATTTGATCGCAACCGACGGCGAAGTCGATGGCGTCTGCGGCTTTGGAGCGGCCAGCACCGAGTTCGAGGACGGCCTGGCCGATGCCGCCGGCATCCATGCGCATCAGCGTGCCGCTGGCGGTGGCTTTGAGTTCGCCGATGAACGGAGCACGATGCACGGTGCTCATCTTTTCCAGCGCGTCCACGTTGCCGCCCTGGGCGGCGACCATCTTTTGAAACTTTCGCCATGCCTCACCGCTGTGCAGCAGGGCAGCGAGATCGGAGCGGGATGAAATGGAAACGGCAGAGGCGAGATCGAGCACGATGTCCTCAAGATCCTGCGGGCCTTCGCCTTGGAGGCAGCGCACGCATTCAGCCACTTCCAGTGCATTGCCCGCTGATTCTCCTGTGGGTTCGTTCATCTCGCTCAGACGCACGCTGGAGCGCACCCCCATGGCCTGACCGACGGTGACGAGGCTGTCTGCCAGACGATGGGCCTCCTCCTGCGTCTTCATGAAAGCGCCGCTGCCCCACTTCACATCCAGCACGAGGCGGTTCAGACCTTCGGCGAGTTTTTTGCTCATGATGCTCGCGGTGATGAGCGGCACGCTCGGTACGGTGCCGGTGACATCGCGCAGGGCGTAGAGCTTTTTGTCGGCAGGGCAGATGCCTGCGGTCTGGCCCACCATGACGCAGCCGATGCGGTCGATGACGTTGTGTATCTCCACCTCATTGAGCTGGGTGCGGAAGCCGGGGATGCTTTCGAGTTTATCCAGCGTGCCACCCGTGATGCCGAGGCCACGGCCTGAGATCATCGGCACCCACACGTTGTCGCAGGCGAGCAGGGGCGCGAGAATGAGCGAAGTCTTGTCGCCGATGCCGCCGGTGCTGTGTTTGTCCACGCGCATGGGGTCGTGGTCGTTCCACAGCAGCATGGAGCCGCTGTGCAGCATGGCTTCGGTGAGTGCGGCGGTTTCCTCCGTGGTCATGTCGCGGAAGAAGATAGCCATCGCGAGGGCGCTCATCTGGTAGTCCGGCATGTCCCCGCACGTGAAGGCGCTGATGACGTGGCGGATCTCCTCGGCTGTGAGGGTGCCGCCGTCGCGCTTGCGCTCGATAAGGGTCGGGATGTGCATTTCGGCATGCTAGGTTCTACCATGCATGTTTGGCAATGCTGAACGTGAAGAGTTGACTACTCTGCAGCCGGTTTCCCATACCCGAAGCCGGTGCTGGTGAAGCTGAGGTACACCTGGCCGATGAGGTCTTTATCTCCATCAATGGCATCGATGGTGTCGAAGATGCCGAGGGGGTAATCGACGATCTTGTCCCAGGTCGCGCCCTGATCGGTGGAGCGATAGATGCCGCTGCCGCTGGCCATGGAGCCGACGACGTAGAGCGCGGGATAATCGCCGCCGTCCTTGGCTTTGCCGCTACCGATGTTCACGACGTTGTCGATGCCGGGGGCCTTGGTCCAAGTATTGCCACCATCGGTGGAGTGGCACAGGCCCGAGCCGGTCCTGCGGCAAACCAGAGATCCTTGGCATGGCCCGGTGTGGCTTTGAGAATGGCGTTCCAGCAGTTCTCCCTCGGGTTGCCAACTTTGGCAAAGCTAGCACCGCCGGCTCCGTTTTCGCCATCGTAAACGATGTAGCAGGTGCCGTCTTTGCCGATGGTGGCATCGCGGGGTCTGCCAGCATCCCCGGCAGCACCGTCGGAGATTTTGGTCCAACTCTCTCCGGCATCTTGCGTCTGGAAGACGCCACACTCTATCACGCTGATGTAAAACACCTGGGTGCGACGAGCGGCCTTGGAGCTCGGATCAAACACGACGGTGGTCACGCCGTGGGGTGGCTTGCCCGCAGGGATCGCCGCGACCTTGGTCCAGGATGCGCCCGCGTTGTCGGTGAACCACAGACCTTCTTTGATGGAGGCATAATAGACCACGTTGCTATTTGCCGGATCGACGGCCAGTCGTTCGCCATCCTGCCGTCCTTCGCCATTGGCTTCCATTTTGACGCCGGTCTTGTGAAACTGCGTGGCAGTCCAAGTATCGCCGCGATTGGTGCTGCGGAAGACTTGGCCTGCTGAGGCGGCGTAGGGCTCTGCGCCCATGGTCATGTAGGCCACGTTGGCATCGCTCGGTGCGCTCACGATGCTATCCACGCCAGAGTATTTGCCGTAGCCGACGTATTCTGGAGGCATGCTGGATGCGGTGACCACCTGCTTCCATGCAGAGGTGGCCGGATTCCAGCGATAGGCACCTGAGACATCGGCGCGTGCGTAGAGCAGGTCTTTCTCCGCCGAATTGATGCTCAAGCCCACCAGCCATCCACCACCGCCGATCTTCATCGGTTTCCATTCATAGCTGCTGCTGAGTTCAGCCGCAGCGGCTTGCCCAAGGAGGAGAAGACAGGCGAACGAAAAGCAAAGGGTGGAAGACATGCGCGGCAGAATGGTCGGACGGTGTCGCTTTGTCCAAACTCATTCACGACTCAGGCCCCGACGCTTTGTCGGCATTCACCGGCGAGGGGTTGCGTTTTATGAGAGAAGGGGGGCGCAGCATGCCCCCCTGCTTCACCCCAAAGCATTAGTTGAGGGGACCTCAAAAAAATGCATTGGCAAAGGTCCGAAAGTCGTGGTAGCAGCGATGAAGTACGGGTGCCATTTGACCTTGGTATCCTGCACTCACATCGCTCCCGAGGGTTTACCCGATCCACCGTTAACACCCACACAAACAAACACATATGAAAACATCACCACAACGTCTCGTTCTCCTGCTGTTGGCCGCCGCTGTCTGGACCATGGTAGGCACCAGCTGCCGCACCTTCCGCGGCCTCGGCCAAGATATCGAACACGCTGCGAGCGGCGAATAATAATCACCCTGTTAATCAGGATTTTAGGCGTTGTTGCAGACCTTCAGTGGGTCGCAACAACGCCTCTTTTTTTGGCTTTTCGCTCACGCGCATGAGGGAAGGGGCCTGATGCAGAAATGCGCCGCCGAATGGTCAGAGCAGGGTGGGTTGCCCAAGCTCATTCTCCATTCAAGCGGCGCATGTTAGATTTTCCTGACACGCAGGTCAGGCTTCCCTGTCAGACATGAATGGCACTCAGTTAAGGAAGGTTGTCGTCAGTCCGTGACTCTAGACACTCAGCGCTTTCTTGCTGGAATCCCTTGCTCTTCCACCACTCTGCCCCGCGCCCACACCAGCCCTGAAAGGGCTGCGTAATATAGCCCAGGGATGCCGAGCCTTGGCGAGTGCTTCCCTGGGTCAGCATGCAACCGACCTGGAAGCAAACCCAGCACCCCGCTACACTTCACGTCTACCAGCAGCGTCTGCAACACGCTCCGCCCCGCACAGACAGTGCCGCAAGCTCTAAAATCCACGATCAACGCTCTTAACTGAGTGCCATTCCTGTCAGACATGTTAGCGGTAGCGCTGCTGGGGTTGAGTCGAAAGCCAGTTCGGGCCTTGGTTTTGAGGGTACCCGTTGGAGTGGGTGTTGGAATGACCGTGATCGTGGTCATGGTGATTGCTCGGCAGACTGGAGCGCTGATAGTTGGAGCTTGGGCGCTGATAATTGGAGTTGGAACTCCCGTGGTTTTGATGCTGGCCACCATAGTAGTACTGCCCGTTGTGATAGTAACGGCTCGAGTACGAGCGTCCCTGATAGTTGTAGTTGCCGGCTTGATGCTGGCCACCCGAATAATAGCGTCCTTGATGGTAGTAGGCGCTGCCCGAGTAATTCGAAGGAAGGCTGGAGTAGGTGTTGTAGCCGCGGTTATAACCGGCACCATTGTTTGAATAGCCGCCTCCCATGGAGGGATCCACGCAGGAGGAGATGGCGAACAGGGCAGCGGCAGGGAGAAGGAGGCGATAGGGACTGAATTTCATGAGTCAGGTGGTTGGTTGCAGGTGGGGTGTTGAACAAACGTGAGGTGCTCTGTTTGCGCTCAGCATCCTCGTGCCTTGTCTTGCCATCGCGTTAGGCGTGCTGATGCTGATCGGAAAAATGGGAGGAGCAAACTTGCGCTAGAAGCTGATGTAGCCCAGTGGCACATCCGATCTGGTCTTGGGCCTGAATTCCCGGTCCACCATGCAGGGCACCTGGGTGATGGCGAGGATTTCCTTGATGAACTTGGCGCTGGCGTCGGGGCTGGCCTCCACATGCAGGACGTTGCTTGCGGCATCCCGAATGATGAGGATGTAGCCGTAGCTTTTTACGCCGTAGGGCAAGTCTGGGTCCTGACTGTAGGTGAGGCGGACCGGCTGGGTGACGTGGACCATTTTGGACTGCGCACGGATGGTGACATCGAATTCTTCCTTCTGCAGAACGACCAGGTCACCGCTGGATTCAGCGGCATTTTTGCCCAGGGTGAGGACCAGCCCTCGGGCATCCTCCAGGTCGCGTGTCACCTCGCGGTTGCTGAGATTGAAACTGTAGGTGTACTCGAAAACGCGATGGTCGCTGTCGGCGGGCCCGCGATTGCTCTTGGCTGGCAGGGTCTGGCAGGCCAGACGGTATTTTTGGGCTGGCGCTGCGGTGCTCTCTGCGGCGGTCGCCGGTGCGGTGGCCTGATCTGGATGCTGCGCCACCCAGCCCGCTATGTACGCGCCGTCCTCCTTGCAGAGAGTCTTGCGGCTGACGACGAGGGACTGCTGATCGTTGACGCGCTTCAAGGTCACGTTGTCACCTGAAACGGCGGTGATCTCAGCCTCCAGCAGCGTGCCCGCGAGGCTGACAAACACGCGGGTGTCCGCCAGCGCCAACGGGGCGATGATGAAGGACAGAAAAAGCAGACTGGCGGAACGCATGGTCAAGAATACGGCTGGCTCCGACATTCATTGCGGAAGCACAGCGCGCTTTCAAGCCTCACGCAGCAGGATGGCATCCACATTGACCCCGTCGTAAAGAGCATCGCTAAGAATGACAAGCGGGTCGCCATGCTTGATGAGCTTCTCCCGGCGCAGCAGGTCCAGGGCACCGCGAATGCCCTCCTCGGGATCTCCCTCGGCAAACTTCAGCACGAAGGGGTTCACGCCACGGGCGGTGACGAGTGTGCGGCTGACGTGCAGATTGGGCGTGAAGGCAAAGATGGGGGCAAACTCCGGGCGCTGATGCGCAAGGAGATGCGCCATGACGCCACGAATGGTGAAGACGAGCAGCTTGCTGCCGGGGATGCTGTTGGCCAGCAGGATGGCGGCCTTGACGGTCTTGTGCTTGTTGGTCTTGAGCGGGGCATCGCTGGCGAAGCGCCCGGAGGGATACTTCTGCTCGATGCGGCTGATGACGGTGTCGAGCACCTCGACGCATTTTTCAGGGTAGCGGCCCACGCTGGTTTCACCGCTGAGCATCACGCAGTCCACCTGCTCGATGACGGCATTGAAAATGTCGGTGACTTCCGCGCGCGTCGGCACGGGGTTTTCGATCATGCTTTCCAGCATCTGCGTGGCCACGATGACCTTGCGGCCATGGTAGGAGCAGCGCTCGACGATCTGGCGCTGGATGAGCGGCAGATCCTCGATGGGGCACTCGCTACCGAGGTCACCAGTTGTCGATGGCCTGCTGGTTTTCGATTTTGGCAATGACACGCGCCTTGCTCTGCTTCTGCTCAAGCAGGAGCTGCAGGTGCTGCAAGTGGCCGGGCTCACGGGCGAAGCTGAGGGCGAAGAAATCGACGCCCAGCTCCACGCCGAGATCGAGATCGGCGTAGTCCTTTTGCGTGAGGGGCGGCAGGCGCACGGGCACGCCGGGGAGATTGATGTGGCGGCGGGATTTCATCTCGCCCTTGGTCATGACGGTACCGATGACGCGGAGGGTGGAGACTTCGGTGGCCTTCACCTGGATCATGCCGCCATCCACCATGATGGTGTCGCCGACCTTGAGGTCCTTGCCCAGCTCCGGGTAGTTCACACTGACGGAATACGGCGTGGTCGAAGGCACATCGGCTTTGCAGCGGAATTCGACGGTATCGCCCACTTGCAGCAGCCAGGGCTGCTCGACATCGCCAGTGCGGATGCTGGGGCCGGTGAGGTCCATGAGGACGGCGATTTCACGCTTGGAGGCGGCGGCGGCCTCGCGGACGCGATTGTAAACCGTGCGCATTAAGGACTTCAGGACTCTCCGTGGCAGGGCCAAGAGTGCAGAGGATTTTGGTTTTGCGCATGGATGGCATGGTGAGAGCAGGTGGCGGGCCAGCGTTGGTCCCTCTCTTGCCGCTGCGCAACACTTAGAAGGTAAAGAGTGCGTTGTAATTGGCCGCGATGATGTCTTGCAATTCATCCACAGGCATCCCACGCACCTGCGCCAGCAGCTCGTAGCTCACGCGCAAGTTGGCGGGGTGGTTCAGCGCGGTGCCGGTCTCGGATTGCAGCGGATGCGGATTCAGTTCATCCGGCGGCCACATGTCGGGGGCGTCAGTTTCGGCGAGCAGGCGGTCCAGCGGCACTGCTTTGAAGACGGCGAGCTGCGCGGCTTTGCGCGGATGGCCGAAGTAGGGGCTGAGGGAGAAGTAAGCGCCGAGTTTGACGAAGCCAGGGATCATCTCGGCAGGACCGCCATAGGAGTGCAGCAGGAAGCCGCGCCGTGGCAGCGTGGCTTGGCGCAGGGTCTCCTCCAGCAGGCCAAAGGCTCGCAGGCAGTGGATGGTGGCGGTGCGGTCAAGCTCCACGGCGAGGGCGAGCTGGGTGCGGAAGCATTCGAGCTGGGCTTCGATGTCGGGGTTTTCAATCCAGCGGTCGAGCCCGATCTCTCCCACCACGGCGTGGGGATGATCCAGCAGAAGCTGCCGCAGCGTGGCGGACCACTGGCTGCTGCGCTCTTTCACATACCAGGGGTGCAGGCCGAAGGCGGGCCGTATCCAGGAATGCTGGCGCGCGAGGTCTGCCACGGCGGGCCAGTCTTCTTCGCTGGAGCCGTTGACGATCATCTCCGCCAGCCCGGTCTGCGGCAGCATGGCGAGGATGTCCTCACGCCACGGGTCGAGGCGCTCGTCCTGGAGGTGGTTGTGGGCGTCGTAGAGCATCCGGGCACAAAAAAGCCCGTGCATGAGCTTCATGCACGGGCTTTATGAAGGCAGTTCAGAAGGCTGAGGTCCTAGTTGTTCGGGATCATGAGGAGCTTGGTGTCGCCTTTGCTCCAGACGCGCAGCATGGCTGTTTTGTCACTGTTTTTGGCCAGGGTGCGGGCTTCGGTAGGATCGGCGACCGATTTGCGGTTCACATGGGTGATGATGTCGCTTTCTTCGAGGCCCCTGGCAGCAGCACCGCTGTCGGCCTCGACTTTGGTGACGATGACGCCGCTCACACTGGCGGGGATGTCATGGCGTTCGCGCAGGGCGGGGGTGAGCGTCTGCACGGTGACCCCGGTGACGAGTTCACCGATGTTTTCTTTGGTCAGTCCGCCCGGGCCGGAGCGTGGGATGGAACGCTGTCCGGCACCGATCTCAGACAGGGCCTCTTCGGGCAGGGCTTCCAGCGTGGCGTTCAGGGTCAAGCGTTTGCCGCCGCGCATGACGTCGATGGGGATCTGGCTGCCGGGCTTGGTGCCGCTGACGATGAGGCGCAGACGGCTGCTGCTGTCCACTTTCTGACCATTGATGGCCACGATGACGTCTTCCAGCTGGATGCCAGCCTTTTCTGCGGGTGAGCCTGCGCCGACCATCATGACGACTGCGCCGCCCTGCTCCTTGAAGCCGAGGCGTTCCGCCAGAGCGCTGTCGAGGTCGGTGATCTGCACGCCGAGGAAGCCGCGCTGCACGGCACCGTCGTCCAGCAGGTCTTCGACGATGTGGAGCGCCATGTTGATCGGAATGGCAAAGCCGATGCCGGCATTCATGCCGGTGCGGGAGAGGATGGCGGTGCTGATGCCGACGACGCGGCCCAGGCCGTCCACCAGCGGTCCGCCGGAGTTGCCGGGATTGATGGAGGCATCGGTCTGGATGAAGTCTTCGTAGCCCTGGACGCGGCCGCCGCGGCCATTGCCCTTCCCGACGATGCCCTCATTGCTGCGGCCCAGGGCGCTGACGATGCCCTGGGTGACGGAGCGGCTGAGCTCCATCGGCGCACCGGCGGCGAGCACGATGTCCCCCACGCGCAGCTTGGCGCTGTCTCCCAGCGTGGCGGGCTTGAGGCCGGTGGCGTCGATCTTGATGAGCGCGACATCCGTGAGCGGATCTGTGCCGATGACCTCCGCCTTGTAGGTCCGGGTGGTGCCATTGTCGTCCACGGCGACCTCGATCTTTTTGGCATCCGCCACGACGTGGTTGTTGGTGATGATGTAGCCGTCTGGCGTGATGATCATGCCGGAGCCGACACCGCGCTCCTGATGGGCGTCATCCTCAGGGGGCTGCTGCGGGCGCTGGGGCTGCTGGCCGCGGCGGCGCGGATTCGGCGTGGGCTCGTCATCCTCGTTCATCTCGCCGAGGCCATCGGTGCCACCGGGTGCGCCGAAGAAGCGGTAGAAGAACGGACGCAACTGCGGCGGGATCTGGTCCACACCTGGAGCTTTGATCGGCGTGGAGGAATAGATGGTGACGACGCTGGGCAGGATTTTATCGACCACGCTGGCGTAGCTCATCTGCAGCTGGCCGTTGTTGGGCAGCGGGCTGTTGTCCGTGATGATTTTGGCCGTGAAGTCGGAATGAGGCGGAGGACCCTTCATGTCCGCAGGTGGCAGCACAGGGGGGGGCGTGGCGGTCTGCTGTGCCTGGAGGGTGGGCAGTCCTGCCGCCAGCATGCCGGCGCAGGTGAATGCGATGCAGAAGCGAGGTTGAGTCTTCATGGGGGTATTGGGTTGGGATTTTTCAGCGGTTCTTGGAGGAGCGCATGACTTACAGACGTAGTGACGCCTGGAATGTTGAACAAATTTGAGCGAAAGAAAGGGACTCTTTCGCTTTGCAACCCGCAGACACAAAGCCACGGACCGGTGACGTTTTCACCTGTCATGCGGGGTGGTGCTCACGCCGACAGCGCGGCTACTTGCGCGCTTCGGCCAGAGCTTTGTCCATCACCTCCTTGAGGGTGACTTCGGCTCCGCCGCGGCGTTTGCTTTCGTCGGCGGCCTCCATGAAGGCGTAGATTTCGAGGGTTTCTTCAGGGCTCACAGGAGCGACGCCGGTGCGGAAGAAATGCACGATGGAGTAGAGCAGGGGATCGTAGCCGTCGTAGGTGCCGATGGCGGCCTCGCCCTTGTCGCCAATGGCCTTGCCGCCGTAGCCTTTGGCTTCGGTGAAGGTGCCGGTGCGGCCGCCTGCCCAGGTGCCGGTGACGGTGATGCGGCTGACGGTTTCCTTGGTCTCCTGTTTGGTGACCTTGTCCACGGTGGTGACCTCCTCCATGACGGTGCCGCGCTTCACGCTCTGGCAGCCGGTGCCCATGACGGTGAAGAGAGACTCCACGCCGTGGATGCCATACCAGAAAAGATCGGGGTGGTGCTCCTCCAGGCTGGCCGGGCTGGTGGTGCTGGCCTGCTTCACCTGGCCAATGCTGCCGCCGCGCACGGCCTGCGTGCCTTTGCCAAAGCGCAGGGAGGACGAGGAAAACACGGGAATGCTGGCTGCTTTGGAAGCATCGAGAATCTTGATCGCATCGACCAAGGTGCCCGCGATGGGTTTGTCGAGGAAGACCGGCTTGTGCGCCTCGATGCAGGGCAGCACCTGCTCCAGGTGTACGCGGCCGTCGTTGGATTCGAGGAAGACGACATCCACTTTGTCGAGCAGGTCATGGATGCTGGGCACGATCTCCACGCCTAGGGCCTTGACCTTCTCGGTGTATTCCGGCACGCGCTTGGTGCTGCCCTCGATGTCCTTGGAGCCCTGCGGATAAGCCGCCACAAGGCGCACGCCCATGACCTCCGGCTTCTGCGGCGTTTCGTTCAGCGTCTTGGTGAAGGCGAGCACGTGGGAGGTGTCGAGGCCGATGATGCCGGCGCGGATGTGCTGGGCGCTGGCGTTGAGGGAGAACAGCGCGGAAGCGCCGACGACGAAGAGCAGGGAGCGAATCATGGCCAAGGACTACGCGGCGGGTGGTGCGGCCTTTCGCCGTGGTTTTGGGGCCGAAACGGGCTGCGTAGGAGAAACCGCAGCTGAGCAGCACAAAAGGACTGAAACAGGTGCGAAAAGGAGAGGGGGCGGGTGGGGAGTTTGCAATGGTTGGCGGTGAGCGCGATGCACTGATTGTGGCGGCGCGGTGAGAATAGGTTGTATAGAACCTATTGGACTGGGCGCGGGCGTGCTTTTTGCGGGCAGGGCCACCCGCGCTTCTGCTCATGCGTGCGCTCTGGTAACAATTGCCAACAACGGCAAACTTCTTTGTGCTACTTCACGCCCACGCAATACACCGCCTTGTTGCTGCGCAGAATCAGCAAGTCGCCGCTGACGGCAGGGGTGCCGTTGAAGTGGGTGGTGTCGCTGGCGAATTCGTTGGTGCTGAGCAACTCGTAGGTGGGCTTGGCGGCGAGGACGAAGGTGCCGTTGCGGCGGGAGACGCAGATGAGCTTGTCGCCGATGAGCACGGGGGAGGCGTAGAAGGGCTTGCCGCCGCCGCGTGAGCCCATGGTGGCGCGTTCGCGGTACACGTCCTCGCCGGTTTTGGCGTCGATGCAGATCGCGAATCCTTGGTCGTTGATGACGTAGAGGTGGCCGTCCTTGAGGATGGGCGTGGGGACGTAGGAGCTGGAGCTGCTGTTCCACAGGATGGCACTGGAACCGAGATCGCCTTTGCCGCCGAGCTTGATGGCGGTGCTGCGCGTGGCGGGGAAGCCGCCGAAGACATAGACGGTGTCGCCGCCGGGGACGAGACAGGGGGAGACGTTTCCGGTGAGGCCGTGCGAGGCATACCAGCGCAGCTTGCCGGTGTCAGGATTCATGCCCCACAGCTCCTGCGGCACGGCGATGACGAGATCGTCCACGCCATCGCGTTTGAGGATGTTGGGTGTGCCGTAGGCCATGCCGAAATCGCCCTCGGCTTTCCACACGATTTTGCCGGTGGTTTTGTCGAGACCGAAGATGGTCTGGCTCTCATCGTTGGCGTTCACGATGAGCAGATTTCCATGCACGATGGGACTCGCTGCGGAACCCCAGCGCCGCTGGCCGGAGCTGGTGCCGCAGGAGGTCTGCCAGAGCTGCTTGCCCTGGAGGTCAAAGGCCAGCGCGCCGCTCTTGCCAAAGAACACGTACACGCGCTCGCCATCGGTCACCGGGGTGTGGGTGGCGTAACCATGCTCGGTGATGAAGCCCTTGAACGGGTCTTCCTCGGCAGCGCTGGGCACCTGCGCATCCCACAGCACCTTGCCATCGGCACGGCTGAGGCAGAGGAGATGCCGCACGAGCTTGCTCAGGTCGTCCGCGCCCGGCTTGTCGCCGTAACCGGTCCAGCAGGTGATAAAGACCTTGTCGCCCAGCACGATGGGGCTGGAGGCACCGGGGCCGGGCATGTCCGCTTTCCACAGCAGGTTTTCCGTGTCGCTCCACGTCAGCGGGATTTTGGAATCCGTGACGATGGCCGCACCGGTGGGGCCGAGGAAGCGCGGCCAGTCCGTGGGGGCAGCAGAGAGCAGCGTGGGAGTGGCGAGAGCGAGGGCGCAGCAGAGTGATTTCATGTGGGCAGGGTTAACCCGGAGTGCGGGGGAAAGTTACGCGGGGGTGTTTGATGGATTGAATCATAGGCTCTGCGATGACGCAATCAGCGGCATGGCTCATCAATAGTGCGTAGCGCTGGCATAACCGTTTAACGCTGCGCCTGCTTCGCGGCTCGACTCAGGAAGCGCGTAGCGCTGGCATAACGGTAGCCGTGGGTGCCAACCCACGGAACTGCGTGGCCAATGCCCGTCAAAATCCGTGGAACCGCGTAGCGGTGACACAAACCTCCGCGCCACCCCGCGCTCACATTCACGCGATGTATCGGTCGTCGTATTTGATCCGGGCCTCATCCAGCATGCGGCGCAATTCCCCCAGATAATCTATCTGCTGATGATGCACCTGCTGGTCCTTGATGTAACTAATCACGGCGTCCTTCTCGCGAACCGAAATCGTGAAGGCACCGTAGCCGTCCTGCCAGCCGTTGAATCCGGGAAAGATACCTTCCTGGCTGATCCAGCGGCTGGTGTTAGCCTTCAATTCGCGCATGTAATCCGCCAGTGAAAGCGAGGTATGCAACGCCATCAGGATGTGAACGTGGTCATCCATCGCGTTGATGCGATGAAGGTGGCAGTTCAGGCCCTGATGGACGCCCCAGACGTAGCGAAAAAATTCCTCGCGCCGGATTTCCCGCAGAACCGTGGCACGCTCCTTGGTGGAGAACACGATGTGATACAGGATCTGCGTGTAGGTATTGGCCATGGCGGAGGCGATGGGTGTGCGGAGATTTGTGTCACCGCTACGCGGTTCCACCGTTCTGGCAACGGCGGGTTGTCGGCCTACCGTGGGTTGGCACCCACGGCTACCGTTATGCCAGCGCTACGCGCTTTCGATCTCAAGCAGGCAGCCCTAGGCTTGCGACTACGCTCCGGCTTGCAATGCGTCCAAGATCATTGACATCTATGATGTCTTCGTCCTTCGATGCCAAATGAGTTCAGAGCCTCCAGCCTCCTCTTCGCTGCCATCACGGCCCTCCGTGGTGACGCACGCGCAGGTGATGAAGCAGTTCAAGGCCAGCGCGAGACAGCGCCGGAAGCTGGGGCAGGTGGTGCCTACGGAGCCCTACTTCGTTTCGCCGAAGGCCACGGCCTTGTTTCGTCAGAAGAATGGCTCTCACTGCTTTCTGCCCTAGAAGGTGGCAATGAGCATGAGGTGTTTCAGGATCCAAGTGATCCCGGGGTGCTGATCAAAGTGACCGAGCCGGAGCTGCGTCTGCGCAATGGACGTGACCGCATTCCCAAGGTAACACCGTTGCATTATCTGGAGCGCTGGCACCTGGCCAATGTGGCGTTTGGTGATTGTGCAGAACTGGTTGCGGTGATTCCCACAGCGGAAGGATTGCGCATTGTCATGCAGCAGCCGTTTGTGCCTGCGGCAGATCCAGAATCACCCAATCCAGACCAGCGCGAGATCAACCGCTGGCTGCGGGCAGCCGCCTTCGAGTATCAATCCGGTGCCTGGGTGCGCCAGGAAGATGGGCTGGTCATGGTGGACACGCATGAGGGCAATTTCATTCTTGCCATTGAAGGGCTTCGCCCGGTGGATGTGGAGCTTTACCGTCTCAAAGAATCGGTGGGGCCGGTCATTCCATGGGAAGTCACGCTTCAACGGCTTGCTGCTGTAAACGAGAACGGTTGAGTTTCAGCTCTCCCACCTCATGCGCGTTTTCGCGCAGCTTCAACAAACCTCACACCTCCACCGGCACCGGCTGCGGCGCCTGAAACGCAGACATCGAAAACCGCTTCATCAGCGATCCCGACGCCACGTACCCGAAGCCGAAGAAGAACAGCAGCAGGAAGGGGATGCTGCCCCACTGGCCGCGCTGGGCGGCGAGGGCGATCATCCAGCCGAAGTAACCGGTGAGGGCGACTTCGATCCAAAGGGCGATGGATTTGCCGGCCTTGTAGCGGGAGCGCTGCTTGGAGGCCTGCGCTTTGTTTTCCATGCCATACTTCGGCGTGCGGACGAATTCGGACGACTGATTGAGCAGCGCCTCCAGCACGGCCTTGCCGTTGTTGATGCTCATGCCGATGCCGAGGGCGAGCAGCATGGGCACATACGGCAGCGTTTTGAGCCAGCCCCAGCGGCCCTGGGCACCCTGCGCGGTCATGTAAAAGATGATGACGCTGAGGGAAGCGAAGAAGAACACGGGCACATCGACGAAGACGGCCTTGTGCCAGCTGCTGCCCATCACGAAATTCGCGGGGTACATCAGCACCAGGGTGCAGAGGGTCAGCAGGTAGGCGAAATTGGACGTGAGGTGGGAGGTGGCCTCGATCTTCAGGCTCAGCGGGATGTCGCTGCGCCACACGTTGCCGAGGGTCTTTTTGCACACCTGGATGGAGCCCTTGGTCCAGCGGTGCTGCTGGCTCTTGAAGCCGTCCATGTCTGGCGGGAGCTCGGCGGGGACGACGACGTCCTTGAGGTAGATGAATTTCCAGCCTTTGAGCTGCGCGCGATAGCTGAGGTCCAGGTCTTCGGTGAGGGTGTCATGCTGCCAGCCGCCGCCATTTTCGATGGCGGCTCTGCGCCAGATGCCGGCGGTGCCGTTGAAGTTGAGGAACTCGCCACGGCGGCTGCGGGCGGTCTGCTCCAGCACGAGGTGGCCGTCCAGAAACAGGGCCTGCAGCTTGGTGAGGAGGGAAAAATTCTTGTTCAGGTGCCCCCAGCGCGCCTGCACCATGCCGACCTTTTCGTCGGTGAAGTGGTGGATCACCTGCTTGAGGTAGTCCGGGGCGGGCTGGAAATCGGCGTCGAAAATGCAGATGTACTCGCCCTTGGCGGAGGCCATGCCCTCGTCCAGCGCGCCAGCTTTGAAGCCATCGCGGTTGGTGCGGTGGCGGTACTCGATGTCGAAGCCCTGGGCCTTCAGGTTCGCGGAAAGCTCCTCGGCGTGGGCGGCGGTTTCGTCGGTGGAGTCGTCCAGCACCTGGATCTGCAGGCGGTCGCGGGGGTAGTCCAGGGCGCTGACGGTGCGGAGGAGGTTTTCCACCACATGGAGCTCGTTGAAA
>NCCR01000123.1:1675-13557 GCA_002279765.1 Verrucomicrobia bacterium 12-59-8 | reverse complement strand
TTTGGCGACTGCGCAACTGCTGAGAGCGAGAGCAAGTCCGGTCAAGGCAAACGCCTGTAGGGTACGGCGGAAGATAGATGGGTGCGAATTCATAGAGGCTGCGCATGTAGCACACGATTTCCCTCACTCCACCCTTTTTCTTCATGGATGATCTGCTTGCAGAGAGCGCGAAACTTTGTCCTCGTTGGTGCGTTGTATCGCCCCTCATGCCCGCCCCTTCTTTGATCGACGTTCTCGTACGAACCGCCGCCAGCGCCGGATGCGCGGAACCCACGCGGCTGCGCCACGCCCTCGAAGTGGCCGCAGACAACCGCCAGCCGCTCATGGATGCCGTGGTGGACAGCACCATGGTGGATGAGGACCGCTTCTTTGCCCAGCTCGCGACCGGTCTGGGCATGCCGTATGCCGAGGAAGGTGCCGGCGAGGCCGCTGAAGGCTTGCGCAACAACTTCCCCGCCAAGCTGGCGCTGCGCCACCGCATCTGCCCGCTGCATGTGGCCAGCGGTGAAGCGACGATCCTGACCTACAATCCCTTCGATCTCAGCGCACGTCAGGCGGTGGGCCAGGAGCTGCGCAAACGCGTCCACTGGCAGATCGCCCCGCGCCACCGCATCCTCGAAGCTCTGCATCAGGGCTACGGTGTGGGCGCGGAAAACTTCGAAGAACTGCTCGAAGGCCGCGAAGGCGGCGATGAGCACGACGACATGAAGCAGGAAACCACCGTGCTTGATGAGGCGGATGAAGAGGCCACGGTGCTCAACTTCGTGAATCAAATCTTCCGCGAAGCCCTCAAGGAGCGTGCCACGGACATTCACATGGAGCCGCTGGAGCGCGATCTGCGCATCCGCTACCGTGTGGACGGCAAGCTGCTCGAAGTCCCGGTGCCGCCGAACATGCGCCTGCTGCAGGCCTCGCTCATTTCGCGCCTCAAGATCATGGCGCATCTGGACATCGCCGAACGCCGCATGCCGCAGGATGGTCGTATCAACCTGGAACTCGACGGTGAACCCATCGACGTGCGCGTGGCGACGATTCCGAGTGTGAACGGCGAATCCGTCGCGCTCCGTCTGCTCACCCGCAAAAAGTTTGACCTGATAGCGCTCGGGCTTGACCCGGCCACGGAGGCGACGATTCGCAAGCTGCTCGCAGCGCCAAACGGCATCATCCTCGTCACCGGCCCCACCGGTTCCGGCAAATCCTCCACGCTCTACACGTTCCTCAAGGAGCTCAACACCAAGGAGCGCCGCATCGTCACCATCGAAGACCCGGTGGAAAACAAGCTCGACGGCATCATCCAGATTGCGGTGAAGCCGGAGATTGATCTGACCTTCGCCGCCGGCCTGCGCAGCATTCTGCGTGGCGACCCCAATGTGATCATGGTCGGAGAAATGCGAGACCAGGAAACGGTCGAGATCGCCATCCGTGGTGCTTTGACCGGTCACTTGGTCTTCTCCACGCTCCACACCAACGACGCCGTCGGCGGCATCTCGCGTCTGCTCGACATGGGTATCGAGCCCTTCATGATTTCGTCTTCGGTGCGGGCATTCCAGGCCCAGCGCCTGGTGCGCACGCTGTGCGGATTGTGCAAGCAGCCCGCGCATCACGAAGAAAGCCATCTGCGCAGCATTGGTTTCCCGCTGGAATGGAAAGACCAGTTGTTCAATCCCGTCGGCTGCCGTGCCTGCCGCAACACGGGTTTCACCGGACGTCTGGCCATCATGGAAATCTGCCTCATGACCGAAGCCTTGCAGGACAAGATCAACAAACGCGCCAACACCATGGAACTCAAAGCCCAGGCGCTCAAGGACGGCATGGTGCCCATGCGCCAGTACGGCTTCCGCAAGGCCTCCCAAGGCGTGACCACTCTGGAAGAAGTCATGACGGTGACAGCGGCAAGCGAGTAAAATTGCGAAACCCCGTCCCATGAATATACTTTGACCATGACACTCGCCGCCAATCCGCCCATTGAGATTCCTTTGGAACGCATGACAGGCCCGCAGAAGTGGGATCTGTTTCAGGCACTGTGGGAAGATCTAAGCGGCAGCATGGACGATGAGGCTCGCTCACCAGACTGGCATGCGGACGTTCTGCGCGAACGACTGGAACGCGAAGAGCGAGGCGAAGCCGTCTGGCGTGGTGTGGATGAAACCTTTGACCGAATCCGTGCCCAGATCGCTCATGGACGTAAGAATTGAGGACAGCGCGGAGCGTGATTTACTGAATGGATTCTGGTTTTATGAAGATCAAGATCCTGGGATGGGCGAATATTTCCTGACCAAAATCCGCGAAGAGATTCAGGAACTAGCCGGATGTGGCGGGGTTCATCGCAAGCGTCACGGCTTTCATTTCTGCCCAGCACGACGTTTCCCTCATGGTTTTTATTACCAAATCACCAGCGAGACTGTGAAAGTGTACGCCGTTCTCGACTGCCGACGCAGTCCGCGCTGGATACGCCGCCAGCTTAACAGCCGTTAATCCCTTAAAGATGCCCGCCTTCACCTACACCGCCCTCACCACCACCGGCCAGACCGTCAACGGCTCCATCACGGTCGGCTCACGTGCGGAGGCGTTTCGGAAGATCGAGGCGCAGGCGCTGACGCCGGTGAAGGTCACCCAGGATGAAAAGTCCGATGCAGCGAAAGCGAAAATCGCAGCATCAACCGGTGGACCGGTGAAGCTGAAGCGTGCCCAGCTCATTCTGTTCACAGAAGAAGTCGCGGATCTGCTGGATGGCGGCCTGCAGATCGACCAGGCGTTTCGTGTGATGCAGGAGCGGCAGGAGTCGGGAGCGCTGCGCATCATTGCCACCACGATGCGCAATGAGTTGCGCGAAGGTTCATCGGTGGCCAAAGCGCTGAGGAAGGCTTCGCCAAGTTTTGACGATCTTTACTGCAATCTCGCCGCTGCCGGCGAGGTGAGCGGCTCGCTGCCGAGCATTCTGCGCCGTCTGGCCAACAACCTCGCGGTGATGGCCGACCTGCAGGCCAAGGTGACGCAGGCGATGATCTACCCGGCGTTCCTGATCGGTGCCTGTATTGTGCTCATGGTGGTGTTCATGACCTTCATGGTGCCGCAGATCATGGACTTGATGGGCAAAAACGGCCAGAAGCTCCCAGCGGCCACGCAGTTGCTCATCAGCTTCAATCATTTCATGGGCGAGTGGTGGTGGGCCATCGGCGCAGCCATCACGGCGGGTGTGCTGACTTTTCGTGGCTACATCTCCAGCCCGGCTGGACGGATGTGGTGGGATGAGACCAAGCTGAACCTCCCGCTGTTTGGCCCCATCATGAGCATGCGCTTTTACGCGCAGTTCGCGCATTCGCTGGGCAACCTGATCACCAACGGCGTACCGCTGCTGAACAGCATCCGCCTCGTATCCAGGATTTCCTCGAACGTCTTCATCCAGTCGCTGCTGGCCAAGGTCACCTCCCAGGTTTCCGAAGGTGCCCCGCTGTCCAACACCCTGCGCAAGGTGGGCAGCTTTCCGCTGCTGCTGGCGGACATGATCGCCGTGGGCGAGCAGACCGGCCAGCTCGGAAAATCGATGGAAAAATGCGCCACTCGTTACGACAAGGAGCTAGATAAGCGTATCAAACGCATGACGTCGATGATCACGCCCGTCATCCTTATTTTCATGGCCGTCATGGTCGGTACGGTGGCCTACTCCATCGTCGCCGCCATCGCCCAGAGCGTCACCGGCATCCGTGGCGGCGGCTAAAGTTGGCGCAACCAACCTCATTTCATCCTGTTCATCTCTCCATAAATCCTGTTCAATTGTCCCGTCATGAAAATCCGCCCAACGAACCCCAAAACACGCCCTGCCGCCGCCTTCACGCTCATCGAAATCGTGATCACGCTGACCATTATTGCCATTCTGGCCTCCGGCTCGATCTACCTGCTGAAAGGCCAGATCGACTCCGCCAAGGACACGCGGGTGGACAGCGATTTGCAGGCGATTGGACTGGCGCTGCAGTCCTATGAATCCCGTGCGCTACGCATGCCGACGACCGAGCAGGGCCTGATGGCGCTGGTGGAAAAGCCCACATTGGAGCCAATTCCGGAAAACTACCGCGCATTCATGGAAGAGCTGCCCAAAGATCCCTGGGGCGTGCCCTACAAGTACCGCTTTCCTGCAACGAAATCCAAGAAGCCTTATGACGTCTGGACGGCGGGACCAAATGGAATCGACGGTGACGAAGATGATCTTGGCAACTGGAAGAAAACTGCCGCAAAATGAATGTGACATGCCGAAGCACGAAGAGATGCCATGACGCCAGCCGTCAGGACATTTTCGTCGGGCATGTGTCGGATTCAGCAAAACGGGCGTTCACATTAGTTGAGATCGTCATCGCATTGACCATCGTGGCGGTACTGGCAGCGGCGACGGTGCCGATGCTGAAGGGATTCCAGGATGAACGGCTGGCGCGCGAACCGGTCACGGCGCTGCTCAAGCTGGCACGTGAGGCGCGGATGCGTGCGATGAGGGAGAAGCGCCCCTACCAGGTGGCTTTTCATGCCACGGGGTTCACGGCCTCGCGTTATTTTAATCCTTACTTGCAGCTCACGGAGTTGAACGAATTTCTTGAGGCTGGGGAAGCTGAACCTGCCGTGGTGAGCACGATCGAAGAAGGAGACAAAACCGATCTCGACAATGGCGGACGCGCCAACAAGACCACCGAACTGCCGCTGGCACCGCCCGCGCCGAAGTATGATGAACATTGGTCGGAAAAATATGAGCTACCGAAAGAGGTGACGTACCAGATTCAGCATTGGTATGATGCCGAACCAACTCCGATTGAGGGGGATCTGGTGAAGCTGTGGGTGTTCCAGCCCAGCGGTGTCTGCCAGCCGCTGAAGATCCATGTGGAAGGCCCCTCCTCGACGTTTGACGTGGAGTTTGCAGCGCTGACCGCTGACATTGTGAAGGAAACCGTGGATCTGCGATGAAGACGAACTTCCATCGCCGGGTTTCGCGCGGCTACATTCTGTTTGAGCTGGTGCTGGCGCTGACGATTTTCGCCATCGCGGTGCTGGGGCTGGCGAAGGCGCTGAACCAGGCGCTGGAGACGGCCAATCTGCTGAAGCGTGACCAGATCATCCGCATCGGCATGCGCAACGTTTTCGAGGAGCTGCGGAACAAGCCGCTGGCCAAGATGAGCACCACCCTCATGGACACGACCTACGGCATCACGTACACCAGCAGCACGGAGGCTCTGTCGTTGAAGACCACCAGTGGTGGCATCTTGAGCGACATGTACAACCTCACCATCCATGCGACCTCGTCGTTCGACGGCGTACCGCAGGATGACACTCTTAGCGTCTATGTTTACAAGCCCGCCCAGCCATAGACGGCGAGCCGCCTTCACCCTGATCGAGGTGGTGATCGGTATCACGATCCTCTCGATGATCACAGCCACGCTGTTTGCGATCATTCGTGGCTCGGTGCGCGGGGCGGCGGAGATCGAGCACATCCAGCGTGAGAGCGATTCCATGAACCGCTTCATCGAACTGTGCCGCCGCACCTTTGCCACCCTGCCCAGCACGGCCACGCTGTCCCTGAAAATGGTGCAGAGCACGGAGCCGGTGATTCAGGAGCTGACGATAACGGGCTCGCCGGACTGCTTCCCGTTTGGCAACAATCCCATCACCCTGAAGGACACCATCCTGAGCCTGCGCCCCTACCCGAATGCCGTGGTGGATGACAACCAGAAGCCGCTGAACTACCTGAGCCTCTCGCGGGAAGATTTGATCCCGCAGACCGGGGATATGAAATCCGGCATTCAACAGTCCACGATCGGAATCTATGCCCCGGACACCGAGGGGCGTTACTGGATGCCGCTGCTGCCGGATGTGGTGTCGTTCAAATGGCGCTTCTATGTGGAGAAGGACGAGACGTGGTATGAAGAGTGGAGCAAGTCCAACTGGCCGGACCTCATCGAAGGACAGCTAGTCATGAAGAACAGAACCCTGCCGGTGCGCATGGTTTTCAGCGTGCCCGTACTGACCCTGGTCGCGGGCAGGGCTCCGTCAAACAATGGCAATACCAGCAATCAGCAGGGAGGGGCCAACGGCGGCGGCGGCAATAATGGACAGGGCGGCCAAGGTGGAGGTCAGGGAGGTGGCGGACGTGGGGGGCCTGGAGGCGGCCCGGGGGGGCGTGGCGGTCCTGGCGGTCCTCCTCCTGGTGGTCCCCCGCCAGGCGGACCTCCACCCGGCGGTCCCCCACCCGATGGAGGTGGAGGAGGAGGTCCTGGGCTATGAAGTCACCAGCACCCACCTTTTTTCATGGCCCCCGTTCTGCTTCGGCACGGGGCTCCGCGCTCATGCTGATGATCTGGGCCATCCTGCTCATGTCTGTCACCGTCATGGGAGTGGTGGAGTACATCACCTACAGCGCGGAGGAATCGAAACAGTCGGCGTATGACTTCCGTGCCTTGAGTCTCGCGGAGAGCGGCATTGCCGTGGGCCTGCACCCGAGCACTCGGCGGGGTGATATTGTGATGAAGCAAAAGGTGGGGCCGGACAGCGGTTTTGATGTGGTCATCAACTACGAAGGCGCGCGCATTCCGATCAACTACATCACGGATGAACGCCTGCGCGAGTCGGTTTACAATCTCTTCATCTACTGGCAGCTCAATGCCGAAGACGCTGGCGTGGCGGCCGATTCACTGGCCGACTGGGTGGACAATGACAGCACGCAGCGTTCCAACGGCGCCGAGGCCGAGTATTACAAGAGCCTGGGCATCTACGACGCACCGCGCAACCAGGGGTTCATCCGGGTGGAAGAAATGATTCTGGTGCGTGGCATGGATGCCGTGGACCGCAAAAAACCGGACTGGCGCAATTACTTCAGCATCTACGGCGAAGGCCAGATCGACCTGCGCACGGTTTTCAAAGATGTGCTGCTGGCGATAACCGGCGCTTCAGAAAATGATGTGCAGCGCTTCATCAGCGAACGCGATGGCGGCGATGGCATCCCCGGGACGGAGGATGACCGGCGCATCCGTGCGCCGGAGGCCTACCAGATTCTTGGCCTCAGCGGGGACCGCTTGAACGCCGTCAGCGGCATCGTCAATGACAGTGACACCACCCTGCGCCGCATCACCAGCATCGGCTGGGTCGGTGACAAGCGCGCGAAGATCATCCTCGTGACCCGGCGTGATCAGACGACCGGAGCCGTGACCTACCTAGGACGGATTGAGGAGTAAAACGACTCGACAACCACGGCTTCACCCGACATTCGACATTCGTCATTCAATAACGCAACTTCCGACGTCAACGCACGTTCTACCAAGCCCCCTGCACGAATGTCTCTCGCCGCTACCACCCTGCTCCTCCCCGCCCCCGATGCCTCCTGGCGTGTGTGGAAGCCGCGTGCGACCGCCAGCACCGAGACGGTGGAGAATCCGGCCGAGGCCAAACATGTGAGTAAACCCCTGCTCATCGGACTGCCCGCCTCTGCGTGCCGAACGATCGGGCTGATCCTGCCACAGACGGACAGCGAGCTGCTGGAGCAGATCATTGCCACCCAACTCGAACGCCGAGGCTTCAAGCTGGAGCAGGACGCCGTGGGCAGAAACTACCGCTGGCACCTGCTGGGCCAGAACGGCGGACTTGCCATCATCAGCGTGGACATCCTGGCAGAGCCTTTCCCCGCAGCGCTCGCCGCCACGCACGCCAGTGACTACACCGCCGCGCTGAGGCTCGCGCAGCTTCCGGTCGGCCACATTGTCATCATTGAAGAACAGGGAGATCTGGTGCTCGCGGCCAGCCATCAGGGCAAACTGTACCACAGTCACATCTTTGCCAAGGCACCGGCTGCCGAAGAGGCGCTGACGCTGGAGATCACCCTGGCGCGGCTGACTTTGGAATCTGAACTCGGAGCTGACTCGATTGACGGCGTGGCGCTGGTGGGAGCCAACTTTGACCGCGGCCTCACCACCCGCCTCAGCTCCATCCTGGACCTGCCGGTGCGCATCCTCGCCGACCTCCCGCCCAACGGAGCCTTGGAAACCCGCACCTGGACCAAGATGCTGCCCTCAGGGGTGCGTACGGCGATCCGCACCAGCACCCAGCGCTCCAAGCTGATCCGTGCGCTTGTGCTCGGAGGAATGCTCTATGCCTCGCTGGCGTTTCTCGGCTTTGCGTATCTGCATTTTCAAGAACAGCGTGCGGAGAAACTGGCCGAGGAAGTGGATGTCACGAGCGAGCCTGCGGCGGCGGTGCGCAAGGCCAATGAACGCTGGAAAGTCCTGGCACCTGCCATCGAGCCGCAGCGCTATCCGCTGTTTCTGCTGGGTGAGATCAACCGCATCATGCCCGTGAGCGGCATCGTCATTCGAAAATTTGAAGTGAAGGGCAAGGAGATCGACATCCGTGGCGAAGCACGGGATGCGCAGCTCGCGTTTCAGTTCATCGAAGACTTCAAAAAGA
Organism: Verrucomicrobia bacterium 12-59-8; assembly: GCA_002279765.1. The sequence goes on along the minus strand of NCCR01000123.1, from coordinate 5,124 downwards.
ACCGTGTCCTCAGCCGCTATGAATGGACCAATCCCCGGCCCGAAGTCAAAGGCACCACGGCCTCCTTCCGGGCGCAGGGCAAGCTGCCGTAACTTTCTTCTCCAATGAAACTACGACTCATGAAATCAAACAAACATTGGCTCATCACTGCCCTGTACACACTGGCTTTTGCCTGCGGCTCTGGCTGCGGCTTCAGTCAGGTGCTCAACCGTCAGGCCACGAACAGCGACTATGTGGACAAACTGCCATCCGATAAAAAGAGCGCGATCGTCGTCATCACCGGTGACAGAGGCAGTGGCACAGGTTTCTTTGCCAAGATCAAGGACACCGTGTTCCTGGTCACGAACATGCACGTCATCAGCGGACAAACCTCCATCAAGGCAAAAACCATGGAAGGAGCCGACGTCCAGATCACCGGAATTTTTGGTGCTCAGGATGCAGACATCGCCCTGCTCAAGCTGGCGGTGGTACCGGGCACGTTTTTCGAAGCCGAGGGATCCGTCAACACCGCCAACAAGACCGGCGATCCCATCCTGGTTCCCGGCAACAGCCTGGGCGGCGGCACCATCCTGCAGACCGAAGGAAAAATCGTGGCCATCGGGCCGGCTAAAATAGAACACGACGCACCCACTTTTCATGGCAACAGCGGCAGCCCGATTTTGAGCACCCGCAGTTGGAAGGTTCTGGGCGTGGACACCGAAAGCGTCACCGTCAGTCTGTCGGACAAATCAGACTCCGCTTCAGCACGGAATACGAGTTCGCAGATCAAATCATCGGTGCGGCTGTTTGGCTACCGGCTGGACAGTGTGTCACAATGGGAAGCCATAGAGTGGGGGCGGTTTGCCCAGCAGTCCAAGAAACTGGAGGAAGCGGATGCTCTCGTTTCCGCCGTCCATTCAGTGCTCAAGCGTGATACTAGCGGGTGGAAAAAACACCCTTCCACGAACGCCGCCATGACCGGGCTCAGCGAACTGGTCTCCAAACCCCGTGTTTCTCCTGCCGAGGTGACCGCCAAGGTGGAAACCGTGGTGCTCAATTTCCGTAATGCGCTGAAAAAAGTCGAACTGGATGCGCTCGACAGCAAGCGGACCTGCTACGGGTACATCAGCCTGCGCTATCAAGACCTGGGTGAATACGCCAAAGCCCTGCGTGAGTTCATTGATGCCGACAAAATTCGCTAACCTCATCTGGAATGGCCCTCGCCCTCACCCAACGTGAAAAGAAACTGCTCGGTGCCTGCATTGGCGCCCTGCTGCTGATGGCGACGTTCATCATGCTGAAGCAGTTTCTGGACCGCCGCACGGCGGTGCTGGCACGCATCACCGCGCTGGAGAATGAGAAGAAGGAAAACAGCCATTGGATGGCGGACCGCGAGTTTTGGGACAAACGCTCGCAGTGGATGGAGCAGAACATGCCCACGACTGAGAGCCTCGGTACGGCGCAGGCTCTGCTGCTGGAAGAGATCCAAAACGTGGCCCTTGATTACGAGCTCCAGGTGCAGAAGCAGCAGCTCCTGCCGGACGCCGCCGACAGCAAGGCGAACGCCTCGGTGTATCGTGAGGTGGCCGTCGAAGTCAGGCTGCGTGGAGATCAAACCACCCTGCTCGGCTGGCTGGCCTCATTGCAGTCACCGGAAAAGTTTCAGGCCATCAAGCAGCTTGAGCTGGAGATCGACGCCCGGGCCAAGGAAAAGACTCCGCAAGCATTGTGCAACCTCGTACTGGCACGCTGGTTTAAACCGGAAACCGGATTCCAGCCATGAAAGCCCTTCTCAATGTTATTCTTATACTGAGCGCAGCACAATGCCTGCGCGCCCAGTCCATCGTGCCAACGCCGCCATCGGAGCCGCCGATGACGACCTCCGATCTGGTGCCGCTGAGCACTTCCGATCTTCTGCCGCTGCCCAGCGATGAGCTGGATCCCACGCTGGCACCGCCCCCCCAGCCCGCCGCACCTACGGGGCCGGTCGATCCCGACCTGCCGCAGCCCTTTGATGAGACATCGTTGAGCGCCGTCATCCAAAACTCCCCGTTCACGCGCATTGTCAGCATCTCCGATTCGCTCGTGCTCACCGGCATGGCTTACGTGAATGGCAAACCAGTGGTGACCATCTTTGATAAAGACGAGAAGCAATCCATCGTCGTCACCGAAGAGCCCAATCTGAAGGGGTGGAAACTCATGGAAGCGCTGCCCACCGCCAACATCGAGCGTGCGCAGGCAAAGATCGCCATCGGGGGTGAGACCTTCAGCATCCGGCACAGCACCCTGGACAAAAATGACCTGAAAGGCAAAAGCGACAAAGGAGACCGAGGCCCGCGTGGGGGCGACTCACCCGGCGGAGACCGGTTCAATCGCAGCAACCGCGGACCGAGTGAGGAAGACCGCAAAAAATACGAAAGCCTCTCCGACAAGGCCAAGGAAAAATTCCGCGACGCCATGCGCGAAAAGTTCAGCGACGAAAAATTCCGCAACGCCCCCGAGGAAGAACGCCGCAATGCCGTGCGCGCCATGTTTGACAAAATCCAAAAAGACGACGCCCGCAAATAGCCAGCCGCTCTGAATCTCTCACCCGCCAATCACGCACCCCTTTCTTGCATGCATCGTTGTCTTCCTGTCCTCACCACGTTTTTGTTTGCCATCACCGCCATTGTCAGCGGCCAGAGCATCGTCCCACCAGCTCCAGCGCCCGCCCCCGCAGCACCGGCCACAACAACGACGACAACGACGACAACATCCGCAGCGGCACCTGCACCCGAAGCGCCCACGCCAGCCGCTCCGGCTGCGGCACCAGCCCCCGTGCTGCTGCCTCCGCCGGCTCCCGGCACGATCGGCCCCCCACCCACCGACGGTGCACGTCCGCCGGGCGGCGGCTTCCCAGGCGGGGCGCGGGGTGGTTTCAGCCGCCGTGGCTTTGGCGGGCCAGGGGGTCCCGGAGGCATGGGGGCCGATGGAGCTGCGAACGAAGCGGAGTCTTTCCAGATCACGGGCGACAACGTGATGATGCAGTTTGCCAACAATCCAGTGGCCGATCTGCTGGCCATCTATGAAAAGCTCACCGGCTACACGCTGATCAAGGACAGCAACATCTTCGAAGGTGCCACCATCAGCCTCGTGACGCCGAAGCCGGTGCCCAAGGCCGAAGCCATCAAGCTCATCGAAGCCTCGCTGCTGGCCAACGGCTACGCCATCGTCATCGAACCCGGCGGCACCAGCGCCAAAATCCTCCCGGCGCGCAATCAAAGCGCCAATGCGGTGCAGTTTTCCCACGGCGTGCAGTTTTACACCAGCGCGCAGGAAATTCCGAACAACGAAAGCATCGTGTCCTACTTCATGAAGCTGGACTTCCTCGATCCTGAGGAGGCGGCCACCATGTTCTCCGGTCACGTCGGGCTGGGGGCGTATGGTCGGATCACGCCGGTCACGTCGCCGCCCGGGCTGCTCATCACCGG
>NCCR01000123.1:0-1667 GCA_002279765.1 Verrucomicrobia bacterium 12-59-8 | reverse complement strand
GGACTGCTGATCACGGAAAGCGCGACCATCGTCAAGCAGCTCATCGGCATCCGCGAAGCGATTGATCTCGGAGACACCGGCTCCACGCTGGTCACGAAATTCATTCCCATCAAATTTGCCGACGCCGCTGTCATCGCCCAGATCATTCAGGCGACGCTGAATGCGCAGGCGCAGGAAAAAGAGACCAAGGGGGTGAACACCATCCGTGGTACGGCTGCCAGTGACGGTCGTGAAAAAGGCGGCCAGGACAACCAGCAGCGCGCGCCAGGCGGCAGCGCAAACAATTCCCCCGCAGTGAGCCGGCTGCTGCCCCAGCCCAGCACCCAGGTGGTGGCAGACACGCGCTTGAATCAGATCCTCGTCGTTGCCTCGCCGCTGGACTACACCTACGTCGCCAGCCTCATCGCTGAATTCGACAAGCCCCTTGAGAGTACGACGCCCTATGAGCGGAAGCTCAAGTATGCCGCCGCCATTGATGTGCTGAGTGCCCTGGTGGACCGGCTGCAGGAAGCCAACACCGGGTCCACGCAACTGCCCGGCGGCGGCAGCCTCCAGCAGCAGCGTCAGCAGGTGCTGGCCACCAACAGCAGCCAGCTTCTCGGCGGCAGAACCACGCAGGGCACACGCGGTGGCGTGGTCGGCAACACCGGCGCTGCCGCCTCCAGCTCCGACACAGCCAGCGCGACCGGGACCACCGGCACCACTGGAGCCGGCTCCACCACCCGTGCTGACGTCGTCTCCGGCCCCACGGAAAACAACGCGCCTGTCTCCGTGCTTGTGGGCAAGTCCCGCATCGTCGCTGATCCGATGTCGAACACCATCATCGTGATGGGACGGCAGGAAGAGATCGACAAAGTCGATGCTCTCCTCGACAAGCTCGACCGCAAACCTTCCCAGGTTTACCTGGCCACCGTGATCGGCGAACTCACCCTCACCGACTCGATGACCACCGGGGTTGATTACATCTCCTCGCTGACCAACAAAAACTTCACGGCCAGCAGCATCACCAACCGCACGGACATCCTTGGCGGGGCTGGCGGCGCGGGACGGGCCATCAATGACCTGCGCAACAATGCCATCACCGCGCCCTTCGGCCCTTCCTCCGGCCTGAATCTGTATGGTGCCGCAGGAAGCGGCCTTGGTATTTTCCTCAACGCCCTGCAGACCAACAGCAATTTCAAAGTCCTCTCCCGGCCCTCCATTTTCGCCCTGAACAACAAAAAGGCCGTGATCTCCTCCGGCCGCAAGGTGCCCTACCCTGCGAGCACCGTGACCAACGCCGCCAACCTCAACGGCACTGTCACGTCCACCACCGAATACCTTGAGGTGGTGCTGAAGCTTGAAGTGGTGCCGCTGATCAACGTCGATGGCGAAGTCACTCTGACCATCTCGCAAATCAACGACACGCTGATCGGCACGCAGCTCATCCAGCCCAATCTGGTTCCCATCATCGGCACCGAGCAGCTCGTCACCTCTGTCACCATCCCCGACCGCAACACGATCGTGCTGGGCGGACTCATCTCGGAGGAAAAAAACCTCAACAAGACCGGCATCCCGTTCCTCGGGCAGATTCCCGGCCTCGGTAAACTCTTCCGCACCGACAACAACACCGTCACCCGCAAAGAGCTCATTGTTTTCATTCAGCCGCAGGTGGTGACTGAAAACGA
>NCCR01000122.1 GCA_002279765.1 Verrucomicrobia bacterium 12-59-8 | reverse complement strand
GGCTCCATCCGCAGCCAGCGCAAGCGCTGCGCTATGGACCCAGCTTTCAGGACCTCTGTCACCTCTCGCATTTTCCACGGTTTTGGTGCGTAAGCCCTGGCCGCATTCCCGCCCCGCCTGCAAAGCGATAGACAAGCACGGGCCTGCACGTTAAACCTCGCCCGACCAACCACATTCATTCATGAAACTGCACCTCGCTCTCGCCACCTTCCTTGCCGCCCTTTCCTTCGCCAGCGCGGAGGAAAAAGAAATCTTCAACGGCAAAGACCTCTCTGGCTGGGTGGGGAACATGGACCTCTGGAGCGTGCAGGATGGCACCATCACCGGCAAAACCCCGGCTGATCCGGCCAACCCGGCCAAGAGCATCCTCAAGCACAACACCTTCCTAATCTGGAAGGGCGGCACCGTGGGCGACTTCGAACTGACGTTTCAATACCGCATCGAAAAAGGCAACTCAGGCGTGCAGTACCGCAGCAAGGAACTCCCCGCTGGCGAGTCCGGCCCCATCATCAGTGGCTACCAGGCAGACTTTGAAGCCGGCAAAACCTACAGCGGCATCCTGTATGAAGAGCGCGGACGCGGCATCCTGGCCAAACGTGGCGAGAAGACCGTGATCAAGCCCGCAGCCGACGGTGGCAAGAAAGCCGTGGTGGAAGTGACCGGCAGCGTGGGAGACAGCGCCGCGATCCAGGACTCAATCAAGTCCGAAGACTGGAACGAGTACCGCATCGTGGCCAAGGGCAACCATGTGCAGCATTTCATCAACGGCATGCAAACCATCGACGTGACCGACGAAGACGCCGCCAACGCGCCGAAGGAAGGCCTGCTGGCCCTGCAGATCCACGCCGGCCCGCCGATGGTGGTGCAGTTCAAGAACTTCAAGCTCGTCGAAACGAAGTAGCCGTGCTTTGTTGCCGCCGTCATGACCCGCCTGCTCTTCTCCACGATTTTCCTTCTCACCTGCGGCTTTGCGATCAAGGCCGCCGCAGACACCGAATACCTCGTCGTCAGCGGCGGGCCTGCGGCACGGCAGTTTGAAGATCTGCGCCGACCCGGAGAGCAGCATGACCGCTGGTGGGGCAACTTCATCCGCACCGCACGCGTGCGCATGCAGGAGATTCACAGCACCGTCCCGGCAAACACCCACATCACCTGGCTGGTGTATCGGGACGCCTACGTGCGCCGCTCCGCCGCCGAGCACCAGCCGCTGACGCAGAATGTGGAGTCCGTGCCCAAGGCCTATCCATACATCCACCTCGTCTGGTTCCGCAGCACAGACGAACTGATCCGCTACATCAACAATGGCGCCGCAGGTCGCGGCAGCATGAAGATCTCCGGCTTCGAGTACTTCGGCCACTCCAACAAGTACAGCTTCATGTTTGACTACAGCTCAGACACGTACGCCACCTCCACCGCGTGGCTGCATGAGAACGACCTGCACAAGCTCAGCCGCTGGGCCTTCGCCTCCAAGGCCTACTGCCAGAGCTGGGGCTGCCATACCGCCGAGAGCTTCAGCAAAGCCTGGAAACGCGCCACCGGCACCTTCATGGTCGGTGCCCAGGGCAAGACCGACTACTCCGACATGCACCTGCGCGACTGGCACGTGGGCCTTTCCAGCGGCGCACGCTGGGTGAAGCGGTAGGAAAACTGCAACAGGGAATATCTGTGGAGCCCGCCCTTACTTCCCACTCCACACAAACGTCACCGGCTTGTCGATGTCCGGGTGTACGCTGTGGTGTACGGGGCAGCCGAGGGCGGTGGCTTCGAGGAGTTTGCGATCCGCGTGGTCTTCGGGCAGCGGGATCTCAACGGTGATGGGCAGACCCACGATGCGGCGCGGGCTGTCTGCGCTCATGTGCTTTTCCACACTGACCTTCATGCCGACGATGTCGTAGCCCTTCTGCTGCGCCTTGATGCCAATGACGGTGGCCATACAGGTGGCCAGCGCCGTGGCCACGAGGTCGGTGGGGCTGAAGGACTCGCCTTTGCCGTGGTTGTCCACGGGTGCATCGGTGATGACCTGATTCTGCGACGGGCCATGCGTGGCCCGGCAGCGCAGGCCGCCTTCGTATTCGACGCTGATGGAGACGGCCATGGTCGGCGAAATGGAGAAATTTACTGCGCGGTGGCGATGCCATTCATGATGGCGACGTGACCAGGGAAGGTGCAGAAGTAAGGGTACTCACCGGCGGTGGGCAGCGTGAACTCGATGGTTTCGGTGCTGCCGGGCTGAAGCAGTTTGGTGTGGGCGAGGATGTCCGGGGAGTCAGGGATGTAGCCTTTGTCCATCAGGGTCATGCCGCTCATGGCGATGGCCATCATCTTGTCCTTCGTGCCGAGCTTGCCGATCACAATGTTGTGCGGCTGGGGCAGCGTGGGATGGGTGTTGGTGAAGGTCAGCTTGATCTTCTGGCCTGCTTTGGCGCTGATGGTCTTGGTGTCATAGGCCAGAGGATTGGAGGTGTCTGGCTTGATGGTGATTTCGAGCACAGGCAGATCTGCAGCAGGAGCCGGGGCGGCGGCGGCGCTCACCGCAGGTGCAGCGGGGGCGGCGGCAGCCGGAGCAGCGGCAACTGCGGGGGCGGCAACTGCGGCGGCGGCAGGAGGAGCCTCGGCTGCCGGCTTCGGACGCAGGGAGCCCAGACCGTCAAAGATAAAGGCGAGCACCCACAGCAGAACGACCCCGGCGATGGCAGATCCGATGATCACATTGAGGACAGACCAGATGGAGGAGGATTTTTCCGAGGAAGAGGAGGGCGCGGACATGGGCTTGGGGGGTGGGGATTGAACGCCCATCAGAGCACAGCAGCGCCTGAAAGCAACCACCGTGTGCCTTACGGCTTCGCGCCTGCCACGACCTCCGCCATCGCCCGCCCGATCTGCGGTGAAACTAGGTCCAAAAGGTCGTTGTGCTGCCCGCCCGGAACTTCCTGAATCGTCACCACCTGCGGGTGCGCTGCGGCCAGTTCCCGGCCCATGCACAGGGGGATCACTTCATCGTCTGTGCCGTGAAAAATCACGATGCGCGCTCCCACGCGGGAGGCGACGTGGCCCAGCGTCTGGCGGTTGTCGAACCGGTGCCGGTTCAGGTAGCAGAGCGGCCAGCCGAGCACGATGCGGCCCATGTCCGTCATGCTGGTGAAGGGGGACAGCAGCACGCCGCGCCGTATGTCGAGATCATCCGCCGCCATCAAGGCCGCCGCACAGCCTAGCGAATGGCCCAGCACCGCCAGATGAGGCCGCAGTTCCGCCTGGGAGGTGTGCAGGTGCTTTGCCAGCGCCTCCACAGCCACCTTGCCGCTCTCACGAATCCGCTCTGGAGTCGGCTTGCCCTCACACTCGCCATAGCTCGGGTAATCAACGAGCAGATACGCAAAGTGGTCGTCCCACACGTCGATGTCATGCAGCCAGTCGAGCGCCAGCGAGCCATTCCCGGCAAAGCAGAGCCAGAGGGTCTGCGGCAGGCCGGTGGCAGGCGTGCGTGGGGGGATGTAGAAGGCCGTCTGACGGCCCTGGGAAGTCTCAAAGCGCAGACGCTGCCCTCTGGCGCTGCGTAGCAGGGTTTCATGCTCCGCCCGGTACGGATTCGGGTGGTAGATGAGACTCGACTGCCATCCGAGCAGGAAAATCATAGGGGTGAGAAAGAGAATGGCGCTGAGGCGCAGCAGGCGGTTCCAGAGCGGCATGGGGTTCAATCGGGGGAGTAGGTTTTTGACTTCAATTTCCCGTTCTCGAAGGCTAAAAAGATGCCCTCGCAATTCGGTTCCGTCGAATCTTCCGGGTGCATAAAGAAGGTCAGGCTCGTGTCATCCTCAATGATGATCTGGGGCTTTTGTCTGGGGCCGTCTTCCGGGTAAAGCTGCGTCTGCAGGGCCATCACCTCGTCACGCGTCATGCCGGGCCGGATGCCTTCATAAAAGGCCTTGTAGCTGCGAAAGCGGGCATCCACCCACTCGGGATACATCGCCACAAGCACCAGCCCCGTCGGTGCCAGCGCCAAAACGGCGATCAGCACCAGCAGCACCTTCAAACCCACGCGGCGCACCCGAAACACGGTGACCAACATGATGAGCGAGACCACGATGCCAAGCACCGCCAGCACAAAAATGGGATGGGGGGAGGAACTCATGCCTGGACATGCTGAGCGGTGCCGCCCGGAAAGGCGATCAAAAAAGCAGGCGTGTGAGCGTCTCGCTAAACTCATTTCCCCTTGGCAGATCACGACACCGCCCCTTTCCAGGGAGATCATCCACTCCGACGACGGCGGGCTTGGGACAAGCCGCCGCCGGACGGCACACTCGCTTGCCGGAAATCAGTTTCGCAAAACGCCATCAAACGGCTTCGGCTGTTACTTAACCGCCGCCTTTTCTCCCGAATAATCTTCGCCATTGAGGCTGCGCGCCACGCTTTCGAGCCAGTCTTCGAGATTTTTTTGCATTTCGGGTACGCGCTCGGGCTGCTCTGCCAGCAGAACCGTGCTCTCGTCCGGATCGCTGGCCAGATTGTAGAGTTCCCAGGTGACCTCATGCGTCTTTCTGTTTTCGATCCGGTGCAGTTTCCACGGCCAGTCCAGCCAGGCGGCATGCCCCGGAAACTCGGTCAGTGAAACGGGCTCCCCCAAGACAGCCGCATCCGGGCGCACGCGGGCCGGATCGGCGGGCTCCTCCCCTTTTGCCTGAGCAGCAAGCAGCTCATCCATCCAGGCCTTGGACGGCGTGCTGATGCCTTTGATGCCTGATTCCCAAAAGCCCACGGGACGGGAACGCTTCTGCTCCTGCCCCGTGAGCAGCGGCATAAGGTCGATGCCGTCCAGCGGCGGCTGCTTTTCCATGCTGACGCCCGTGAGCGCCAGCACGGTGGGATAGATGTCCGAGGTCACGCAGGGGGCCTTGATGACTTTGGGTTCAGGAAAGGCGGCGGGCCACTCCATCAATGCGGGCACTGCCAGGCCGCCTTCGTAGATCTGCCCTTTGAACCCTCGGCGGCCGCCCGTAGAGCCGACCTTGGGCAGGGCGCCGTTGTCACTGCAGTACCAGAGGAGGGTGTTCTCGCGCAGATCGAGGTCCTTCAATTCCGCCCTGAGTCTGCCAAACGCGCGGTCCATGGCGGTGATCTCGCCATAAAAGTGCTGCTGTTTCTCGGGAAGGCCCGCGTAAGGCGCACGGTCTGACTCCAGCGCCTGATGGGGATCATGCGGGGAGCCAAACCAGACCACCGCGAGAAAGTGCTGCTTCTTGTCCGCGCAGCGGCGGATGAACTTCAACGTCTCATCCACGGTGATGTCCGAGCTTTCACCCTGGAACTGAGCAGCCCTGCCCTGCACGCTGAGCACCGGATCCAGATCAAAGAAATTAGGCGAGGAGACCCACTCATCGAATCCGCTGGCACCAGGGCTGACCGGGCTGGCCTGCTGCACGGAGCCCAAATGCCATTTGCCAAAGTGCCCGGTGGCATAGCCTGCGGTTTTAAGCGCCTCTGCGATCGTGATTTCCTGCGGGCGCAGCGAATGCCCCCAGGAAAAGCAGCCAAAGCGGTTGGGCGTGCGGCCCGTCAGCACGCTGCCACGTGTGGGCGAGCATACCGGGGCGGCCGAGTGGAATTGATCAAACCGTACCCCTTCCTTTGCCAGGGCATCAAAATTCGGCGTCTTGAGCTGGGGATGTCCATTGTAGGCCATGTCGCCCCAGCCTTGATCATCCGCCATCACCAGCACGATGTTGGGCGGATCATTGGGTGCGGCCACGCAGGCCAGTTGGAGCCCGAACACACCGCACAGAGGCAAAAGACATTTCATGCCGCCATGATAGCCATGATCCTCACCCGTCTGGAATCAAAAAGTTACAGCCACTTCACTTCGTGGGAGAGCATCGTGTCATCATCAAAGGCAAACCGCCCCATGAAACGCCGACGTTCGAGCAAGGTCTGCGCCAGCCAGTGGACGTCATCGGCCCACATTTCATCAAACGGCAGCGCATCTAGCGCAGTCCAGTGCGGCACGGCCTCGGGTGTTTCCACCGCCTCTCCCACATGCTGAGTGGCGACAAAGACATCGACGTGCATGCGCAGGCCATCGACAAACTGAAACCAAAGTTCGCCATGGTGGACGGGATCCAGAGCGGTGACGCCGAGCTCCTCCTGCGTCTCCCGCACGGCGCATTGCAGCGAAGTTTCACCGGGATCGATCTTACCTCCTGGCCCGTTGATCTTGCCAGCCCCAAGGCCACGCTTTTTGCGGATGAGCAAGACCTCCCGTTTGGACTCATCAATGATGAACATGAGCGTCGCACGAACGCCAGGCTGCCAGGATTGCCAGTCGATGATCACCGTGGATTCAGCGTTTCTTCCACGGCAGGGCACGCAGCCAGCGCTTTCCGCTCTTGATGTCCATGGATTGCGCAAGGATTTCCGTGTCGCCGGCGTCAAAATCCTCCGCACGCGGCAGACCGGCGGGCAGTTCAAACACAGGCTCGGAAACCGGCTGCGGCTCAGGCACCAGTGTCGTGGTGGGCTTTTGATTCAGCGGCGCCACGGCATTGAGCGGCGAAACCAACCCGCCGGAGATGATCATCTTCATCGCCTCTTCGATGGTGATCGGCGCATCCGTGAGCTTGTCCGAATCAACCACGAGGAGAAAGCCTGTCATCGGGCTCGGGGCCGTGGGCAGCAGGACGCAGGTCATCGCTTTGCCCGTCTGCGGGTCACAGTACTGACCGGTGGCAAAGCCGATCATGCGCATGCCGGGCACCGGATAGTCAATGTAAACGACCCGCTTGAAGTTTTGCTTCGTCCCGCCACCAAGGCTGCGGAAGGCATCGATCACCTGCTTCAGCGGCCGGTAGATGACCGCCACCAGGGGAACGCGCAGCAGCAGCTTATCAACGGCGGTGACAATATGCACGCCGATCACGTTGGTGGCCATAAAGCCCAGCCCCAGAATGGTCAGCACCGAAAACAGGAAGCCGATGAAGTTGGTGAGGTTTCCCAGCTTCGGATCCTCAATGTTCAGCAGCGGCTCGTCGGAGAACTCGTTGACGAGGTTCACCACCTGCGCCAGCACCGGCTTGCTCCAGGCGTGGAGCAAGTCATAGATCGAAAACAGGATCCAAAACGTGATGATCAGCGGCAGCGCCAGCGCGAGTCCGGCGAGGAACTTGTTGCGCAGCCACACGCCCCAGCCTTTCGGCGCATGCGCCTCGGGCATTGGAATCGTACTGGGGGTTTCGAGTGCCATTAAAACAGCGTCACTGAAGATGAGAACGAATGCCAGCTGCTTTGTTCAGCAATAATCTGCACTTCAGCAGAATTACGCTCCCACCAGCATGCGCGCCGGGTTTTCGATGCAATCCTTCACGCGAATCAGGAATGACACGGCCTCCTTGCCATCGACCACGCGGTGATCGTAGCTGAGGGCGAGGTACATCATCGGCCGGATGACCACCTGGCCATCGACGGCTACCGGGCGCTGCTGGATGCTGTGCATGCCGAGGATTGCGCTCTGTGGCGGGTTGATGATCGGGGTGCTGAGCAGGGAGCCGTAAACGCCACCATTGGAGATGGTGAAAACGCCCCCAGTCAGGTCGCTGACCTGGATTTTGCCCTCTTTCGACTTGGCTGCGTAGGCGAGAATGTCCTTTTCGAGCTCAGCGAAGCTTTTCTGATCCGCATCACGCAGCACCGGCACGATCAGTCCGCGCTCCGTGCCCACGGCGACGCCGATGTCGAAAAAGTGCTGCTGCACGATTTCCTCACCTTCCACCCGCACGTTGACCTGTGGCACCGCCTTGAGGGCTTCGACCACCGCCTTGATGAAAAAGCTCATGAAGCCGAGCTTCACGCCGTTCTTTGCGACAAAGCTGTCCTGCAGCTTGGAACGCAGCGCCATGACATTGCTCATGTCGCATTCGTTGAAGGTGGTGAGAATGGCGGCGGTGCGCTGCGCCGTGACGAGCTGATCGGCAATCTTTTTGCGCAGCGGGCTCATCTTCTTGCGCGTGATACGGCCTTCCGGAGCAGCCGGGGAGGCTTTGGCCACCGGCACGGGTTCAGGCTTTGGCACCACTTTGAATTCCGTGACGTTCGCGGGTTTTTCCGGCTCGGCCTTGGCCGAAGGCGCAGCGGCAGGGGCAGGCTTCGGAGCTTCGGCCTTCGCGGCAGGTGCGGCGGCGCTTTCGTCGATCTGGCCGACGACAGCACCCACCTCGACATCTTCACCGGCCGCTTTGCCGATGTGCAGCGCGCCGCTGCTTTCAGCGGTGACTTCAGCGGCGACTTTGTCGGTCTCCAGAGTGAGCAGGATGTCGCCAGTTTTGACGAAGTCACCTTCTTTGAAGTGCCATTTGGCAATCTGACCACCGGCGACGGATTCGCCGAGTGCGGGTATTTTAATGTCTGAGGGCATGACGGGATGTTGGAAGAAAATCTTGGGCTGGACGAATCACACGCTGAACGCCGACTCGACCAGGTTTTCCTGTTCGAGGGTGTGGATGGCTTTGGAGCCGGCGGCGGGGCTGGAACTGCGCTCCCGGCCGGAGTAGCGCAGCTTGTGGTTGGAGAGCTCTTCGAGACGCGGACGGATGTAGTAAAAGGCACCCATGTTGCGCGGCTCCTCCTGGCACCAGATCCACTTTTTCTGCGCTCGCGGATATTTGGCCACGATCTCCTTCAGCATCTCATAGTTCAGCGGGTATAGCTGCTCGATGCGAATGATGGCGGCGTTTTTAATTTTGTGCTCCTCGCGGAAGGCGAGCAGGTCATAATAGACCTTGCCGCTGCAGAGAATGAGGCGCGTGATGCGCTCAGGCGCGGCCAGCAGTTGGTCGTCGTCCAGCACTTCCTTGAAGGTGGTGTCCTCCGCCATCTCACTGAGCTTGGAGACGCACTTCGGATGCCGCAGCAGGCTCTTCGGCGTCATCACGATGAGCGGCTTGCGCGTGCTGCGCTTGAGCTGGCGGCGCAGCGCGTGGAAGTATTGTGCAGGGGTGGTGAAATTGCACACCTGCATGTTGCCACCGGCGCAAAGCTGTAGGAAGCGCTCAAGCCGTGCGCTGGAGTGTTCCGGCCCCTGCCCTTCGTAGCCATGCGGCAGCAGCAACGTAATGTGGCTGGGGCGCTGCCATTTGCTTTCCGCGCTGGCGATGAACTGGTCGATGATGACCTGGGCACCGTTCACGAAGTCGCCAAACTGCGCCTCCCAGCAGACGAGTAGATTTTGGGTGAGAAGCGAGTAACCGTAATCAAAACCGAGCACGGCGGCTTCGGACAGCAGGCTGTTGTACACGCAGTAACGGCCCTGCTCAGCCGCCAGATTGTTCAGCGGAATGTGGCGCTCACGGGTCTGGGAATCATAAAACACACTGTGCCGCTGGCTGAAGGTGCCGCGCCGCACGTCCTGCCCGCTCAGGCGCACGCCATGGCCTTCCGTGAGCAATGTGCCAAAGGCGAGGGATTCAGCATAGGCCCAGTCGATGCCTTGACCGGCCTCGATGGCTTTTTTGCGTGCCGCGAGGAAGCGTTTGGCGATCGTCGGGTGCAGGTTGAATTCTTCCGGCACTTCGAGCAGGCGCTGGCCGATCTTTTGCAGCGTTGCCAACTCGACCCCGGTTTTCACGGGGGCATAATCATAGGCTGGCTGCGGCATCGCCATGCTGCCTTCGAAGGGATTGCCCCCCTCGGCGTTCTTGTCACGGTCCGCTAGGGTCGTGATGCCCTGCTCAAGTTCGTCATCCAGCTCGCGTTGCAGCGCAGCAGAGCCAGCTTCATCCAACACACCGGCTGCCGCCAGATCAAGGCGGAACAGCGTTGCGGTGGACGGATGCTCAGCGATGGAGCGTGCCATGTTCGGCTGCGTGAAGCCGGGTTCGTCCGTTTCGTTGTGGCCGTGGCGGCGATAGCAGACGATGTCGAGGATGACGTCGCGGCTGAAGGTCTGGCGGAACTCAAAGGCGAGCCTCGTCGCATTCATCACTTCCAGCGGGCAGTCCCCGTTCACATGGAAGACGGGGGCTTCGATCATCTTCGCCACGTCCGTACAATAATCAGAGCTGCGGGCGTCTTCCGGCATCGTGGTGAAACCGATCTGGTTGTTGACGATGATGTGGATCGTACCACCGGTGCGGTAGCCGGGAAGCTGGGAAAGGTTCAGCACTTCGGCCACGAGCCCCTGGCCGGCAAAAGCGGCATCGCCATGAATGAGCACGGGGATGACCTTCTTGCGATCCTTGGTGTCATTCAGCGCACGCTGGCGGGCGCGTGCCATGCCTTCGACCACGGGATCGACGGCTTCCAGATGGCTCGGATTCGGCGCAAGCATCACCCCGATCGAATCACCGCTGGCGGTCTGGCGCACCGTTTCAAAGCCGAGGTGGTACTTCACATCGCCATCACCGGAGACCATGTTCGGCACATAGTTCTCGCTGAACTCATAAAAGAGATATTCCAGCGGCTTGCGCAGGAAATTGGCCAGCACGCTGAGACGGCCGCGGTGCGCCATTCCCAGGATGATTTCCTTGCCGCCGGCGGCAGGCATGGCTTCGAGAATGGTCTCCAGCGCCACGAGCATCGATTCGCCGCCTTCGACGGAAAAGCGCTTCTGGCCCACGAAACGACGGTGCAGGAAGCGCTCGAACGATTCAGCCTCCAGCAGCCAGCGCAGCGCGCTGAGCTGATCTTTGACCACCGGCTTGGCATCCAGGTCACGGCCTTCGATGCGGTCCAGCAGCCAGGCACGCACCTCAGGATGATGGATGTGCATGAATTCATAGCCCGTCTTGCCGCAGTATGTACGCTGAAGCTCCGCCAGCATGGTCTTGAGCTTCGTCGGCTGCCCGTTGCGGAACAGATGCGTCTGCACGTCCTCTTCCAGCTCGTCAGCGGTGAATCCCAGGCCTGCCAGGGTGAGTCCGGGCACTTCCGGCCCTTCCTTGTCGAGCGGATCGAGATGCGCCGCCGTGTGGCCGAGCGCGCGGAAGTTTTGCAGCGCGTTCGACACCCGCATGCGGAAGTTCAGCGTCTTCTCCGAGAGCGGGGCACCATCACCACCGGCAGTTTCCGTGCCTTTGGTGGTGGGCAGCCGGGCCATGCCCAGCTCGAAACCTTCAAAAAACGATGACCAAAGCGGTTCGACGGAACCAGCATCTTTTTTCCAGTCCGCATATTTGGACTCGAGGAAATCCGCGTTTGCGCGGTACGGCAATGTAGCACTCATGTGGGGGACGAGCAGAATGCTCCCATTCGTTACGAGTGCAAATGCGGAAAGGCACTTTTCCAGCCAATTTTGCGGGTGTCCCGCCATCCCCTGCGCAGGCTAGCCGGTTTTTAGGCGTGCCGATTTCCGGTCGGCTTCAGGAGCCTCTTCTCCCTTTGCCCGCGCCCACCATCTGCGTGAGCCGCTTCAGACCGTGCCTCAACCTCCGAAACCCACGATCAACGCCCCATTAATTGAGTGCCGTCCATGCCTGGCTGTTTTTTCTTTTGAACGCAGCTCATGCATAAACAGGTGCTTGCTCATTCAGCACCGTTGCGCCAAAGGCCTGCTCCTTCATTGACCATCTGATTCATCCCAGCGGCCGGAGGCGCAGTTGGCGCAGGGTGTAAAACGGCGCATCCGATTCCGTCATCCGTCTGGCTCCTTGCTTGCGCTTTGGTCCGAACAGCTCCCGCTGTGCCTCGAAGATGCCTTCCACAAACTCCCGGCTCCCCAGCACCACCCCATCGGTGAAGTAGCGCACGCGCAGCTTGACCAGCTCCGCAGGGCTCAGCTTGCCTTTCTCTGCGAGAACAGCGCTCACTGACTCCGCTGTCACGCCGCGTGTCAGCACGTTCTCGTTCTGCGCGTCCTTCACCTCGCGCCCCTCCGCATGCAGCAGGCAACGATACGCCGCCGCAGCACCCGCACTCTTCCAGCCGTCCACGGGTTTGCCCTGA
>NCCR01000121.1 GCA_002279765.1 Verrucomicrobia bacterium 12-59-8 | reverse complement strand
GAGCTGGGGTTTCGCAACGCTCAAAATCTTGGTTTTGAGACTGCGGAAAGTCGGTTTGCCGCCAATGGAGAGACGGGCATAATATGTGCCCTTCGTGTGACGGTAGAGATGGGGGATGCCGGAGAAAGTCCAAGTTTTTGAATCACTCATGGGAAGCCGCTGTTACCCACGGAGAGGGGCGGCGGCATGAGTATAAAACAGGTGTATAAAACTTCAAGAAGAACCGTCTCAAACCTCAATTATACAGGTAAAATAGGGCCGAAAAGATGTTTTGTAATAGGACACTCCTGTCTGTCGATCCCCAGCGCCGTCAAATTGGCCCAGGCCGACGGACAAGAGTTCACGGCTGCCACCAGGCATCCAGCTTCGTGCTCAGTGCTTTCACCTTGTCTGCGTTCTCCGTGGCGAGATTCTTCTCTTCCGTAGGGTCTGTCTTCAGATCGTACAGCTCCACGACATCATCCGGCTGGTTGGCCTTGTGGGGCACGATGAGCTTGTCGTAGCCGTTGATGATCCAGCGCCAGCGCAGGCTGGCGGCGGGCACATTGAGATCAACGAAATTGTGCGTGAAGCATTCGCCGTAGATGGTCTTGCGGTCGCTGACGGCGGCGGCATCCAGCAGGTCGATGCCTGGAAAGATCTTCGTGGGCGCAATGCCGACGGCCTTGAGCAGCGTGGGCACCAGATCGATCGACTCTGCAAGATCTTCGCACATCTTAGGCTGTACATGGCCGGGCCAGCGGATCATGATGGGCGTGCGCAAGCCGCCGTCATACTGGCTTTGCTTGGATTTGTCCGCGTAGCGGCCTGTCTTGGGGTTGGTGATCCAGCCGTTGTCGCAGGCATAGACGAAGATGGTGTTTTCCTTCAGGCCGCTGTCGTCGATGTGCTTCACGAGTTCACCGCAGGTCTCGTCAAACCAGTCCACCATGGCCCAGTACTTCGCCACAGGCTCGCTGGGGGCCTTGCCTTTGTATTTGTCAAACAGACGCTGCGGCGGCGTGTGCGGGTCGTGCGGCATCATGGGCGCATACCACACAAAGAAGGGCTTTTGCTGCTTCTGGGCTTCGCCGATGAAATCATAGATCGGCTGCATCGTTTTGCGGCCAATGTCGAGGCCCGCATCCCCATGGCGGCCGCCGTGCGTCATGCCATGGGTGAAGCCGCCGCGCTCGTAGCTCTTCTGCCACCACTTGCCGGTTTGCAGGCTCAGGTAGCCCTTTTGCTTCAGCATCGTCGGCAGCGTGCCTGCTTCTTCGAGGTGCTTGCTCACCACTTCGCGCCCGGCATCAAACTGCGGGCTGCTTTGAAACTCCCTTGGCTTCATGCCTGCAGGGATCGGCGGGTCGTTGCTCGTCACCTTGTGCTGATGCGGATACAGCCCGGTGATCAACGAGGCCAGACTCGGGCAGCACAGGCTGCAGGGCACGTAGCCACGCGTGAAGGTGAGGCTTTCCCCGGCCAGCCGGTCCAGATTCGGCGTCTGAATGACCGGATGCCCCATGAAGCCGTAGTCACTCCACAACTGGTCATCCGAGATGATCATCACAATGTTGGGCGGCGTATCAGCGGCGGTGAGCAGGCAGGGCAGGGCAAGCAGCGAGAGGAAAAGACGGCGGATCATGGGCGCATGAAAACGATGGGCCTTCCGGGCATCTTGCCGGGCAATTCGGACCGTATTTGCAGGATTAAGATATTCCAGACTTGCGCACGCATGCTAGAACGACAGCCTAACGCCATGATTCGGAAAAATCTCCGGCGTTGGCTGCCGGCGCTCAGCATCTGTCTTGTCTCACTCACTTCCTGCAAGCTGCATGTCGGTTCTCTTGCCTACAATGCCATCCACAGCGTGTCCAAGCCGCTGACTTCGGAGCCGCTGGACTACCTTCCATTTCCTGATCTCAAGCAGTGGGCCGCCAGACCCGGACCGATGCTGGAAGTGCTGGGTGGCAAAGCCATCCCGCGTAGTCTCTTCATTCGCGATGACGAGCTGCCGAAGGGATCATCCAAGGCCAAGCGGCCCAGCTCAGGACTGCGGGGCAGGGCAGGGGATCTCATGGGCATGGTCACCTCCCTGCTGGCCATCGCCGCCGGTTCCACTTCGGATGACAAACTGGGTTCCATCGACGACACCCGCCGCCAGCTCGCGCTCAATGAATTTCCCTTCGTCCTGCTGCAAGGGGATGTCCTGGTCTATGTAAAGCAGGAGAAGCAGACCTGGCCCCGCCTCGCCCGCGCCACCAATAGCAGCAAAGTCACCGTCATCACGAAGGACGGCACCTTCTTCGGCATCGCCCAGCGCATCCATTTCCGCAGTTCATCCTCGGAGATCATTCTGGAGGGAGATCCGACCGTGCAGTCTGGCCAGCAGCACATCAAAGGTGCCAAGCCTGATGCCATCATGCTGCTGGATTTTGCGAAGCGCCGTGTCGTCGTGAACGGCCCGGTGGTGGAGAAGAAGTTGTTTCGGTGACTGGGCGCTGAATTTCGGTCTGGCGCAAGCCTCCGGCTGTTGCGAGCGTTCTTTGCCTATGGATCCATTCCTCGAATACCACCGCAGTCAAACTCGCCGGCAGTTCTTTGGCCAGACCGGCCTGCGCATGGGCGGCGTGGCGCTGGCCGGAATGCTGGGAGATCAGTATGCCAGTGGTGCCTCCAGCCTGGTGCAACCGGCGCTGCCTGGTCTGCCGCACTTTGCGCCGAAGGCCAAGCGCCTCATCTACCTGCACATGAACGGTGCGCCCTCGCAGCTTGACCTGTGGGACCACAAGCCGCAGCTCCAGCAGCATTTCGACAAAGACCTGCCCGACAGCATCCGCAACGGCCAGCGCATCACCACCATGACCAGCGGCCAGGCACGCTTCCCGGTGGCACCGAGCATGTTCAAGTTCACGCAGCACGGTCAGAGCGGGCGCTTTGTCAGCGAGCTGCTGCCGCACACGGCAAAGATCGTGGATGAAATCGCGGTGATCAAAAGCGTCCACACCAGCGCCATCAATCACGACCCCGCCTGCACCTTCGTCATGACCGGCAGCGAGGTGCCCGGCAAGCCGAGCATCGGCTCCTGGCTCGGCTACGGTCTGGGCAGCGAGAGCAACGACCTGCCCTCGTTTGTGGTCTTCACGCCCACATTCCCCGCCGCCAGTCAGGCGCAGGCATTGTTCACCCGCATGTGGAGCAGCGGCTTCCTGCCCACAAAATACACTGGTGTGGCGCTGCGTGGTCAGGGCGATCCCGTGCTCTATGTGAAGAATCCCCCCGGTGTGGATGGCAGCGACCGACGCACGATGCTCGACGCGCTCAACAAGCTCAACAGCATCAACCATGACCGCATTGGCGATCCCGAGATTCAAACACGCATCGCCCAGTACGAAATGGCCTTCCGCATGCAGACCAGCGTGCCGGAGCTGACCGATCTCAGCAAGGAGAGCAAAGCCACGCTGGAGATGTATGGCGATGATGTACACCGCAGTGGCAGCTTCACCCACAGCGCCATCATGGCCCGGCGTCTCATCGAGCGCGGCACCCGCGTGGTGCAGATCCTCCATCGCGGCTGGGACCAGCACAGCAACCTGCCCAAGCTGCTGCGCGGCCAGGTGGAGGACACCGAGCGCGCCTGCGCCGCCCTCATCATGGATCTCAAACAACGCGGACTGCTGCAGGACACCCTTGTCGTCTGGGGTGGCGAGTTTGGCCGCACCGTCTATTCCCAGGGCACGCTAACCAAGGAAAACTATGGACGCGATCACCATCCGCGCTGCTTCACCATGTGGATGGCGGGCGGCGGTGTGAAAGGCGGCATCGAGTACGGCGAGACCGACGACTTCAGCTACAACGTGGCCAAAGACCCCGTGCATATCAACGACCTCAACGCCACGATTCTCCATCTCATGGGCATCGATCACCGCAAGTTTAGCTTCAAATTCCAGGGGCTGGACCAACGGCTCACCGGAGTGGAAGAGCACAGTCCGGTGAAGGCGCTGCTGGCGTGATCAAGACGGACTAAGGCACACTCCGCCAGATCTCCACCAACACAGAACGATGATCTGATCCCATCTCCGGCCCGATCACGCGCTTCTGCACGGTCAGGCCGCGCTTTACCAGCACGTGGTCAATGGGAATCCTCGTCGGCAGTTTCAGCCCCCAGGTGGGCGGCCAGACAGGATCGACCGAATGAAAATCCAGGCCGCCTTTCTCGCGCAGCAGGCGCATGCCTTCGCACCAAGGGGTGGCGTTGAAATCACCGGCCACGATGACTTCGCCGTTCAAATCCGCCACGAGTGAGCCGATGCCTGACAACTGCTCCCGCCACTCATGTGCTTTCAATCCATCCATCGGGGGCTCGGGATGCGTGCAGATGAAGGTGAGCGGTCTGCCAAGGTGGTCGAGATTGAGCACGAGCGTGGGCAGCCGCCAGATCGTGAAGCGCCGGACTTCGAAGCTCCTGACCGGGAGCCGCGTGTAGCAGGCAATGCCAAAGTACCCATCACTCAATTCCTCGACGCGGTGCGGATACTTCACACGCAGCGGCTCTAGGCTGCTCTGCCATGTTTCATCCACCTCTTCCAGGCACACGATGTCTGCATCTGCCTTCAGCACATGCTCAATGGCCGCGACATGGTCCTTGTTTTCCTTCAGGACATTGAAGGTCATGAGCCGCAGCGGTTTTTCATTTCGCGTGCTCACCACCTCAGCCGTTTGATGAAAGGCATGGATGATCTGTGCATTCCAGAGCAGGGAGATCAGCGAGATCAGCACCAGCCAGGTGCGACGGCGAATCAACGCATAGAGCACCACGATGGCGCAGGTAATCACGTACTGCAGCCGGAAGTGAGACAGGAGATCGAACAGCCAGCCATACCGGCCCAGGCTGCCGAGCCAGGTGCAGGAGAGGGATAAAAAAACGATGACATCGCACAAGCCGCTCATTGAGACGGGCTTTTTCAAACGGGCAGGGGTGTCGGCTGGCGTCGCGGCGTCACTCATCGGCAATGACGGACCATAAGCCTGCACGGGTGTGCATGCACCTTCTTCTTGCACGGCGATGCATGCCGTTCATGGATGAAGGCATGGGTAAACTTCAAGATAAGATCGCAGTCGTCACCGGTGCCGGACGTGGCATCGGCAAAGCCATCGCCGAAACCTTCGCCGCCGAGGGCGCGAAAGTCGCCATCGTCAGCCGCACACAGGCCAATGCGCAAAGCGCTGCGGATGCCATCAACGCCACCTATCCCGATGCTGCGAAGGCCTATGCGCTCGATGTCGCCGATGGCACCGCCTGCACCGAGGTGGGCAAGCAGATCCTTGCCGACTACGATCACGTGGACATTCTGGTGAACAATGCCGGCGTGACCAAGGACGGACTGCTGCTGCGTATGAGCGAGGAAGACTGGGATGTCGTGCTCGACACCAATCTCAAAGGTGCCTTCAACATGGTGAAGGCCTTCCAGCGCAGCATCCTGAAGCAAAAGGGTGCGCGAATCATCAACATCAGCTCCGTCATCGGCCTCATTGGCAACGCCGGTCAGGCCAACTACGCCGCCAGCAAGGCGGGCCTCATTGGTTTCACCAAATCGCTCGCACGCGAGTTCGCCGGTCGTGGCGTCACCGCCAATGTGATCTGCCCCGGTTTCATCGCCACGGACATGACGCATGTGCTCAATGACACGCTGAAGGCGGAGATTTTGAAGAAGATCCCCCTCGGTGATCTCGGCTCCGCCGAAGACATCGCCGAAGCCGCGCTCTTCCTCGCCAGCCCTGCTGCGAAGTATGTGACGGGTCAGGTGTTGGCCGTTGATGGCGGCATGGTGATGTGAACTGGATGCTAGATGCTGGATAAGCCATCCAGCATCTAGATCTTATTTGTCTCCAAACAGCATGGCGATGATGCTCGCGGCATTGAAGATGGCGTGCAGCAGCATCGGCACGAGCAGGCAACCGGTGAGTTCGTAGGCGAGGCAGAAGAGCACCGCGAGCATCCACAAGGGCAGCAGGCTGCCGACGTGCATGTGAATGATCGCGAACATGAGGGATGAACTCAGCGCCGCGAAAGGAGCGTCGGTGTAGCGTTTCAGCACGCCATAGACAAAGCCGCGAAACAGCGTCTCCTCCGCCAGCGGCGCGATCACTACCGCCATGACGACCACGAGAATCTTGAATCCGATGCCGTCGGACTGCTGGAAGGCCTGCACCGTCTCCTGAGGTCCAAGGTCCGGCCAGAAGTTCTGCAGCCAGGACACCGTGATCGCCGAAACCAGGTTCACGGAGATCAAGATGAGCAGCGCAAAGACTCCTAGCACCACTGCCAGGGTGCGCCAGTGCAGTTGCTGCAGACCGAACAGTTCCGCCGGATTCAGGCCGCGCACTTGAAATAGGTAAAGCAGCAGCCCTGCACACACGGTGAGATGGAACACCATGCCGATGACCAGACTGCTGTCGCTGACCGTGTCACCGTCACTGCCGCCACCTGCGCCCGCCGGCTGCATGGAAAGAATGAAAAACAGCCCGATCCCAGCCAGCACCAGCAAGTCCGGCGCACCATACGGGCGCGAGAGCACGGAGCCTTCATGATTCCAGGATGCTTCGGGCCGCAGGTGCCTCAGCAGACAGTAGCCGATCAGCGCCAGCACCGTGGCGATGCTGACAAATACGGATAGATCGTGCAGGACGCCGAATGAATTGACATCCAGCATGATCAGTGGGCAAAGCTGGGCGGCAGATAATAGGGCACCCCAGGCAGCAGCTTCGGCAGCAGTCCGCTGCTCACATCCAGCTGCACCTTGGCCGGTGGTGTCCCCGCTTTGGCCGAGGCCATGCCCAGGGCATCGAAAATGCTCACTTCCTTGTGATACTTCACCACGCCCGCATCGGCGGCTTTGCCGAGCGTGCGTGCCAGCGCGTAGGCATCCTCCACGTAGCCGATTTGATCCACCAGCTTGGCGGCCAGGGCTTCACGCCCCGTCACCACGCGGCCGTCAGCCACGGTGCTCTTGAGCTGCTCTTTCGGCACGCCGCGTGCCTCGGACACGATGCCAAGGAAGCGGTCATACATTTGCATCACCAAATTCTGTACATACGCCTTCTCATCCTCACGCATGGGCCGTGCGCCGCTGAGCGAGTCCTTGAAAGCGCCGCTGGTGAAGGCGGTCATGGACAGGCCTACTTTGCCAAACAGCTCGCTGTAATTCATCGTCTCAATGATCACGCCGATGCTCGCGGTCAGCGTGGTTTCGCTCGCGACGATTTTGGTGGCGCCGCAGGCCACGTAGTAGCCGCCCGAGGCCGCCATCGCATCCATGTACACGACCACCGGCTTCACCTTGGCCGCCTGCTTCACCGCATTGTAGATGATGTCCGAGGCCGTGACCTCGCCGCCGGGGGAGTTCACGCGCAGCACGATGGCTTTCACGTTCTTGTCAGCCACGGCCTGCTCCAGCGACTGCTTGATCGATTCCACACTGGGCATGGATTCGGCAAAAAGGCCGCTCATGGACATCGACGAAATCACCCCTTCGAGGTCAATGTGGACGATCTTGTCCTGCGTGGACTGCTTGGGGGACTCGACGGTGACTTCGTGCAGAGGCCGCTTGGGCCGTGCCGCTGAAAAACTGCCGTCAGCGCCGACATCAATGTCCAGCTTGCCCAGGAACTGACCCACATTCAGACCCAGGCTCACAATGAGTCCGAGCAGCAGCAGGGCGATCAGGCAGCCATAAGATTTATTGCTCATAATGGGCCAATGCTAAGCGGCACGCACCCCCTTGCCAAGCATTCACGCCATAAATTGCCACCTTTTCAGTGGCCACCATCCGCCTTCGGCAGGCGTTATTTGAACAATCCCTTGAGGCCCTTGAAGGTGTTGATGAGTCCCTTGGCCTTTTCCTCGATGTCATTGCCCAGCAGGTTTTCCAGCTTCACCTGGAGGTCGGGCTTGACCTCGGGATGTGACAGGGATCCGGTGACGGTGAGGTCAAAGGTCAGGCGGCCTCGGCTGTCGGAGAGGCCTTCCACCACGAGCTGCGAGAGGGTCCGGTTGATGCCACGACTGGCGATGCCCTGCATCAGGCTTTGTTTGAGCGCATCGCCGCAGGACAGCCGCGTGAGCAGGCCCTGCTGGTCTTTGGCAAAGTCCATCCACGAATCACGCTTGATGGTGTACTCGTAGTCCGGCAGCACGAACTGGGTGTCGTCCAGAAAGCGCATCGACTGCTCGCGGTAGAGGATGTGGGCATGCACATCCTGCGCGAACGTCCCGCCGATGCGGATGGCGCTGAGGTCGATGCCGTACTTCATGAGCTTCTCAAGGTGCGGGCCGGCGGTCTCGCCGATGGTCATGTTCCCGCCGATGGAGGAGCCCCGGTCAATGGTGAGGTTCAGATCAGCCGCAGGCGACCACATCCGCGTGGCGGGATCCACGGGATTGACCTCCCCATCTCCATGCAGGGTCATGTCGGCAAAGCGCACCTGCCGTTTTTGCCCGCCGACCTGAGTCACGCCATCCACCACCACCTTGGCGGCCAGGCGTACGTGCAGGTGGTTGTGCGCCATGAGGTCATCCGGGTCGATGTCGATCTCCGTCAAGGCCAGGCTGAAGTCGCTGATGTCGGCGTTGAACTGCGAGTCCACGCCCTGATTGGTGATGTGGAAATGCGCCTGCTCGATGCTGATTTCCTGCAGGGACAGCCGCTGGGCATTGGACTGCGGCTCGGCGGGAGCTGTGACCGGCGGGGTGGTCATGGCGGGCGCTGGCTCCCCAGGTGCAGGCACTGCGGCCACGGGCGGTGCGGATGGGAGCGGGATCGCATGCGGCACCTCCTCCTGCATCTGTGCCAGCTTCTCCGGCGGCGGCTGAAACAGCTTTTGCAACGAGCTTCCTTCCTGTGGGCTGATGGTTTCATTCACCTCCACGCCGATGAGACGCAGGATTCGTGGCAGAAACTGCCGCTGCCACAGGCCCTGCGGCACCAGTTCCAGATACGCCATTTCGACCTGCACCTCTGCATTCTGCATCGGCGGGCGTGCGGCGATGGGCGCGCCTGCATATTGATCGCGCGGCCCGATTTTGATGCCCGACAGCCGCAGGGTTGGCGGCCAGGAGAAGATGGAAAGCGTCACGTCATCAAGGTGTACGCGTGCATTGATGTTCTTCTCGGTTTCGAGCGTGAGCCGTTCCTTGTTCACATACTGGCGCAGCCACCAGACGCCGCCCAAGGGTGCCGCCACGGCAAGCAGCAGCCCAAAGCCGAACAGGACAACCAGGATACGGGTGATCTTCATGGCGGTGAGCATAAACAGGCCTGCGCGATTTGAAATTTGAGATTTGAAATTTGAATTGGCGAATCCCGGCTATTGTCCGCCCCCGTTTCACGCCCGCCCTGCGCGGTGAACCGGCCCGCACCCACCTCCTTTCATCCATGTCCATTCGCGTCCGCTTTGCTCCTTCCCCCACCGGTGATCTTCATGTCGGAGGTGCCCGCACGGCCTTGTTCAACTGGCTCATGGCCCGCAAGAACGGCGGCAAGTTCATCCTGCGTGTGGAAGACACCGACGGCGCACGCAACACGGCGGAAGCTGCCGCAGGCATCCTCAAAGGCATGCGCTGGCTCGGGCTGGACTGGGACGAAGGCCCCGAAGTCGGCGGCGACTGCGGCCCGTATTTCCAAAGCCAACGCAAGGACATCTACGACGCCTATTTCAAGAAGCTCGAAGACGCCGGGCGCGTCTATGCCGAGCACGACGGCGCGATGCGCTTCAAATTCAGCCGCACCGCCATCACCGTGCATGATCTCGTCTGCGGGGACGTGACCTTCGCCCCTACTGAGGAGCCGGACATGACCATCCGCCGCCCGGACGGCAGCTACATCTTCCACTTCGTCAATGTGGTGGATGACATCGAGATGCGCATGACCCACGTCATTCGTGGCGAGGATCATCTGTCCAACACCTGGAAGCACATTGACCTCTTCAACGCCTTCGGTGCCACACCGCCGACCTACGCGCACATCCCGCTGATCCTGAACCCCGACGGCACCAAGATGAGCAAGCGCGACGAAGGCAGCGCCATCGAGCATAGCTACATGAACGCCGGCTTCCTCCCCGCCGCCGTCTTCAACTACCTCTGCATGCTCGGCTGGACCCCCAAGGCCGAGAGCGAAAAGCTCTCCCGCGAGGAACTCACCGCGCTGTTTGATGCCGACGCCATTCACAGCAGCAACGCCAAGTTTGATCTCAAAAAGGCGCTCTGGTTCAACGCCCAGTACCTGCGTGAACTCAGCCCCGCACACCTGCTGCAGCACGCCCGCCCCTTCCTCACCGCCAAAGGCCTCGCCTGGACCGACGACGCCATGGCCGCCGCCGCCGTACACAGCGTGCGCGAGAAGGTGAGCCTCCTCACCGAATTCCCCGAGTGGGTGCATTACTTCTTCCGCGAAGACTACCCCTTCGAGGCCGATGTGGTGACCAAGCTGAAAGCCAAGCCAGACAACGCCGGTCTCCTCAAAGCCGCTGCTGAACAACTCGTCCAGGCTGCGGAATGGACGGAACAAAGCGTACATGATGCCGTCGAAGCCGCCGCCAAGGCCTTGAGTGTGAAACCCGGTGCCATGATGCCCTTGCTGCGCTTTGCACTGAGTGGTCAGTCACGCGGGCCGGGGGTGACGACCATTGCGCATTTGATTGGTAAGGAGAAGACCATCGCGCGGATTCAGCGGGCTTTGGCTGAGGTGCTGACCCCGTGACCCCGCGAGCGGCCCCTGGCTTCCATTTCGGAAATCCGTTTTGGAAAACGCTCCATGCCACAGCGGTGCAGGTTTTGGCAAGAGGGCAGGGCACACGGTGCGGCTGTGATCATTTCTGTTTCAGGAATTCCTCAAAGTGACGCCGAACCTCAGGCGGCATGGAGCGGCTTCGTTGTTCACGAATCCCGCTGTTTCTTTCGCGCAGTTCACGTTCTGAGGGGTGGCGTGGCACCAACAGGGCCAACACAGACAAAGTGACAAACACCCCCATGGCGATCAATGCCGCTAGCTTCAATGTTTTGGCATCACGGGAAAAGGTAGGGAAATACATAGCAGTTGAGGCTGTCCGGTTTCCTACATCTGCGCATGGCCCTTCGCCAGTTGCAAAGTTTGCGCCGTATGGCAACAAAACCGTCAGCTCTAAAGGCGTTGGGACAATCCCAGCCCATCGGTTCACATCCACCAGTTAGTCCGACTTGCGCGCATTTCGATTTTCCACACACTGTATTCATGAGCCCCCGCTACTTCCTCGCATCTGGCGCTTACATTGTTACGACCTTCATTTTGGGTTTTGTCTGGCATCTCGTCCTCTTCAAATCCACCTACCAGCGGCTTGGCATTTTTTCGCGCATTGATGACCCGATTATTCCGTTGGGGCTGACTGCCATGATTTTGCAGGGCTTGGTTCTGGCTTACCTCTACCCGCTCGTTTCCAACGGCGGCGCAGTTCTTTTTGAGGGGCTGCGTTTCGGCCTCATCATGGGACTGTTCATTGCCAGCAGCGCGGTTTTTGCCGAAGCCGCGAAGCAGCGCGTCACGTCATTGCCCACGTGGCTCTTGCTGGAGAGCGTCTATTACCTCATCCAGTTCAGTCTCGCCGGCATTGCCATCGCCTTCGCGTATGGAGGCAGGACACCCGACAACTAACCCGACCCACTCCTCTTTTCCTGCCTCCGACACGGCCGTCGAATCATTGCTCACCAGGCTTCGGACATCTCGACTTCATACCGCAAGCGACCCAAAACGCACTCCCTTGCCAGAACCCTCCAACCGCTACATATAACCGCATGAGCAAACTCCGCGTCGAAAGCTTCACCCTTTCCATCGATGGCTTCGCCGCAGGGCCGGAGCAGAGTCTGGAAAACCCGCTGGGCATCGGCGGCACGGCGCTACGTTTCAGTCGAAGCTGTTTGGCAAGGAGGGCGGGGAGACCGGGATCGATGAGGACTTTGCCGCGCGCGGTTTCCACAACGTGGGTGCCTGGATCATGGGCCGGAACATGTTCGGACCCGTGCGCGGTCCCTGGCCGGATGAAAGCTGGCGCGGCTGGTGGGGTGACAACCCGGTGTATCACAAGCCGGTTTTCGTGCTCACGCATCATCCGCGTGCACCCCTCGTCATGGAAGGCGGCACCACCTTTCATTTCATCACCGAGGGCATCCACGTCGCGCTGGAACGGGCCCGCGAAGCCGCCGGCGGAATGGATGTGCGCATCGGCGGCGGGGCGGATACCATCCGGCAATACCTCCAGGCGCGGCTGATCGATGAACTGCACATTGCCATCTCCCCGGTCTTGCTTGGGGCTGGGGAGCGGTTGTTCGACGGCGTCCACCTGCCCGACTTGGGATATCGTTGCACGCAGCAGATGGCGACGGAGCGAGCCACCCATATTGTACTCACGCGCACGTGAACCCAGCGTAGTTCAACCCTGGAAGTCCGCCGGGAATTCCACGCTTTAATCATCTATCACTATGGGATTTTTCAGTTGGCTGACCCGCTTCTCACGACAGGAGCCGACCGATGACATCGGACGCGTAGATCTCTATTTGAAGAAGTGGGACAAGTTTGCTGTCGGTTCAGCCGACCCCCATTACCATCTTGGTCGAAGCTTCTTTGCTGCGATTGTTTGCCGCGAACGATGCGCGTGCTCCGAGCCGCTTTGTCTTTTATCAACTCGTCCAGGCATTCGGCTTTATCGAAGCGGAGACGCCGCTCGCCCAAGCTTTCACCCATGCCACGAAGGGTGCTTGCCGCACCACCTTGGCTGGCGGCGACGCGCCGAAGTATTTCGCGGCTGATCTCAATTTCTAGTGGCTTGAACACGCCACGGAGTATGCACCGATGCCTTTGATGAACGATTGGTTGAAACGAGAGTTTGCGCAGAGAACCGCCATTCCAATGTACAACTCCGTCCGCCAATCCTATGAATAGAAAAGAGCACGATCCTGACCCATGGGACGAACCAAACGGATGGAAGCAACAGTTCGCATGGCATCTGTCGTGTCATCGCCGCGTCTTGTGGTCGCCGTCGCTGTGCTTGGGTCGTTAAGCCGCTTCCCACGCCATGCCACCCTCAATCATCAGCGCGATTGCGTTAGCTGCCGGGATCTTGATCTGGTTGTACTTCTCAGCTCGACGCAGTCAGAGACGTCGGCTGCAGAACCTCAGCGAGTCGGCCTGCCCGGCCTGCGGCACACCCTACGGCCCCGTGGCAGCAGAGAGCGCGCGCCAGGAGTATCTTGCCCACTGTGTGGAGGCACGAGCTCAGCGCCCCCATTGCAAAATCAATTTTTCCCATTACGGGGAGATTCATTGTGCCCATTGCGGAGTCGCGGCTCAATTTCACTTTGATACCGGAAACCTGGCCGCAGGCACGTAGGTTCTCCGCAGCCGCCCGACAGGCCGGAATCAAAGTTGCCGAGTTTCCAATCTTAGCGGTGGCAACTCGGCAACTTTTTTTCTGCCCACCCTCCCAGTCCCCCTGCTGGCAGGCTTCGGGCAGGCGTGCAGCCGACGACGGGACGGCTCTCATTCGGTCATGAAGAGCATTGCCGCAGCACCATAACCATGCTTACATGCTTCCATGGACGACGAAGCAACGCGGCGTGAAAAGAGCCTTCAGTATGTGGCGAAACTTAAAGGTGACCCTCTTGAGAAGCTATGCTCGCGAGCCACTTTGTGGTGTCGGGGCGACCTGCCGCCTGCCAGCGGAGAAGTGCTCTTTGAACCATCCCTGGCTCAGTTTACTCGGGGTCTGTTCGAGCCAGACGACTCAGCCTCCTTGGAAATTCTGGCAGCCTCAGCCGCCTACCTTTCGCTGGAAGTTCCGCATCTTCTGCCGATTCGGGTCACGGAGATCCACCCCGATGGCGAAGACCCTCATTTTCATTTTGATGTGACCGGCCCCGTTACCAAGCTTCGTTTGCCAGAAGCGTAAGCGCGGGCTCCTGCGCGTCTTTCCTGACTGAGAGGCCAGCACGCGCACGCTTGGGAAGACCCCGGCGGCATGGGTTTGGGGTGGTCACCCCATGGTGAGTAGGACTGTGGTTGGTTAGTCTGGAACTGAGGGCAGTGCGAATCTGCCATCGCTCCCGACTTATGAAATCCCATCCATTGATCCTCCTTGCTGCGGTGCTGGCCTGCTACGGCCTTGCTGCCGCCCAGAGTGGCATCCCACGCGCTCTGGAATATCAGCCCAAGGCGAGGGAGGCGAGCACGGTGCATGACGGCATCGTGTTCTATCGCGGCCAGACCTACCTCATTCGCCACAGCCGTGCGGCGCGGGTGGATGTCACCTTGGTGCCAAAGGGCCAAGTGCTGACCTCGGAGGGGCGGCTCGTGGCGCTGCCGACCGGATTTGTCCGTGATACCACCACGACGGTGCGCGAGGGGCTCTGCACCATTCGCGGACAGGCTTATCTGATCCGCCACGGCCGCATGCAGCGGGTGAATGCGGTGCTGGTGCCGGATGGCCAGGTGCTGACGGCGGAGGGCCAGCTCGTGCCGCTGCCTTTGGATTTCAGTGGTTTTGTGCGGGATCGTGCGCCGGATGGCACGGCGCTGCTAGCGCCGCTCGTCCAGGCGGGGCCGCAGATGCCCTCGCGGCAGGCACCCCAAGTCATCCCCCGGAGCACGAAGCCCAGGTTCATGCCGATCAGCCTTGAATTGCCACAGGTCGTGGCAGCCCCGATAGCCGAGGAGGTTCGCTCCCCATTGCCACTGCCGACGAGCCTCCTCCCGCCGGCACCGCCATCCACTAAAATCCCGTGAGATGCGCCGGATTGGAAGCGGTGGCCCTCCCTTGCGTGAATGCCTTTCGGCGAGTGCCCACAGGCTGATTTCCCACCAGGGTATCACGATGGGTGGCAGCCTTTGTTTACGGGACGCTTTTGGATCACTCTGAATTATGCAACGTCTATAACGTTACACAATATCGACAAAATCCAGTGTTCGCCCATGCTTCCACACGTCCTCTTGAGCTTCTCAGCCTCCAGCGTACCTCCTGCGGGCCAAGGCCAATGACAGACCCATTGGCTCACCAAGCTATCATTTCTGAGAGAGGCTCAGGATCACAGGATCAATCCCTATATATAGGGTACCAGACCTTTGCCCACTGGGTGCAGCAACGGCGTCATGCGCGGGGCGACTACCGGGGCAAGGTCGGCGGAGGCGGGCTGCGTTTGGTGGAGGCGGTGTTG
>NCCR01000120.1:17317-22267 GCA_002279765.1 Verrucomicrobia bacterium 12-59-8 | reverse complement strand
GACTGCCTGCCGCTGGCTTTTTCAAAGGCACGCAGGGCGCGCATGGCGAGGTTGGTTTCGTCCAGCGGCACCGTGGGATCTGAGCAGGTCAGGGCTACTTCTTTGCCGACGCCGCGATGTTCGATTTCGACGGTGTCACCCAGCGCCAGGCGGCAGAGGCGGGTTTGCACTTCATGGAAGCCATCGGCGCGTTTGCCGAGAATGCGCAGCCACAGATTGATTTTGGCGGGAGAGTGGAAGGTCATGGTAAACGGAATCAAGCGGTGCGCCCGAGCAGCGCGAGCATGCGCCCGGTGCGGCCTTTTTCCATGCGGTAGGAATAAAAGCGGTGCAAATCCAAAGAGGTACAGAGGCCGGTGTCGTGGATCTGCTCCGCGGGGACGCCGGCATCCAGCGCCTGCTGGCGAATCTGCGCGGCGAAATCGATCTCGTAGGCGGGTGGCCGGATGCAGGGGCTGAGCTGGATGCACAGATCCTCCGGCCGGGTGCCGAAGTGCTGCTGCATTTGTTCAATCGCCTGCGTGGTGATGCCAGATTCGGAACCTTTTTTGCCGGAGTGCACGATGCCAAAGGCCCCCGTGCGCGGGTCGGCGAGATACACGGCGCAGCAGTCCGCGACGTAGATGCCAATGACGAGGCCGGGCACGTTGGAGACAATGCCGTCGGTGCCGGGAATGATTTCACTCGTGGGTGCCGTCAACACCGCGACCTCACACCCATGCACCTGTTCGGCAATGCAGAGCGCGGAATTTGAAAAGCCGATTTCCTCGGCCTGGGAGCGGTGCCAGTCCCACAGGCGGCTGACCACCACAGCGCGTTCATCATCCACATCAATGCCGGGATGGCGCAGGGTGAAGCGATGTGCGAAGCCGGGCAGTGCTTCGAGGGCGGGGAAAGTCATCCACGGCTGATTGTTGTTCATCTCGCTGCTGTTCTGCCATGGAAAAATTAAAGGCGCACGGAAAACCATGCGCCTTTAATCAAAAGAAGAGGAAAACGAACGCTTAGCGAGCCACCGCTGTGTCCAGGTTGCGGTAGGAGTTCATGAAGCTGTCGGCGTCTGCGGAAGAGGTTTCGCTCATGGCGTCCGCGATTTGGTTTTGCAGTTCGTCGCGCAGGCGGCTGACGAGTTCGATGCCCCGGGAGGTGATACGAACGAGCACCTTGCGGCGGTCATCCACTGCGTGGGTGCGCTCCATCAGGCCAAGCTTCTCAAGGCGGTCCACAAGGCCGGTGGCGGCTGCGGTGGAGTGTCCCATCTTGCGGGCGATGTCCGTCATGGTCAGCTCCTTCGACGTGGCGAGGTAGCCGAGCAGGAAGAACTGGGCGAAGGAGATGTTATCTCGGTTCAACTCACGGGAGAGATTAAGCAAAAACTCGCGCTGACTGAACAGGATGAAATCTGCCAGTTTAGCGTGGTCTTTAGCGGGGTTTTTGGTTCCGTTAATCATGGAGGGTGTCCTTAGAGCTATGGTTTCCGAGAAATTCTTGAATAATGGCTAATGTAACAAGTTCCATTGGTAGGATCAAGGTAAAATCATAGAATCCATAAATTAATACTCATCGCGGTGAATAACTTCTTATTTGTGAGAGGTTAATATAGGCTTATTATTATCCATGAAAGGCTTTTTGGCAAACAATCTTTCTTCGAGCTGCTGATTCGGTCAATCGCTCCGCTATTGCAGTGCGCGGCCTTTGGTCTCGGGTGCGAACCACACCAGCACCATTCCCACCAGATAAATGCAGGAGAGCACGGAGTAGGCATTGGCGGCGGATTGCACTGCGGTGACGTTTTCGCCATTGAACATCATCATCAGGTTGCCGAGCTGCAATGCGCCGATGGCGGCGACGAGTCGGCCGAAGTTGAAGCAGAAACCCTGGCCCGTGGCGCGCACGCTGGTAGGGAAGAGTTCCGGGAAGTAGAGCGGGAAGAAGCCGTAGAAGGAGGCGGTGATGCCGCCCAGCAGGAAGGCGGTGACGATCAGCGTGGAGGGGATGACTTCGCCGACGAAGGGTACATTGATGCGGAAGAAGCCCACCGAGGCCACGAGAGCGGCGGCGCAGAGCAGCGTATAGGTCACGCGGCGTCCCAGCTTGTCGGCGATGAATGGGGTGATCAATGTAGCCAGGATGGCCCCGAGCGCGGTGGAGATGACCACGTAGTCGATGATTGGCAGCTTGCTGCCTTTCGGGGCCAGATCGGACGCCCAGCGGGCGGCCTGCTGCGCGGAGCCCCAGGTGCCGAGCAGTGCCACTCCGGCGAGGCCGGCACCGATGAGCAGATTGCGCATGATGACGCTGCGGTCAGCGGACTGCGTGCTGCCAGCGGCCACGGAGCGGGCCATGTACTGGCGCATCGGGTGCATGTAGCCCCACAAGGCGATGGCGAGGCCGACGACCGTCACGATTCCGGCGACGGCTCCGCCGACCGTCGTCATGGGCGACCAGACATAAATGATGCCCAGGGCCGCCACGCAGGCGATGAGGACGCCCATCAGATCCATCGTGGCCCAATGCGAGGTGCTGCCGGATTTCTTTTCCGCCTCCCACTTGTGGGACTCGGGCACGAAGATGAGGATGAAGAAATTGATGATGGCAGGCAGGGCGCTGCTGACGGCAATGAAGCGCCAAGCGCGATTGTGCAGCAGGTAGTCCGTGTTTTCCGGGGACAGGCCCATGGCGTTAATCCAGCCGGAGACAACTTCCAGGCTGGCATTGAGCTGCCAACTGATGAGGCCGGTGAGCAGGAAGCCGATGTTGGAGGCGGCACCGATCATCCCGGCGATCCAGGCGCGGTTCTTGTTGCCCCAGATTTCATTGACCAAGGCCACGCCGAGCGCCCACTCGCCGCCCATGCCGAGGGAGGCCACGAAACGCAGCGCGGCGAAGTGCCAGGCCTCTGTGACGAAAGCGCAGAGGCCGCTGAAGATGGCGTACGTGAAGATGGCCAGGGTCATGGCCTTCACGCGGCCCAGCTTGTCTCCCAGCCAGCCGAAGAGCACGCCGCCGGTGGCTGCGCCCACGAGGAAGACCGCGATGATGACGGTGAACCACTGCCCCTGCACCACGGCGGTCGCCTTGGGCAGCAGGTCCTGCAAAGCCGGTTTGCCGATCAGCGGGAACAGACCCATTTCAAAGCCGTCAAAGAGCCAGCCAAGGAATGCGGCGATCAGGGCGGCCATGGCACCCTTGTTGGAGGAGTTGGGTTGGGTCATGAGTGCGTCGGTGGGGAGTGGAGTGAGGGAGCTTGAACGTTTGAGGGAGTCTTTGGCGAGCAAAAAAACAGGCCGCTGGGTGTCAGCGGCCTATTTGAGATCAGCGGGAAGTCATGTCGTTATTCTTTGGCGACACCGTTGTTCCAGGCGGCGAACATTTCCTCCACCGTGGGGATTTCCAGGGGGCGCACGATGCGGAAGCCGAGCCAGGTGGCGTCCGTGAGGTACCAGATGCTCTTCGGCAGCTGAGGGTCCTGCTGCTTCCAGAGCTGATCGGAGGCCTTGCGGGAGGCGCTGCGCAGCAGCTCTGGATCGTCGTCATAGGTGCCGCCACGGGCGACGTGCGGGTAGGGGGTCTTGGAGCGCACCCAGTCGTTGCCGGGGATCGAGGCGGCAGGTGTCGTGGGGGTGTATTGATCCAGGCACCATTCGCAGACGTTGCCGTAGATGTCGTAGAGGCCCCAGGGATTGGGCTTCTTCAGGCCGATCTTCGCGTACTGGAAGTTCGGGGCGTTGTCGAAGTACCAGGCGTACTCTTTGAGCTGCGCCTTGTCATCGCCGAAGAAATAGGCGGTCTTCGTGCCGGCACGGGCGGCATACTCCCACTCGGCCTCGGTGGGCAGGCGGTAAAACTGGCCGGTCTGCGCGCTGAGCCACTGGCAGTACTTGTTGGCGGCGTGCTGTGTCATGCAGATGGCCGGGTAGCGATCGCGGCCCATGCCGAAGTCCATCGGC
The DNA here is from genome assembly GCA_002279765.1 of Verrucomicrobia bacterium 12-59-8. Next base: position 18,317 of record NCCR01000120.1, on the reverse strand, counting down.
TGATACGGCGGTGTCGGCTGGGAGATCAGGTCTTCGGGCTTGTCGGTCAGTTTGAACACCTGACGGGAGCCGTCCTTGTTGCGGCCAATGCTGGTGAGCTGGAAGGGCTCATACTCGTCCCAGGTCACTTCGTATTTGCCCATCCAGAAGGGCTTCAGGGTCTTCTTCACCTGCGGGCCTTCGTCATCGCCACGGTCCGCTTCGCTGTCGGGGCTGCCCATGGTGAATTCACCGCTCTTGATCACCACCATGCTGAAGGGGATGCCCGTCTTGGGGACCTTGGAGTCGTAGGGCTTCATCTCTGCCTCTTTCTTCTCCTTGGAGGTCTGCACGATGAAGGCGTGGATTTTCTTCACCAGCTCCAGATTGTCCGGGTTGGTCGAAGCCGGGCCCTTCTTTTCCTTGGCGGTCAGCTTGAGGTCCTCAGGCCATGGTGCGCCTTGCAGGATCCACAGCCGGAGATAGTTGATGTCTTCCTTGCTCAGCGGGCCGCCGCTCTTCTTGGGCGGCATCAAATCGTCATCATCAGCGGCCAGCGTCGTGGCGTGGTAGATCGCGCTTTTGAGGTCAAAGGGCAGGATGTTCGGTGCGTTTTCGCCCGTGCTGAAGGCTTCCTTCTTGGTGGTGATGATCCAGTCGCCCTTGGCCTTGTCGGCATTGTGGCAGGACACGCAGTTCTGCTCCAAAATCGGCTGGATGTGCTTCTCGAACTTGATGCGCGGCGTCTGCTCCAGCACCACGCCCTCTGGCCACTCGGCACCTTGCTCGATCCACGTCTTGATCACTTCGATCTGGGACTTCTCCAGCGCGCCTTCCTTCTTCGGCGGCATGGCCATGTCTTCGTCGGCGGCAAGCAGCAGGGTGGTGTAGATGGCGCTCTTCTTCAGATCGCCGGGGGTGAGGCCGGGGCCGTTTTCGTTGCCCTTCTTGATGTCTTCCAGCGTGTGCATGCGGAAGTCGCCCTTGTCCTCTTTCTCGCCATGGCAATGCGTGCAGGTAT
>NCCR01000120.1:0-17276 GCA_002279765.1 Verrucomicrobia bacterium 12-59-8 | reverse complement strand
TTTGTGCAGGCACCTTCGAGCAGGGGCTTGATCTGCTTGTTGAAATCAATCTTCTCCGCTGCGCCAAGAAACGCGGGAGCCAGCATGAGGGCGGTTACGAGAGGTCGGGAGAGAAACATGGGGCAGGGCGATAGCATAGGCTTGGGGGGATGTCCAATACGAGGAAAACCAGTGAAAATTACGCTGAAATCAGGCTGCAAACACCAGGGAGGTCCTTCAGCAGCCAAATCCGGCCCAACGCCAGCATTCCTGCTTTGTCCGAGAATGTGGATGCGCATTGTCGGTCGAGTGTTTGATTTGTCATTGTCCGCCTTTAATCTGCCCCATGATCAAGAAGCTGAATCTGCATAACATCGGACCTGCCCCCGACCTGGAAGCCGAATTTGGTGAGCGCCTGAATGTGATCACCGGTGACAATGGACTGGGAAAAACCTTTCTTTTGGATGCCTGCTGGTATGCGCTCACCAAGCGGACTTGGGCGGAGGGGCGTGAGTTTTATCCGGCATCTAAAACTGGCAAGGCCGATCCTCCTCGGATCGAGTACACGTTGGTTGGTGCCAGCGGCAAGCCAGCGGCAAGCCAGGTGGTGTTTAATTTTCAAACACAGTCATGGCAGGGGAAAGAGGGGCGTCCGGCCATGCCTGGGCTGGTTGTCTATGCCCGCATCGATGGCGGATTTTCTGTCTGGGATCCGGCCCAGCACTATTGGATGGAGGAAGACGATGACGGCGAATCGTCCAGTGAAACACGGGAAACACTGGAAGCCTTTCAGTTCTCCAAAGCCCAGGTGTGGAACGGTTTGCCCGAAGGGGCGGCACGGATAGAGGACATCATTTGCAACGGGCTTTTGCGGGATGTGGAAAACTGGCGGCTGAAGGGAAATGGAGTTTTTGATCTTTTTCAGCAGGTCCTTAAACATCTGTCTTCCGGTGACGGTGAAATGCTGAAAATTGGCGCTCAAAGCGTGACCGTTGGCAGGAGTTTGGTGGAGATTCCCACGCTAGTTATGCCTTATGGCGAAATCCCGATCACTCAGGCTGCCGCCGGGATGAAGCGTGTGCTCGCTCTGGCCTATTTGCTGGTTTGGGCATGGGAGACGCATAAAAAGGCATCCTTGAACAAAAGAGCGGAGCCTACGAAACGCATGGTTCTGCTGTTTGACGAAGTGGAGGCACACCTGCACCCCAAATGGCAAAAGGTTCTCCTTCCTGCTGTGTTGAAGACGGTCGAGTCTCTGCTGTTGATGGACCACGCGGAATCAGTTCAGATCATTGCAACGACCCATGCCCCCCTGGTGCTGGGCTCAGTAGAAACGCTCTGGGACAAAACCAAGGATCAACTCTTTGATTTCGATCTCGCAGAGGGGCAGGTGAGCCTGGAGGCAATTGAGTTCTTCAAACACGGCAGCGCGGAAAACTGGCTGGGTTCAGATTCCTTCGATCTGCCTGCTGACTATCCAGGCTATTCACTGCAAGCGCAAAAGGCCATGCGTCGTGCGGACGCATTCATGATCGAGAACTCAGACCCCAGGGGATTTGCCGGAGAAATGGAAAGCATCCATGAGGAGCTCCAGAGAACGCTGGGCAATGACGATGAATACTGGCCCTACTGGCTGCCCTATTTTGACAAGCGAAAGGACGCCGCATGATTCCTGTCTCCAATCCCATCGCTGAGCCGCAGGGCTTTGATGACCAATGCAGACGCCCGGGGCTGAAATGGCTTCGAGGGAACCGCAACTCGCAGAGATTTCCAGCGCACTGGACCCGATTTCAGCCCGCACTGGCTGAAGCCTTCAAGGACCGTTGTGGCTGGTGGGCTATGCGAATTGCAGACGGTGATGTGGACCATTATCTCAGCAAAAAGAACCATCGCCGCCGTGCCTATCAGTGGAAGAACTACCGGTATATCGCTGGAACGGTTAACAGTTCGAAAGGCAATCATGACGAGGCCATTCTTGACCCGTTTCAAGTCGGAGTGGATTGGTTTGAGATTGATCTGCCTTCGATGCAGTTGAAACCCACGGCCAATGTTCCGCCGAATTTGAAGGCCAAGGTGCAATTCACGCTCAAGCAACTCAAGCTGGTCAATGGACTGAAGGTCCGGCGCAATCGCAAGCGCTGGTACGAAGACTATAAGAAACATTTGGCTGATCCAGGCAAAGGCATCTCCATCGGAGCACTCGAAGAATATGCTCCCTTGATTGCGCAAGCTGTGAAAAAACTACAGTCGCGTCGGCTGCCGCTGCCGTGATTTCCCTCAGGCTGCAAACGCCCTCTCGCACACCTCCATGATGCCCGCCCTTGTCGTGCAGCGGCGCATGGTGCTGAGGAAGCCCTCGGCATCGGCGAGGCCCCAGGCGAAGAAATTGAGGTGCTTTTTGATGCGGTTCACCATGTCCAGCTCGCGGGTGTCCGGCATCGTCACGCATTCGTACAGCTCCTCCACGTAGCGCAGGCGGTCGGCGGGGGTGGGCTGGAAGACGGGCTGGCCGCGCACCTGCTGGCGGATCTGGTCAAACATCCACGGATTGCGGATGGCTCCGCGCCCGAGCATGAGGCCGCGCACGCCGGTCTGCTGCGTCACCTCGGCGGCATCCACGTGGGAGCTGATGTTGCCATTCGCCAGCACCGGGCAGGGGAGATTGGAGGTGGCAGCGCCGATCAAGTCATAGCGCACGCCGTCGCGATACATCTGCAGCACCGTGCGGCCGTGGATGGTGACCAAGTCCACGCCGTGCTTGGCAAACAGCGGCACCAGCGCGTCGATGGTCTCCGTGTCGTCAAAGCCGAGGCGTGTCTTCACCGTGAACTTGATGGAAATGGCCTCACGCAATGCGCCGAGGATGCCCTCGATGCGCGGCACATCGCGCAGCAGGCCGCCGCCTGCGCACTTCTTGTACACGATGGGTGCCGGGCAGCCGAGATTCAGATCCACCGCCGCGATGTTGTAGTGCTGCAGTTCCTTGGCGCTACGCACCAGCGCAGGGATGTCATTCCCGATCATCTGCGCGATGGCTGGCTTGCCCGTGGGATTGTGAATCAGCGAGGCGAGGATCGGCTTGTCCAGGTGCGAGTCCGTGTGAACGCGGAAGTACTCCGTGTAGTACACATCCGCCCCGCCATAGCGCGCCATCAGCCGCCAGAACTCCAGGTCCGTGACATCCTGCATCGGTGCCAGCGCCAGCAAGGGCTCAGGCCGTGCCAGCAAGGCGTCGAGATGTGCGGTGGGAGTCATGGGGGAAAGGGGGCGCAAGCATTAGCTCGCTCCGGGACGCTCGCAAGACCTCCCAGAGCGAACTGAAGCTCGCGAGTACTTTCCAGCCCCCTGCACCGAATACTTCTCGCCAAAGCGCCGCGCTTTGCTTGGATGGGGCGCTATCCTTTTCTGCCATGTCCCCCAAACGCTTCCGCATCGCCTTCTCCTTTACGGGAGAGAAACGGGAGTTTGTCGCAAAGGTGGCCGCACTGCTGGCGGCGCAGTTTGGTGAGGATCGAATTCTCTACGACAAGTACCATGAGGCGGAGTTTGCGCGTTTCGATCTCGGCATCCGCTTGCCGATCCTTTACGGTGAAGAGTCGGATCTCATCGTGCCGGTGCTCTGCCCCAGCTACGACAAGAAACGCTGGACCGGCTGGGAGTGGGTTCACATTTACAGTTTGCTCACTCAGGACGATGGCCATCGCGTCATGCCAAGCAGGTTTAACCATGCGACCGTCCCTGGCTTGAGTGCAGCCTCTGGTTTCATCGAGCTTGATGACAAAACGCCTGAGCAATTCGCCAAGCTCATTCTCGAACGTCTCGCGCTGAATGAAAAAGCGCCCCGCGAGAATCCCGCTCCCACCACCGCAGCCCCACCCTCCAATCTCCCCGGCGGGTACATCGGCCAGCTCTTTCTTGGGCGGGAGGATTTCCTGAAGGAGCTGCGCGCCTCGCTGCTGAAGCAGACGCATGCCACGGCCATCACGCAGGCGCAGCGGCCGGCGGCGACGGTCACGGAGGGGCTGGGCGGGCTGGGCAAGACGCATGCGGCGGTGGAGTATGCGCACCGGCATCGGGGCGATTACGCCGCGCTGCTGTTTGTCAGTGGCGACTCCCCGCAGCGGCTGCAGTCGGGGCTGGCTGCACTGTGCGAGGTGCCGGGGCTGCTTCCCGAGGGCGATCTGCCGCCTGAGGAAACTGCACGGGCGCGCATCGCCCTGCACTGGCTGGCCACGCATCCTGGCTGGCTGCTCATCGTCGATAACGTCGATGACGAAGCCTCCGCGCTGGCGCTCCGCGAGCACTTCGAGCAGCTCAGGACCGGCCACGTCCTCATCACCTCGCGCTTGCACCAGTGGCCGCAGCAGGTGGACTCCCTCGATCTCTCCGTGCTGAGTCAGGAAGATGCCACCGCTCTGCTGCTCCAGCTCACGGACAAAGGCCGCCGCAAGGCCGCTGATGATACCGCGCAGGCGCATACGTTGGCCGCCCTCATGGAAGGGCTGCCCCTCGCGCTGCATCAGGCCGCCGGTTACATCAATGAGCAGCGCCTCAGCTTCGCCCAATGCCTCGCCATCTATCAGGCGGAAGCCGCCGAACTGCTGAACTGGTTCAATGGCCTGAGCATCCCCTACGAGCGGCCTGACAAGCTCGCCCCACGCCCCGTCCTCATCACCTGGAAGACCAGCTTTGACCAGCTCGCTGAAGAGACGCGCTTCTGGCTCCTCGTCTGCTCCCACTTCGCACCGGAGCCCATCCCCGAGTTCCTGCTCGATGCCAAACCGGATGCGGCAGAGGCGGTCAAAACCCGCCACCGCGCCGCGCAGAAGGCCCTGGCCCAGGCAGACAAATTCAACCTGCTCACCCGCTACGACGATCCACCTCGTTTCAAGCTCCACCGCCTGGTGCAGGAAGTTACCCGCCTCAGCGCCAGTGCTCAGGAGCGCACCACCGCACTCGCCATGGGCATTCAGCTCATGGATGAAGGCTACCCCGGCGATCCGCAGGATGTCCGCACCTGGGCGCAGTGGACCCCGCTCCAGCCCCATGCCCTGGCCCTCTGCCTGCATGCGCCCGATGAGCCTGCGCCGGAAGGGTTGACGTGGCTGCTGGGGTGCCTGTCTCTGCTGCTTAAAACCAAATCCCTCTACGCGCAGGCTGAGCCGCTGATTCGCCGGGCTTTGCAGATAGATCAGGACAGCTATGGCGCGGAGCATCCCGATGTCGCCATCCGCCTCAACAACCTCGCGACGTTGCTCCAGGCCACGAACCGGCTGGCGGAGGCGGAGCCGCTGATGCGCCGGGCCTTGCAGATCGACGAGGCCAGCTATGGCCCGGAGCATCCCGATGTCGCCATTGACCTCAACAACCTCGCGCAGTTGCTCCAGGCCAGGAACCGGCTAGCGGAGGCCGAGCCGTTGATGCGCCGGGCCTTGCAGATCGACGAGGCCAGCTATGGCCCGGAGCATCCCAATGTCGCCATCCGCCTCAACAACCTCGCGCAGTTGCTCAAGGTCACGAACCGGCTGGCGGAGGCGGAGCCGCTGATGCGCCGGGCCTTGCAGATCGACGAGGCCAGCTTTGGCGCGGAGCATCCCAAGGTCGCCATCCGCCTCAACAACCTCGCGCAGTTGCTCCAGGCCACGAACCGGCTGGCGGAGGCGGAGCCGCTGATGCGCCGTGCGTTGGAGATCGACGAGGCCAGCTATGGCCCGGAGCATCCCATGGTCGCCATCCGCCTCAACAACCTCGCGCAGTTGCTCAAGGACACGAACCGGCTGGCGGAGGCCGAGCCGCTGATGCGGCGGGCTTTGCAGATCGACGAGGCCAGCTATGGCCCGGAGCATCCCAATGTCGCCATCCGCCTCAACAACCTCGCGCAGTTGCTCCAGGCCACGAACCGGCTGGCGGAGGCCGAGCCGCTGATGCGCCGGGCCTTGCAGATCGACGAGGCCAGCTATGGCCCGGAGCATCCCATGGTCGCCATCCGCCTCAACAACCTCGCGCAGTTGCTCAAGGTCACGAACCGGCTGGCGGAGGCGGAGCCGCTGATGGCGCGCGTCGTGACGATCTTTGAGGCCGCCTATGGCAAAAACCATCCCAACGTAGCTACGGCCCTCAACAACCTCGCGCGGTTGCTCCAGGACACGAACCGGCTGGCGGAGGCGGAGCCGTTGATGCGCCGGGCCTTGGGCATCTTCGTGCGCAGCCTGGCGCTGGAACATCCGTATTCTCAAGGTGTCCGTGGCAACTACACCCGCCTCCTGCAGGCTCTGGAGCTGCCGCAGGCGGAGATCCAGCAGCGGGTGGCGGCGGCGATGGGTGGGGAGTAGCGGGAGGTCAAAGCAGGGCTCCGCTGCAAGAACAAGCGCCACCTTTCCAACTAGCCTCATGGCAGGTCGATGCGCCAGGGGTGCCCGCCCGGAGCGGATGAAACAATTGCGGATGAGCCAGCTAGCACCACATACCACGACATGTGTCATGCTGCTTTGAGGCAGCAAAAAGACCTGTTTGATGCCAGTCAGCAGCATTTTTATGCAACTTTCTTTTGACTCCTGAAAAACAGGCCCAACTTCATATATCGGGATGAATAACCTATCACCGACAAACCAATCAGCCGCTTCCAGTCTTTGGGCCGGGAAGATCACGCGAAAACAGGCGGCCGCTCACTGCGGCCTGAGCGTTCGCACCATTGATGAACTCACACGCAGGGGCGTGCTGAGGCATTGCAAAATCGGCAAGTCCATCCGCTATGACCTGGCGGAGGTGGAGGCCACGCTGCGGGAGCGCTTTCATGTGGGGGCACGAGGTAGGGCGGGCTGTCCCCAGCCCGCCGCGTCGGAGCCCACGGGCAGCGGGGAAGGGCAGATCCTGCAAGAGAACCTGCGGCCTGCGATTCACGAGAGCCACGCTGATGCCGCTGCCGCGCCTGCGGGCACGGATTTCCATGATGAGGGCCAGGAGACGCTCGGCGGCGGTTGGAGGACCAACCGCCCTACCTCAAGCTGCCCTACCTCAAGCTGCCCTACCTCAAGCTGCCCTGTCACCACTCACTCAATCCCCAACGCCTGAACGCCATGCATATGCCCTCTGAATTTACCGGTGCTCAGCTCACCACCCCGGACAGTGAGCAGCAGATCATCGCTGCTGTGATCGACGGCCACGCGGACTGGCTGCCTGCGCTCTGCGCCATCCTTGAAAGCTCCGAGGCCTTTGTGGACCCGGACCGCCGCAGCGTGTGGGAGACGCTGCTGGAGATGCACAGCCGCAAGGAGGCCATCAGCGTGGATACGGTGATGGTGGTGCTGCGCCGGCAGCACACCGTGCCGGATGCCAATACGCGCTTTCTCATCCTCATCGCGCAGCACGCCATCTTCAGCCTGAAGGTGGCGCTGTGGCATGCGCGGCAGATCGCCCATGCGCACGCACGCCGCGTCCTGGCGGAGGTGGGGGAGATGGCGGAGCACGCAGACGCGGGGCCGCAGGAGATGGCGGCGGTATTGCGTGATCAATTGAAGAAGCTGGAGCACATCGCCTACAGCACCGGGGAGGACGCGCCGCGTCCGCTGCCGCTGGGCGGGGTGCTGACGCCGGTGAAGCCCTTTGACCCCGCGTGGCTGCCGGATGATTTCCGCCCGTGGATCACAGACATCGCCGAGCGCATGCAGTGCCCGCCGGAGTTTCCTGCGGTGGCCGCCATGGCCGCGCTCTCCAGCGTGGCAGGCCGGCGCTTCTGCATCCAGCCCAAGGCGCAGGACGAATCTTACGCCGAGTTTCCGCACCTGTGGGCCATGCTCATCGGCAATCCTTCGCTGATGAAATCCCCCGCCATGCAGGCCGCCATGCGCCCGCTGCGCACCTTGGAAAAGGAGGCCTTCAGGGACTTCGAGGAGAGGGAGAGCGACCGCCAGACGGCGGAGATCGCCGCGAAGATCAAACGCAGCGCGCTGGAGTCTGCCGCGCGGAAAGCGGCGATGAAGGACGAACCCTTTGACTACACCCGGCTGCTCGAAGCCGCAGGCGGCAGCGCCGCACCGCTGCGCCGCTTCATCGTCAATGACGCCAGCGTGGAGGCCCTGGGCGAAGTGCTGCGGGACAACCCCACCGGCACGCTGCTCTACCAGGACGAGCTGGCCGGTCTGCTGGCCCTGTTGGAAAAGGATGGCAATCAATCCCTGCGCGCCTTTCTGCTGCAGGCGTGGAGTGGTAAGGAGGGCTTCACCTTTGACCGCATCGGGCGTGGTCGCAGGCACATCGAGGCCTGCGCCGTCAGCCTCCTCGGCAGCATCCAGCCCGGCGTCATCGCCGCGCATGTGCGTGCCGCGAATGGGCACAGTGCCGGTGCGGACGGCTTCCTGCAGCGCTTCTCGCTGATGGTGTGGCCGGACGTGAGCCCGACCTGGGAGGACATCGACCGCCCGCTGGATCGCGCCGCCGAGTTTGAGGCTACGAGGGTCTTCGACTCCTTTGAAAACATCACCCCGCAGACGTTGCAGAAACTGGGTGTGCCGCTCAATCACGATGGCGTTCCCGCCTTCCGCTTTGCGCCGGAGGCGCAGGTGCTCTTTGGCATCTGGCGCAACAACCTGGAGCACCGCCTCCGCAATGAACGCCTGCCGCCAGCCTTTGAGGCGCACCTGGGCAAGTATCGCAAGCTCGTGCCCGCGCTCGCCGTGCTCATCCATGTGGCCGAGGAGCCCACCGCATTCGTCCCACTCTCCGCCCTGGCACGCGCCCTAGCCTGGGCCGACTGCCTGGAATCCCACGCCGCCCGCGTCTTCGGCTCCGGCTCCATTGCCGAGAGCGATGCCGTACACACGCTGCTGCGGAAGCTGTGCGATGGCACGGCGGGGCTGCCAGCGGAGTTTAAGGCGCGGGATGTGCGGCGGAAGGGGTGGAGTGGGCTGATGACGAGTGAGGATGCCGAGTCCGCCTGCGAGCTGCTGGCCGAATACCGCTGGCTCATCGCCACGCAGCAGGCCGCGTGCCTCATTAAAGGCGGTCGTCCTACCAGAACCTACCACCTCAACCCACTCGCATCAGATGCCATCCAGACACAGGAGTGAACCGACGAAACCGACGAAACCCGTTTCGTCGGTTTCGTCGGTGTGTTTGGAGGGTGTGAATTATTTTTCGGCGGGGTGGTGAGAAGAAACTGAGAGCAAGAAAAGGAAGCCACCCATTCCATTGGGGAGGCATCATCTTCGCTGCCAAGCAGCTATGAGCACACTCACTTGTGAAGTCATTCCATGGAAATCACCCCTCCTTGCGAGCGGAGGTTTCTGGAATGATAGCTTCGCAGCCTTTTGTGAGGAGTACTGGAGGAAGAACCTCCAGGCCGTGGCCTTTGCCGTGATGCGTCCACGTCCGGGATTCAAGGACAGGGTATTGAGGTTGCTGTTTGGGCGTGGCCGGCAGGAGCCATATGAGAATATCATGACGCCAGTGTACCTGACTGAAATCAATGCGTTCGTTGAGATCAACGCACCTGGTCCTGCGCCCAGCGGAATTTGAACTGCCACTCTGCCTGCGATATTTTTTTCACTCCACGCAAATGCACCGACGAAACCGACGAAACCGGTTTCGTCGGTTTCGTCGGTGTGCATTTGGAGCTGTTCAGGCGCAATCCAGCGGAGCAGCGTCTGGCTTTCCGCCGCAATGAGGGGCCGGGCTGGCATAAATGGCGCTGGCTTGCGTCATGACGCCCGCTTTGAGCCCATGCTGCAAGAGCCAGGCGGACCGCCCCGTAATTTCAGCGCATGATTCGCCGCCCCCATTCACACCTCGCCCTTGTGCTGCTGACAGCCGCGCCCGCCTGGGCAGCGGCCGCTCCGGTGATGTTTGAAAAAGACGTGCGCCCCATCCTAAAAACGCACTGCTTCCAGTGCCATGGCGAAGAGGGCGAGATGAAGGGCGGGCTGGATGTGCGCCTAGCGCGCTTCATTCTTCAGGGTGGCAAGGACGGCCCCGTGATCGTTCCCGGCAAAGTGGCGGAGAGCCATCTCATCGACCTCATCAAAAATGGCGAGATGCCCAAGGGCAAAACGAAGCTCAAGGCTCAGGACATCGCCACGCTCGAAGCCTGGGTGGCCCAGGGCGCGAAGACCGCACGCCCGGAGCCGGAGAAACTCGGGCCGGAGCATGCCTTCACGGATGAAGAGCGCGCTTGGTGGTCGCTGCAGCCCATCGCCAAGCCGAAAGTTCCAAGTTTAAAGTTTAAAGTTTCAAGTGACCAGAGCGCGCCGCAGGCAGCCAACTTGAAACCTTCAACTTTAAACCTTCAACTTGGAGTTGGGATCGACGCCTTCATCGCCGCCAAGCTCTCCGAAAAAGGCCTCTCCTTCTCCCCCGAAGCCGACCCCGTCACCTTCATCCGTCGCGCCAGCTTTGATCTGATCGGCCTGCCACCCACTCCCGCCGAGGTGGACGAATTCGTTGCCGCTTACATCAAGAATCCGCAGCTCAGTGTCGAGCGCCTCGTGGACCGCCTCCTCGCCTCACCGCACTACGGCGAACGCTGGGGCCGCCACTGGCTGGACACGGCGGGATATGCCGACAGCGAAGGCTTTGGCGAGAGAGATATTGAGCGCCCGTGGTCGTGGAAGTATCGCGACTACGTCATCAATGCGTTCAACAAGGACAAGCCCTTCGATCAGTTCGTGCGGGAGCAGCTTGCAGGAGATGAAATGGTGCCTCAGCCGTACAAGGACCTCGCGCCAGACGCCATCGAGAAACTCGCCGCCACCGGCTTCCTGCGCATGTCCCCCAACGGCACCGGCGAGAAGAACGATGCCGCCACGCAAAACGCGAACATTGCCGACACGCTCAAGATGGTGGGCACCTCGCTGTATGGCCTCACCATCGGCTGCGCCCAGTGCCATGACCATCGCTACGATCCCATCTCGCAGGCCGACTACTACCGCCTGCGCGCGGTGTTTGAGCCCGGCTTTGACACCAAAGCCTGGCGCGCACCCGGTGGTCGCCTTGTGTCCCTGCTGACGGAGAAGGAGATCGCTGAATCCGCCCAGATCGAAGCCGAGGCCAAGAAGCTCGATACCGTACGCCTCGCGAAGGCAGAGGAGTTCATCACGGAAGTGCTGGAGAAGGAACTCGCCAAAGCCCCCGAGGCAGACCGCGATGCCCTGCGCAGCGCCTACCGCACCGAGGTGAAGAAGCGCAGCGCCGATCAAACCAAGCTGCTCAAAGCCTGGCCGCGTGTGAATCAGCTCAGCGCCGGTTCCCTCTATCTCTACGACACCACCAACAAAACCAAGCACGCGGATGCATTGAAGAAGATGACGGAGGAGGCGACCGCCGTGCGCGCCACCAAGCCGAAGCAGGAATACCTCCACGCCTTCACCGAACTGCCCAAGAAGCCCGGTGCCGTGCCTGCGACCTACATCTTCAATCGCGGTCAGTTTGATCAGCCCAAAGAGCAGGTGAAGCCCAGCGATCTCACCGTGCTCGCCGCCTTCCGCAAGATCGAGATCCCCGAGAAAGACCCCGCGCTGCCCACCACCGGGCGTCGTCTGGCGCTGGCCAAGGAACTCACTGACGGCCAGCACCCACTGGTGGCCCGCGTGATGGTGAACCGCGTGTGGATGCACCATTTTGGCAAAGGCATCGTGGCCAGTCCCGGAGACTTCGGCCTGCTTGGCAGCCTGCCGACCCACCCTGAGCTGCTCGACTGGCTGGCGACGGATTTCATGGTACGCGGCTGGAGCCTGAAGCAACTGCACCGCCAGATCATGACCTCCCGTACCTACCGCCAGACCTCCACGCGGGATGACACACGCGACCGCATGGATCCCGACAACGCCTACCTCAGCCGCATGAACGTGCGCCGCCTGGAGGCCGAGATCCTGCGCGACAGCCTGCTGGCCGTGAGCGGCAAGCTCAATCCCCAGGTGGGCGGTGCGCCCGTGCCGGTGATGTTCAATGAAGAAGGGCAGGTGGTCATCGGCATCGACACCACCGATACCGCAGGCCGTCCCTCCGGCAAGATCGTCCCGCTCAATGGCGCTGAATTCCGCCGCAGCATCTACGTGCAGGCCCGGCGCTCACGTCAGCTCGAAATGTTCGCCACTTTTGATGCGCCCATCATGGAACCAAGCTGCGATGAACGGCCCATCATGGAACCAAGCTGCGATGAACGCTCCGTCACCACCGTCAGCCCGCAGAGCCTGCTGCTCATGAACAGCACCACCATGCGCGTGCATGCGCAGCAGTTTGCGCAGCGTGTGCAAAGCGAAGGAGGCAAGGCGGCGGCGGACCAAGTGCGCTACGCCTTCAAACTCGTCAGCGGCAAAGCCCCGTCAGAATCCGACGTGCAGCAGAGCGTCGAGTTCGTGCAGGCGCAGACCGAATACTACAAGGCGAATCCCACACCGCTCGAAGTCGAACTCGGCGCACCCTCCAAGGCGCCCGGAGACCCCGCCTTCCTCGGCCTCACCGCGCTGTGCCACGCGCTGCTCAGCTCGAATGCGCTGCTGTATGTGGACTAGACCGGCATCGGCGGCTGGTTTTCACACACGGCCTAGACAAAGGGGCGGACCCACTCGGCCTTTTCCAGTTCCAGAGTGGGACTGAAAACGGCGATGGGAAAAGGTTCCTCGATCTCGGAGTTCCAAAAAGCCTCGGGCCTCGTGGTGAACTGGAATCCGATTTTCAAACGCCCATCCTTGGTCAGGGTGATCCCTTCAGGCGTCAGGGTGACGGAGGCACATTCCTGCAGCGGATGCGGCAGAGTGAGCAGGGCATCCTTCATGGCGGCACTGAGCGCATCGTACCGGGCGATGAACTGCTGCCAGAGCGCGGCCTGTGTGTCTGCAGGGCTGTTACCAAAGCCATTCAATCTCACGACGGTCCCCGTGGGCAGCACGGGTTTGGCGTGCCAGGTCTTGAAATGCGGCAAGTACTCAAAATCACCAATGATGGGGTGATGCCCCTGCACGCGGACTCCCTCCCGCCTGCGCCGCGCCAGTTCCAGTACCATCATCGTCGCGAGACAAGCTCCGAATACCGTGGCGATCAGAAGCACGATGCTGACTGCGGATGGCAGCGGCACATCCAGAACAGCGTGGAAAACGGACGATTCCATCGCCAAAGCTCCCTTTCCAACCAGCCATAAGCCAAGGCAGAGCACGGGTCCGATGATGCAAACGGTGAGAAAACCACAAATGAATACGATCAGCCAGTTCCAAACAGAAGGCTGCTCAAACGCAGTGACGGTATCGTGGGTGGGAAGCTTCATTGCAGCCAATGCAAGAGCCCGGACAGGGTGGTGGAAAACGAACAGCAAAGAGTTTATCAGTGCGCCTCCTCAGGTGTCGAGATTATTCCATGGGCGGATGCAAAATGTCGATGGCGGGGCATGAGAGCCGTCACGCAGCCGTCCAAATTCGTCGCAAAACCATTCGTCATTCTGCATTCTCCCTTCATCATTGCCACATGGCCCAGGCAATCATGAATCCCGAGGAGGTCCGGCGCTTTGCGCAGGAGTTGAAGCGTTTCAACACAGAGATGCAGCAGCGTTCCGCTTCCCTGCAAAGCCGCTTTACCGCCCTCGGCGAGACCTGGCAGGATGCGGAGCACGAGAAGTTTGCGGCCGAGTTCACCACGACCATGAAAGCCATCAAGCGCTTCATGGAGATGTCGGAGCAGCACACGCCCTTCCTGCTGCGCAAGGCTCAGCGCATCGAGGAATACCTCAGCCAGCGTTGATCTGGAACCTCGAACTGCTGAAACATGGCTGACCAGGCACGCATCTCCAATCTCGACGCCATCGAGGCCTTTCGTGTCGCGCTCATCGTGTTCATCAACAAGACCCGGCAGACGCTCGACAACGTGCAGGATGCGGTGAAAAAAACTCGCGGCTGGGTGCAGACGGAGCAGCCCGCCTACTGGAATTCACAGATCCGCCTGCGGCAGAAGAAGCTCGACCAGGCGCAGCAGGAGCTGATGAGCGCGCGCTTGTCCGATTATGTGGAAAACCCCGCCTTTCAGCAGATGGCGGTACGCAAAGCCCTTGCCGCGCTGGAGGAGGCGCAGGATGGGGCCAAGCGCACCAAGGCCTGGGGGCGCGATTTTGACCGCACCATTGATCCGCTGGCGCGCAAAACCGACTCCCTGCGCGATTTCATTGACGGCGACCTCACCAAGGCCGTGGCTTACCTTGTCGAAATTCAGAAAATTCTCCAGGCATACAACGAGGCTCCTGCCGCCCCCCCAAGTTCTCCCTCTTGAGCCTCTGCCTGCCGTCCACTGCCTGCTCCATACCGTTTAGCACCTGATCCTTACCGTCCACCACTTACAGCCTACCGTTTAGCGCCTTCTGCTTACCGTCCATGCTCACCGGCCCATGAATCTCATCCAAAACGCCCGCGAACTCTCCGAGCACTGGCATGCCACCAAGACACACTGGCGCGACGCCAAGGCGCTGGAGTTTGAAAAAAGCTACCTGGAACCGCTGCCCGGCCTCATCACCAAGACCGGGGCCATGATCAACGAACTCGAAAACCTGCTCCGAAAGATTCGCAAAGACTGTGAACAGCTCCCCTGACCTCCGCGCCTCGCGTATTGTTTCCCTGCACAGCACGCTGCGTGACACCATCGGCGATTTTGCCACGCGCAGCGAGCAGATCGCCCGCGAAACCCGTTCCAAGCGTTACACCGCCGAACAACACCACCAGCAGCAGTTGGAGGTGTTTGATGCGCAGCACAGCACCACCGTCAGCGAAGTCGCGGCGCAGTGGGATGAGTACGTGAAAACCATCCACGCCCGCCATGCGGTGCGCACCACGGCCTTCAAGCGCTACGAGGACCGCATCAAACGCGACCTGAAGGCCATGACGCAGAAGGAGCGCGAGCGCTGGCTGGGACGGCAGCAGATGCGCCGTGTGCATGCGGACGCCATTCGCAAACGCGGCCTGCAGCAGCTCGATCACAATACAGACACCCTGCTGGCGCAGCTAACCACCGCCAAAGAACGCCTGCTGGCGGTGCTGAAAGCGTCAGGAGAACGCCTTGGCCGCAAGACCGCCCCAGAGCCGAATACCAGCCTCACGCTCGCGGACATCCCCGCCCGCATTGAAGACATTGAGGGCCATGCGCAGAGCCTTGAGGAGCAGCTCGCTGCCGGCAAAAGCTCCGGCATGTTCAAGATGTTCTCCAAGCCCCGCGTGGATCTGCAGGAACTCAGCATGGCGGTGCTCGATTATGAAACCTGCCTGCAGGAATTGAATGCCGCCAAGGATGCCGCTGCGGCGCAGTTGCAGGCGGACTACGATCATACAGATTCCCTGGTCACCGCCGACTGGAACCGCACGGAAGAAGTGGCGGAGACATACCGGCTGGCCATGCTGCGAAGGCTGGCCACACAAATCCCCTCCTGTCTCGCCCGCAATGAGCGTCTCCTTGCCCGCAATCTGCAAAACTTCGAGGTGCAAAAAGCTGCCGCCCTGGCGCAGGTGAGCGGTCCCCTGATGCTGGAGCGTCAGCAGCTCATGGACCAGCATGAAGCGGCACTGCACTCCATGCATGTAGCTGCAGAGCAGCGCTGGAACAAACTGCGGGTCGAGTGGGAACAGAAAATCCCGCCGCTGCTCGCCGCCGTGGAAGAGATCAAACAGGACCCCGCTGCGCAGTTCACCGCCTGGAGCACCACGTATCAGCCGCATGACCTCTTTCCGTACGCGGTGCGCCTGGGTGCGCTCAATCTCGATTTCAGCACTTCGGCGGCGTTGTTTGAAAAAGAGACGCCTTTCAATCTGAGCGGTCATGAGCGCATCACCCTGCCGCTGACGCTGGCCTTCCCGCAGGAGGGTTCACTGCTCATCGAAACCGACGACGACGGTGGCAAATGGGTGGCCGATGTGATGAACGACGTCATCTTCCGCCTCTTCACCCAGGCACCTCCCGGAAAGGTCCACTTCACCATCATCGACGCCGTCGGTCTGGGGCAGAACTTCGCCGGACTCATGCACCTGGCCGACTACGAGCCCGCCCTCATCAACCGCCGCATCTGGACGCAGCGCGAGCACATCGAGGAACGCCTCGCTGAGCTTAACGAGCATGTGGAGAAGGTCATCCAGATGTATCTGCGCAACGAATACGCGACCATCACCGAATACAATGAGCAGGCCGGAAGCGTGGCAGAGAAATACCACTTCCTCGTCATCGCCGGGCTGCCAGCCGCGTTCAATGAGTCGTCCATGGCACGTCTCAAGAGCATCGTCATGAGCGGTGCGCGCTGCGGCGTGTTTGTGCTCATACATTGGGACCGCCGCCAGCCTCTGCCTGAAGGACTTAGCCCTGAGGATCTGCGCAAGAACTGCCTGCGCATCGTGCGCGAAAAGGGTGTCGTCAGTTGCAATGGCATTCGTACACTCGAACTGGATGCGCCGCCGCCGGACGCCGTCGCTGCGGATCTCGCGCATCAAATCGGGCAGGCCAGCATCGACTCGAACCGCGTGCAGGTGCCCTTCAGCGTCGTCACTCCCAAGGAGCTGTGGGCGGAAAGCACCACCAACGAACTCCGCGTTGCCATTGGCCGCACCTTCTTCCTTTCCCGGCTTAACAATATAGAACTAACTGGCGCGCGGTGTCTGTGCGCCGGGGCGTTGATGGGCGGCAAGAAGATGCTCGCGCATCATCTTCATCACGACGGGCTTGCCGAGATCGATGGCGGCTTTGCCTGCCAGTCCGAGGAGAACGGCGATGAGGGATTTCGACTTCGAATTTGACTCGGGCTCGGGCTTCCGTCTGCGGTCGTCCAGAGGCGGGGGCCGTCTGGCAGCGTGTTTGTATTCTTTGGATCTGCGCGAGGAGGGGATGAGCGCGAGCAGGACGCCGAGAATTGCGGCGGTGCCGAGAAACAGGCCGGCGTTTTCGTGATACGAGCGCTGCAGGCGCTCGCCCACAGCCATGGACTGTCGCAGATGCTGGCGACGTACCGCGAGCTGCTCCCGGTTGCGCGCGATGGCGGCGATCAAGTCTTCGGGGCGTCGTGGGGGATGGGAGTCGTGTGCCATTGGTGATCCTTTCGGAATTCCTCCTTGGTTTTTTCAAAAATCCCGGCTTTGAGGCGGACCTTCGCCAGCAGCACGAGAATCACCGCCAGCACGATGTGCAGGGCCGTGGCTCCGCCGAGGATTTTCAGCCAGACGTGCGGACCGTCCATCCATGCAGCGAGAGCGAAGACTGCGGTCAGAATCAAGAACAGGTAACCCATCAAGGCGAGGATGGCCGCGCCCGCAAACAGACCGGCGATCACGGCATATTTGGAGCCCGCTTCTTTG
>NCCR01000010.1:3596-49785 GCA_002279765.1 Verrucomicrobia bacterium 12-59-8 | reverse complement strand
CCGCTGCCCGAAGGCCACCTGCTCATCACCTGCGGGGACGGCCATCAGGGTCGTGAGCTGGGTGCCAAAGAAAACATCGTCTGGGAACTCGCGGAAAACGACATTACCGGCTACACCCTGCGCCTCATGGCTGGCTGCCAGCGCCTGCCAAACGGCAACACCGTCTTCTGCGTCTATCTAGGCCACGGCCACATCGGCGAGCAGGCCCAGGTCATCGAAGTCACCCGTGACAAAAAGATCGTCTGGGAAGTGACCGACCACGCCCAGTTCAAGACCATCAATCAGATCATGCTGCTGGACGTGCCCGGAGATGTGACGAAGGGCGAAGTACTGCGCTGAGGAGTGTAAGAAGCAGACGCGGTACTCGCGTGCGTTTTGCGTTTTGGAGTGCTCCAGTCCTCTGGAGCTTTTCGAACGACCATGCGCCTGCGAAAGCGCCGGAGGACCGGCGCACTCCAGGACGCTGTCGCGACTTTTGCCAGCCCGTGACCTGCCTCAATAACTCCGCGCAAAGATCACGCGACGAGAGCTCGGCTTGCCGGTGAGGAAGCATTTACCCTCCTCGGCAAACTGATCGCCGTGGGGAATGCAGCGGATGGTGACCTTCAGGTCTTTGCTGAGAGTGTCCTCATCGTCGCTGCTGCCCGCCCAATGCATCATGGCAAAGCCGCCTTCGGAATCTTCGGCAAAGAAGGCTTTGAACTCTTCCAGCGTTTCGAGCTTCTTCATGTTCGCATCACGCAGTGCCGTGGCACGTGCGAGCAGCGCATCCTGAATCTCCTGCAGACGCTCCGTCACGGACTGGATGAACTCCTCCTTGGGCACGAACTCCTTGGCCTTCGGTCCCTGATCGCGACGGCAGACCGCCACGCTGCGGCTGGTGATGTCACGCGGCCCCATTTCCAGGCGCATTGGCACGCCTTTCTTGATCCATTCCCAGTTCTTTGCACCGCCCTGGAGGTCGCGCTTGTCCACATGCACGCGCAGCGGCTCGCCAGCGAACGATTGAGCGCGCAGCGTCTGCGCCAGAGCTTCGCAGGCGGCGATGACTTCATCCCGTGTGTCCGCCTTCGGCGTGACGGGCAGAATGACGATCTGATTCGGTGCCACGCGTGGTGGGATGATGACGCCGTCGTCATCGCCATGCGCCATGATGACCGTGCCGATCATGCGAGTGCTGACCCCCCAGCTCGTGGTGTGGGCCAGTTGGCGAGTGTTGTCGCGGCCAAGGAACTGGATGTTCGCCGCCTTGGCAAAGTTTTGACCGAGGTAATGCGAGGTGCCGGCCTGAATGGCTTTTTTGTCCTGCACCATCGCTTCGACGGTGAAGGTCTGCACCGCACCAGGAAAGCGCTCGCGCTCGGTCTTCTCGCCAGGGATCACGGGAATGGCGAGGTGATCGCGCATGAAGTCCTCATACACTTTGTGCATGGTGCGTGTTTCCACGATGGCCTCTTCGGCGGTTTCATGCGCGGTGTGGCCTTCCTGCCAGAGGAACTCGGCAGTGCGCAGGAACAGGCGCGGACGCATCTCCCAGCGCATGACGTTGCACCACTGATTGATGAGCAGCGGCAGGTCTCGGTAGCTTTCCACCCAGCGAGCGAAGGCGGCACCGATGATGGTTTCCGATGTCGGACGAATCACAAACGGCTCGGCCAGCTCGCCAGTGGGGATCATCTTCGTGGTGCCGTCCGGCTGCTTCTGCGCCTCCAGGCGGTGATGCGTGACCACCGCGCACTCCGTGGCAAAGCCCTCGGCATGCTGCGCTTCCTTTTCGAGGTAGCTCAGGGGGATCAGCAATGGAAAGTAGGCATTCACATGGCCGGTGGCCTTGAATTTCACATCGAGCTGGCGCTGGATGTTTTCCCACAGTCCGTAGCCCCAGGGCTTGATCACCATGCAGCCGCGCACCTCAGAGTTCTCCGCCATGTCGGCGGCACGAACGACCTGCTGGTACCATTCGGGAAAATCTTGGGCTCGTGTGGGGGTGATGGCGGTGGCGTTGCTCATGGGGTGCGCAGAATAGAAGCATTCGGCGGGCGGTCAACGATCTGCTGGTCTCTCATCAGGCACAAACAGGTGAAACTGGCGTCCTATTGACAACGCTGACATATCCCGGTATTCCCGCACCCTAACTGGCGCATTCAGCCTTCCCCACATCACGCACGCTCATCATGGAACGGACTCCAAGAGGGTGCTTAGGCCGACCATGCAAACCACATACTCAGTTCAAGCTCGTATGCCGGATGCATGCGAGAAGCCCCCCTTTCACCTAGCGGTCTCGTGCCAGAGAAGAACCAAAGAACGAATCAAAAACCGCTTTAACTGACGACGCCCATCCCTAGCATCACCGCCCCATGAGCCAACTGACGCACCTTAACCGCAAAGGCGAAGCCGCCATGGTCGATGTCTCCGCCAAGCCCCCCGTGCGCCGCGAAGCCCTCGCCGCAGGCCGTATCATGCTCCAGCCCGCCACGCTGGATTTGATCCGCAAAAATCAGGTCAAAAAAGGCGACGTCCTAAGCATCGCCCGCATCGCAGGCATCCAGGCCGCCAAGCAGACGCAATACCTCATCCCTCTCTGCCATCAGATCCCGCTGAGCAAGGTACAGGTCGATTTCGAACTGCGCCCCAAAGCCATCTACATCACCGCCACAGCAATCACCGTGGCGCCGACCGGTGTCGAGATGGAAGCCCTCACCGCAGTCAGTATCGCCGCGCTGACGATCTACGACATGTGCAAAGCTGCTGATAAGAAGATGCGCATCGAGGGAGTGAAGCTGGTCAGCAAGACGAAGGGGTGAAGGTGCGATGCGCAGTCGTGTTCGAGGAAGACCAAGCCTCACGCCGTGGATGGCGAATCCTCATGGCTCCATTTTCGGTGTGGGGCTTACCTGCAGAATGTGCTTCGCATCATAGCTGACGGAATACGGAAGCGAGATGCCGGAATCTGTGCCGACGGTGCGGGTGAAAATGGCCACCTCCTGGCCATCCGCAACCGGCAGCACTTTCATGATATAGTGCCCCCGTGGAATCACGACGTGGTGCAGCTCTTCATCCAGCGCAACGGCGTTCAGCGCGGGCAGCGTGTAGCAGTAGTTTTCATGGCTTTGCCGACCACTCACAGCGGCGGGCGGTCTTTTGGCGTTGGTCTCCAACCACCCCTTGTCCAGCCCACCACCAAACGATAGATACCAGAGCCTGTCATGCTGCCACATCTGCGGTGTTTCCATGCGCTCAAAACATTGCGGCCAGGCAAGGATTCCCGCCTCCTCCCAACGGCAGAGGTCACGCGAACGCACCACCGCAAGACAGCCGCTCTGCGCGAGCGGCACATCCAGCACACGCGCGCAGAGCACGAGGTAAAACCAGCCGTCCTGCGGCTCCGGCAGAATGTAGGGATCGCTGATGCCGATCCAGCGCCGACTCTTCCCCTGCCAGGTGGAAATGAAGGCCCCCTCACCTTGGTCGGCAAAGGTGTCGATCAAAGGCATCAGCGGTTCCGGCTCCGTTTTCCAGGTGCTGAGGTCGTCGCTCAAGGCCAGACCGACTCCGTCGCCCTGCGTGCCGCGTCCGGTGAAAAACATCGACCAACGGCCCTCATACTTCAGAATGCTGCCCGTGGCGATATGGCGGTCATTCCAGGTGCCGGAGAGCGCCCCGAGCGCCGGACCTTGATCCGTCCAGTACCGCAGATCATCCGAAGTCGCATACCCAACGTGCTTGTAGAACTCATTGTTCTTCCAGCGCCGCTCCAGCCCCACCGCCTTCGGAAGTTGCAGGTAATAGGCATGCCATCGTACTCCATCATGAACAAACCAATTGTCCCAGCTCCACATACCTGCGGGCGCGAAAGCGATGGGAGCAGCCTCGTCGGCTTTAAGCGGAAGTAACAGCAGGCAATGGATGAGAGTGGCAAGAAGGAAACGACCCGACATGCCCGCAGACTAAGCGTGCATGTAGCCCCCGCAGCATGAAAATGCCGCCCTAACCGCTCTGTAGCCAGGCAAACCTCTCCCAAAAAAACACGCGACGCCTCTCGGCATCGCGTGCTCAGATGATTAACAACCCTTCCCCGCTTACGCGAAGAGGTTCGTAATCGGCTGGCCTTTGTCTGCAATCGTGAACGGACGCTTGCTCGGGCTGTAAATAACCTGGTCCAGCGGCAGACCCAGCGCGTAGGCGATGGAGGCGTTGAAGTCCATGATCTTGACCTTGTCCTCGACGACCTCGCGGCCTTCGTTGTCGGTCTTGCCGTAGGTGTAGCCGCCTTTGATGCCACCGCCGAACATGACGCCCGAGAACGCCTTCGGATAGTGGTCACGACCAGCGTTCTGGTTGATGTCCGGCGTGCGGCCGAATTCCGAAGTCAGCACGATGAGAGTCTCTTCCAGCAGACCGCGATTGTGCAGATCCGCGACGAGGGTGGCGAGGCCTTTGTCGAGGGTTTCGCAACGGTCTGGCACAGCCACGAAGTTGGCGTTGTGCGTGTCCCAACCACCGAGGGAAACTTCCACGAAACGGACACCACGCTCCACCAGACGGCGGGCGAGGAGGCAGCCCTGACCGAAGGCTTCCTTGCCGTAGGCGGCGCGGAGGTCGCCGGGCTCTTCACTGAGGTCAAAAGCCTTGAGGTCTTCCGACTTCATCATGGCCATGGCGTCGTCGTACATGTCGGCATAGGCCTTCACATTGCGATGAGGGAAGGTGGTGCGGAAGTCCTTGTCCAGTTCATCAGCCAGCCTCATGCGGGCCTGGAACTTGTCCTCAGGGCTGCCGTTCTTGATGTTCTTGAGTCCGTTTTCTGGATTGCTGACAAACAGCGGGGCCTGCGCCGCAGGGAAGAAGCCCGCACCGGGATGACGGCTGTCATTGCCGATGAAAACAAAGTTTGGCAGCGTGCTGTTGCCACCGCCCTGAAACACATTGAGCCATGCGCCCATGGCGGGATGGCGGATGGTGCCGCGCATCTCATAGCTCGTGTGCATCATGTAGTTCCCCTGCTCATGCGCACCCTGGGTGGAGGAGAGGGAATTGATCACCGTACCGTGGTGCATCTGCTGCGCGGTGAGCGGCAGGTATTCAGAAATGCGCACGCCGTCGGCACTGGTCTTGATCGGCTTCGTCGGGCCAGCGGTTTCCACGCCTTCCTTCGGATCCCAGGTATCCATGTGGGACTGGCCACCGCTCATGTAGAGATAGATGACGTTCTTCGCCGTGGCAGCCTGCTTCAGCTTCGAGGAACCCTCAAAGGCCGCGAAGGATTTGCTGGTGAGCGACTGGCCAAGCAGGCCGACTCCAAGAAGGGAGCTGGCAGTTTTGGCGGCGAAGTCACGCCGGGTGATTTCACCCGAGCGGACGAGTTTGCTGGCAATTTCCTGTTTCATCGGAGGTGCGCGTGTGGTGTTGGTTGGATCGTGTCTTACTGTATGAAAATGAACTGCTGCGTGTTCAGCAGGGAGAAGACGAGATCCTCCATGCTGGTCAGGCCGCTGTCATGCGCCTTGAGCCAGACCGCCTTCTCATCGGCGGAAGGCTTGCGTGAGAGCAGAGTCATGTAAATGGCATCCACCTTGTCATCTGGATACGGTGCCTTGTTCACGGTCAGCATGAGCTGGCTGAACCGATTAATGATCTGAGGCATGAGGCTGCCGTTCATCATGGCCAGCGCCTGCGGCACACTGGCGTCATGATTCGCATTTTCGATGGTCTCACGGTCACTCTGGCCAAACTCACGCAGGTAGTGGCCGCGCGGTGCAGGGCTCTCCAGTTCAGCAGAACGCAGCGTGTTACGGCTAATCTGCTCACGCGTATTGATGTAGTTCCGGCGGTCTTTCTCGTTGGTGATGCCAAAGAAGTCTGCCTCCTCGGCGTAGGCCTCCCGCGCCTTTTGGGCGACGGCCTTCTGCTCCTCCTTGCTGAGATCCCTGCGGTCATAGCCGGGGATGGTGACTTTTTCAGCCTTGGCACCGTTGGCCATCATCATCATTTCGCCACCACCGCTCATCATAGTGGGAGAGGAGTCACCACCACTGCTCTTGGTCAGTGAGACGGTCTGGTAGGGCTTGCCGGTGACTTTTTCGAAGAGCTTCTTCTCACCGGGTACGATGACTTCGGCAAAGGTCACGCGGCGACCTTCATTCTGGATGCGGTTGACCTCCGTACGAACGGCTTCGGCCTTCCTCTTCATTTCATCCGCCTTCGTCATGGCGACGACTTTTGCGGGGCCTTCTGGCAGAGCGTCCGCTGCATCGCGCGCCTCTTTACTGGCTGCTCGGGCTTCGGCAAAAAGCTTCTGCTGCACATCCGTGCGCTCACGGTTCTTGCTGTAGATGTCGGCGGCTTTTTTGAGTCCGGCAAGAGCCTCATCGGCAGACAGCGACTCGACGCCATCAGCGATCTTCTTCGCCTGCAGGATGCGCTGCTCCATGACATCGCGGTTGGCCTGATTGATCATGTCCGGGCTGGGATTGATCAGTGTGACAAAGGAATCCCACATCTGCTCCGCGCTCATGCGGCGCAGCAGCGGACCGGTGAAGTGGTACACATTGCCCGGCGCGTGCTCCTCACGCGTGACCTGGGCCTGATACGCCTTGGTGTTGTAGAGCACACGCAGTACACCTTTCATGTCATACTTCATGTCCACCACCAGTCTCTCCAGATGCTTCTCCATCTCAGGAATCATCGGCACCGTGTTGTCCATCAGCTCATCCAGCGGCTCGATCAAGGCCAGGCCAAACACGCGCTTCCAGAGGCGATTGGCGATGACGGTGGTAAAGCGGGGATTCTCCGGGCTGGTCATCCAGCGCGCATAGGCCTGCAGCGGCGTCTCACCCGGCTGGGTGATGCACTCATGACCCAACATCGTCGCGGGTTCCACGGCGGATTTGGGTTTCGCGTCAGTGTACTGGTAGTCATGCGGCAGCGTCGGCTTGCGTTCACGGCTGCTGACGGAGGTGTAGCGCATCGTGTCGCGCACATCGTTCATCGCCTCTTGATAGCCTCGCTGTTCTTTGCGGAATACCTGCCGGGCTTCCTCGCGCTTCTTGTTCACCACCTTCATCTGCTCCTCGTACTTCTTCTGCTCGCTGACGTACTTGGCCTCCAGAGCGGCTCTTTCCTCCTTGGTCAACTTGCCAGCATTCTTGACGCGCTGCGGGCGCTGGGGCTCCTTGATGGCGTCACGAATGGCTTTTTCCTTGTCGCGCAGCAGATCGGTCACACCTCCCATGGTGTCACCAGCGTAGTCCTGCGTCTGCACACCATAGGTGAAGGCGGCCATCTGGAAAAACTGCATCTGCGTCCACTTATCGAAGGGGTGATTGTGGCATTGCGCGCACTCAATGCGGGTGCCGAGAAAGACGCGCACGGTGTTGGCCATGTTGTCCAGCGGCATGCCACGGTCGCGCATGTAATAGCCAATGGCACCGTTGTCCCAGGCCTTGCCCTGCGCGGCCACCATTTCGCGCACGAACTGATCGTAAGGCTGGTTTTTGCGCAGGCTGTCTTTGACGAAGTTGGCATAGGCCGCGCCGGTGATGGCACCGGTCTGGTTGCCATTCGAGGTGACGCGCAGCACATCGGCCCAGTAGTTGAAGAAATGCTGCACGTAAGCTTCGGAGGACAGCAGCTTGTCGATGAGCTTGGAGCGCTTGTTGGCTTCCTTGGAATTCAGAAATTCCTCGGTTTCACGCGTGGTCGGGATGCGCCCGATGACATCCAGGTAAATGCGACGCACAAAGGTGTTGTCGTCGGTTTGCGGATTGCCTTGGAGTTTGTTGGCCGCCCAGTCTTTGGCCAGAACGGCATCAAGCTGCCTGGCAGCAGCAGCGGTGTCCATCTGGCCCGCTGCCTGGGCAGAAGACAGCGAAACGAGCGCTAGGAGGGGGAGGGCGAAGAGTTTCTTCATGTTCGAATAAACGTGCCAATTGCACAACTTTTTCACAATCCTGCACAATCCTTGCACAGTGATCCCGGCTTCTAGAAAGGGTCCCCCATGGCCACGGTCCCAATATACCCCTATGAAATGCTATCGCAGCGTGGTCAAAGACTCCCCCGGGCCTGCACCCTTTTCACTTCTCACCCGTCGCTCTCTCCGCCCGCCGCTTCACCGTAATCTGATGAATCCCTTTGCGTAGCGTTCCGACGTTGAAATTGACGATCAGTCCTGTTTGCAAGTGCCCCAGCCTGACCTTCGACTCCAGCTCCTGCTGTTGCAGCTGGGTGATCTCCTCCTGAGAGCGCACCAGTAGCAGCAGTGAATTCCCCACCACAAAGTCCAGCCGCGTTGCGGTTTGCACCGGACGCCCATGGTATTTGAACTCCAACGGCACGTGTCGTTTGAAATCAAACTCCATCTCACGCAGTTCGATGGCAACACATTCCTCATACGCGTCCTGTGTTAGCCCCGGACCGAGCGTGCGATGCACGTTCATGCATGCGCCGATGACAAGATGCGGCAGATCGGCAGCATTCATGGTGCAGTAGGTTGCAGTGCGTCTTCTCCCAGGATGCCGTAGATCTCCGCCGTGGTGCTCTGCTTGTGAGTGGTCAGCCACTGGTCCATGGCAGCAGACAGACGCGCCTTCACTTCCGGATAGCGCACCTTAACATCACGTTCGCAGTGCGGGTCTTCGCGCAGATCAAACAGGCGTTCGATGGAATGCTGCGCGCCCGGAGTGCGGATGTATTTGAAGCGCTCTGTTCGCACGCAGTGCTCCTTGGTTTTCAGCACCGCGTCCTGAAATTTATCCTTGAGCACAAAGTGGAAATCAAAGTCCGGGTCGATGAACGTGGTCTCATCCATCGGCGGAATAAAGAGCGGTTCTTCACCTGGAATCGTGCGGCGGAAAAAGAGGTAGCTGGTCTCACCGAAGTAGGCCAGGCCGAGACTCTGCTCTTCTCCACGAATCAGCGGTGCCAGACTCGCACCTTCAAAGCGCGGCTGCGGAGGGGCACCAACGAGATCCAGCAGCGTGGGCGCAAAGTCCAGCGTGCGGCAGAGCTGCGAATGCCGCTGCGGCTTCTCCAGGCCGGGGACATGAAAGATCGCCGGCACGTGATTGGCCTGATCACCGCCATTGAAAGTGGTACCATGACCGAAGGTGCAATTGGGCTCAAAAAGATCATCGCCATGATCACCGGTGATCAGGATGACCGTGTCATCCAGCAGCCCCTGCTTTTCCAACTCGGCCACCACGCGGCCCACCGAATCGTCAAACATGCGCACGCAGCCGTCATACAGCGCGGTGATCTGCTCCACTTCCTTGCGCGGCAGCTTGCTCCACTTTTCATTGATGTCCGTGCCACCGATGAACTCGTCCACGTTCAGCGCCAGCTCATGCTTGTGCGGGCCATCATACTTCTGGTCCGTCCACAGCTTCGCGTAATGCGTGGGCGTCTTATAAGGCAGATGCGTGCAGGAATAATAACCAAAGAGCAGAAACGGCTGCCCGTCACCCGCACGCTGCTTGATCCGGTCGATCACTTGATCCGTCACCACCTCCGGCGTCATGTAGTTCGCGAACGACTTGAGCTTGGGAAACAGCATGTGGCCCACGCGATTGTCGAAAAACAACGGCAGGATCTGATGATGCAGAAAGACCACCTCGCTCATGTACACGCGGAAGTTGTCGAAGTCGGAGACGATGATCTTCTCAAAGCCCATCGGCAGCTCGTTGAAGCCACAGGCGCACCAGTCGCCTATCACCGAGGTGTCATAGCCCAAACGCTTCAACTCCGCGCCCAGCGAAGGCGCTTCGAGATTGGCCCGGTTCACCATCGCCCGGCTCGGGAACATGTGCCGCACCCCATGCGTGTGCGGATACTGCGAAGAAAACATGCTCGTGAGCGACTCCAGCGTCGAGGCGATCGGTGTCAGACAGCGCTCAAAGTTCACCCCCTTCGCCGCGATGCGGTCGATGTTCGGCGACGTCAGCCGGTGATACCCATTGCAGGAGAGATGATCCGCACGCAGCGAATCCGAGCCCAGCATGACAATGTTTTTGGGCCGCTTCTTGCCACCTGCCAGCTCACCCATATCAGGCGCACGATTCACCCCATAGCCGCTCACGGCAAATAGCGCCAGCAAGCCCGCCACCGTCGCAAAGCTGAACAGCAGCGGCCGCGCCGCACGCGTAAACCAGCGGCGCAGCTCAAAGAGATAAAAACCAGCCGCACAAACAATGGCCGTCATCGGAAACACCTGCGTGATCAGGGCATGCACAGCATCCTGCACCCCCGTGCCACACACCCGCCCCAGCGCATCATACCAGCCCAACAGATAGCTGTAGTCACCGAAATACGGCTTCTCCAGCATCAGCTTGAAAATGAAAAAACCATACAGCAGGCACGCAAACAGCAGCGTGCGCCAGACGACGCCCCAGCGCGCAAAGGTCCGCACCTTGCCCCACAGCCGCACCAGCGGATAGATCAGCAGCACATACCCGGCGGCCACCAGCAGGTAGCCCTTCAGCACCACCAGATTGCTCCACACCAGAAACCACCAGTGGTGCTGGATCGCCACCTCCGAGAAGCGGTTGTTAAACCCGTACGAGTTCCCCGCAAAGCTCAGGATCGCACTCAAATACCACGCCAGCAGCGTGCCGAACACGGTCAGCACGACAATTTTCAAAATGTGACGACGTTGCAGAGAAGGAGGCGGCATTGAGGAGGGAGAGCAAGACTACACCGCTACATACGGCTCTCCACCGGTATCTCTCAACCCCTACATCACGCAAGCTAGCGCTGATAAGATGAAGCACTCCGCATCCAGCCTTCACGGCGGCAACTGATCTGGCGACGGCAGCTTCCCCTTCACCACATCCACCCGTGCCCCCACCTTTACCCACTGGCACAGCGCGATGATGTCTGCTGATCCCATGCGGATGCAGCCATACGAAGCTGGCGTCTTCAGCTTGGTCTCCTCCGGTGTGCCGTGAATGTAAATCGCCCGCTCCAGTGCCCGCGCATTCTGCCGCTCCAACCCACGCAGGCGCAACACACGCGTCACGATCGCATCACGTCCTGGCGCGTTCACCGGCACGATCTCCCCCGTATGCTGCCGGGCCTTCAGCCGCGCGCCCACCGGCAGACCTTGCCCCACGATCTCCACCACCTCCAGCCGCCCCAACGGAGTCAGATACGTTCCCCGTTTGTCTCCCGTACCAAAGCGGGAAGTGCTCACGCGAAAGAGCCGCAGGGGCTTGCTCCCTTCGAGGGTCACCATCATCTGATCCGCCACACTGACCACCAGCCGTTGTGCCACTAGGTCCGCCGTCTGCGGCACCTCGACGGCGGCCTGCTGGCTGACATGCCCGCAAGCCACCAGTCCCAACACCAGCCATATCAGGTTGATTATCCTCGTGATGTACTTGGTCCGCATCATCATACCGTGTCCTTGAAATCAGCAGCCAGTGCCCTCATGCTGCCCAGTCAATCGGGCTTCGGCAGCCGCACCCCCGTCGTCCGCTCATAGGGATAGTAATGTTCACGATGCGAGCGCATGTGCCCGATCGGATCGACTGAACGCCAGAAATCATCCATCTGAGTCCGGGTTTCAGAGCACCCTGACAGCAGCCAGCTCCCGAGAAGAATTATCCAATGACGCTTCACAATCATGACGGGTGACTCTGCTGCAGTCGTCCGACAGGTTCAAGCTTTGCTTAAAAAGCCCGCACTCTTCAGCGCCCTGCGCGCTGGCACCACGGCTGACTGCTCCGATGCGCTGGAACTCTACCAGGGATTGTTCCGCCAGATGCCGGACTATTTCTTCGCCAGGACCACTCTCGCCGATCTATGGCTCGACATGTCTTCCACATCTCGGAAATCCGGCATTGGTGCCGCCTCTGTGGTCGGATCAAAATCCTCCTTGGCGAGCCGGAGGGTGCCAAGGGCTACCGCGACATACTGCAGCAACTGGAGCCGGATTCGCAGCCTGTCCGCCATCTGAACACGATGCTGAAGGGGAATGGCGCGATGCTTTCCCGCCTTCTCTCTGAATTCAAAAGGCTGGCGATTATCGATCCGCTCCCGTCATTTTCTCCGTTTTTGCGCCTCTTTGCGGCCACTCCCTCCCCATCAATCCCGCGCCTTCAGCACGCCCACCATGTCCAGCTTTCGCAGCATGCGGCTGACCACGATGAAGGACGCGCACGAAGCCGAGGCCACCACGAGCACGGCCATCGTGTACGTGTGCAGGCTGATAACCAACGGCAGGCGCACCGTCTCCGTGCTCACCTTGGTGATGATGAACGTGGCCAGCACGCGTCCAAACAGCAGGCCAGCCGGGATGGCGGTGGCGATGAGCAGCAGCAGCTCTCCCAGCAGCACCCCCGCCACCTCACGCTGAGTGAAGCCGATCACGCGCAGCGTGGCCAGGTCCCGGCTGCGCTCAGACAGCGCGATGCGGGCGCTGTTATAGACAACGCCAAAGGCCACCACGATGGCGAGCACGAGGTAGAGCTTGCGTAGGATGCCGATGCTCTGCCCCGTGGTGCTGCGGAAGGACTCCAGCATGTCATTTTTGACCAGCGTCACGGCCACACGCGGCGTGGCCTTCAGCTCGCGCATGAAGTTGCCCCACCGGGCCTGGTCCACCGTCAGGTAGGCCCCGCTCACTGTGTCCCCTTCATGCATCAGACGATGCAGCGCGTTGATGGCCATGAAGGCGGAGACCCCGGCAAAATCCTGAATGAAGCCGCGAATGGGCACGCCCACCGTAGCACGTCGTCCTTCTAGCGCCTCCACCTGCACCACATCTCCGATGCGCGCGTCTAGGATTTTGCCCAGCTGCGCGGACATCACGATGCCCTCCTCTGGCAGCACGATGCGCCGGCGCTGCGCATCCAGCAGACGGTTCAGGTCCGCATCACGTGGTAGTCCGGTCACGGCCAGCTTGCGTGAATGGTGGCCGTAGTGGATGCGCGCCTGCACCGCGCGCACAGGTTCGGCGCGCTGCACACCGGGCAGTTGCTCCAGGTTGTGCAGCGCATCGGCGGAGCTCGGCTCGGCAAAAAACACCACCACATCCTGCCGCTGCACATCATTCCACTGGTAGGTCAGCAGGTAGTCGATGCTGTCCGCCATCGATCCGGGCAGCACCATCAGTCCTGTGGCCAAAGCGAGACCAAAGACGGTGAACAGCGCCTGCACCGGCCTCCGCTCGATGTTTCTCAGCGCCATACGCAGCGCCGGACTGCTGCCCCGCGTGACGCCCATGCGTTCGAGCATCGACGGCTTGAAATCTGCCGGCGGCTCAGGCCGCATCGCCTCCGCAGGCGGCAGCTTCACCGCCATCCACACCACCGTGGCGACACCGAGCATCGCTGCCAGCGCGCTGACGATGAGGGCTAGGCCTAGCGCGCTGTAGTCCATGCGAAAGATCAGCGCCGGAAAGCGGAAAAACAGATCGTAGATGCTCAGCAGTCCGCCGCCCATCCAGCGCCCCACCAGGCCGCCAATCAGCGTGCCCAGCACCACAATGACGAGCGCATAGTTCAGGTAGTGGCGGCCCACCTGCCAGGAGGAATACCCCAGCGCCTTGAGCTGCGCGATCTGCTCCCGCTGCAACCGCACCAGCCGCGCCAGCACCGCATTCACCATAAACGCCGCCACGCTCAGGAACACCACCGGATACGCCACGGACAATGCGCGCACCACGCGCAGCTCGTCATCCAGCCGTCGCGCGCTGTTATGCTCCTGCCGCGTGTAGGCCCCCTGCGCGCCATAGTCCTGCAGCAGGCGGTCCATCTCCGCCAGCACCGGCCCGGCCTGCGCTCCTGGCGAAAGATCAACGCAGATATCATTGAACGCACCATCGAGATTGTACGGCACGGCGATGGCCTGGTAGTTCATCCAGAACACGCCGAAGCGTTTGTTGTCCGGCAGCGTCTGCCCCGGCCGCGCCTCAAACACAAACTCCGGCGACAGCCCGATGCCGCAGATGATGATCGTATCTCGGTGGCCGTTGATGATAGCCACAAGGCTGTCGCCGATCTGCAATTTGTTCGCCAGCGCAAAGGACTCGCTCACCACCGCCTGCCGCCGCTCATCCGGCAGCGGCAGTCGGCCCTGCCGGAGGAAGACCTGGTTCAACGTCTGCAGCCGTCCTTCTGGCAGCGATACCAGATGCGCCGTCGCAGGCTCCGTCCTGCCTGCGAGATCCAGCGTGGCATCCACCACTACCCGCGCCTCCACTGCCGCCACACCGGGGATCTCCGCGATGCGGTCCGCGAGCGCCAGCGGCGCCCGCTTCAGCGAGGCAAACACATCCGCCAGGCGGTAGCGCTGATAGTAGGCATCCCGCGTGCTTTCCAGCGTCAGCACGATGCTGCGGGTCATGATCATCATCGCCAACCCGCAGGCCATCACCAGGCTCACCGCCACGATCTGCCCTTTCATGCGACCGAGATCGCGGAAGAGTTTGAGATCGAGGGGGGTGAGCATGCGGCAGTATCTATACGTTCATTCGCGCGCCATGAGCACGCTTACCAGATCGAGTTTGATCAGCAGAAAGCTGATCTTGCCAGACGAGGTGAAACCCGTTCTGCGACCAGGATTGCAGGGCATTAAGCGATGATATTCACGGCTCGGAGTAATGATCGTTCGTGTGTCTGCCGGGGCAGCGCAAGGTCTTTGCTTCGCATTCTGGCCATTCATGCCTCATGGCAGATCTGGGATTTCATCTGCCGGTTTAAGTTCCATCATGCTTCCGAACAGCGTACATTCCTCTGCCGAACCTTAAACTAATCCTGCAGCTTCACGGCACCACTTCTACGGGTGTCCCAACAGACACCTCGCGGTAAAACTTCTCCGCCATGTGCCCGGGCAGGCGGATGCAGCCGTGGGAGGCAGCGTAGCCGGGGAGAAACCCCTGGTGCATGCCCACGCCGCCATAGATGCGCATGAAGTAGTACATCTTCGCTCCTTCAAAGCGCGTGCCCGGCGGCCTGCGGTCGATGCGGTTGTTGATGTTCTGCATGATGACATTGCCGTAGTAATCCTCGTAGTCGCCGTAGATGGATGATTTGTGGTCGATGTCCTTCTCGGTGATACGGTAGCTGCCGGGCAGCGTGTCGTAGCCCTCCGCGCCAGAAGAAATGGGCGAGCCGCCCGCGAGCTGGCCGCGCTTGAAGAGATACACCATCTGCTCGCTGAGATTGATGACGATGCTGGGCCTGCCGGTCATTTGATTGGCATACCAGAAGGATCCATCGTTCCGGCCGAAGAGCCCGGTAAAGCCTGTCCAGACCCTGCGCGAGGCGCGTGGAATGTCCTGGGTGACAAACCTGCGGCTGTAATGAAAGGCGTTGTTGCCCGTGGTTTTCACAGTGGTACAACTGACAAGACTGAGCGCAAAAAGAAGAAGCAGTCGGCGTGACATCATGCCCCCCAGCAATGCTGCCGGGATGGCAAAATGCAACGGGGGAGAGATGAAAGTTTCAACTTGAAGGTTCCACGTGGGGCAGAATCCAACTTCGCCCCATCGCCGCTCAAGAATTTGAAACATTCTTGCCCCACTACGGCTTCACCACAAAGAACGCCCGGAACGCCTCCAGCAGCGGCAGTTTTGTCACCTCCAGCCCTGTGGTTTCATCCACCCACTGGGACTGCGGATTGAGCAGGTAGTTTTGATACGCGGCAGTGGCAGGATCGGTGTCGCCGCCCCAGAGGCGCAGGCGGGAGCCGGGGGTGAAGGGGTGCGCGCCAGGAGCCTGTGACATGGCCAAACCAGTGCCGCACAGACTGGTGCCAGTGGTCTGCGGCAGAGCGAGCGCGGTGGTGCGGACTTCGCCGAGGAAGGTGAACGTGGCCGGTGTGCTGCGGATCTGCACCAGCATGCCTGCCTGCGGCGAAATGATGCGGGCGGCATCATCCGCGAGTGCGGTATCGCCATCACGCACCCATTGCGGCGTGCCGGTGGTGGCGTGCAGCCAGTCGATCTGGAACTGGCCGCTGGCGCTGTCGAAGAACATGACGCGATCTGCCGCATCCGTCGCCTCACCAGGCTGCAGGCTGGATGCCGGCAGCAGACCGCCGAGCGTCCAATGCGGACGGATGCAAATGCGTGCCCCGGCCAGAGCGCTGTCCGCAGTGGTGGTGAGTGCGATGCTGCTGGTGGTGGTGGCCGTGGCATCGAGCTCCATAGTGCGGCCATTCAGCGCACCGCTGAGCACTTCCAGATAGTAGCTCACGCCATTCTGCAACTGCGTGCGAATGTCGCCGCCGTTGAGATTGGGCACCACTTGGCGCTCATTGACCGAGGCGACCTGCCCCGTATAAACGGCAGGCAGCAGCAGCGGCATGGACAGCGACTGGCGACCCACCGCAAACTGCATGCGTGCCCAGCCCTGCGCACCCGTGGTGGCGGTGGCTTCCGGCGTGCCGTCGAGGTTCGCATCCAGCGCGACCTTCATGCGCAGGAAGCCGCGTGCCGCACCGCTGAAGGCGGACTCGACCGCACTGTAGCGCACCGTCTCAGTCTGGTCCGCATTGACCGTGGTGGCAGGAGTGATGGCCAGCGTGCTCCACGTGCTGAGATCGTTGCTGCCTTCAAGGTAGTAGCGCAGGTCCGCATGCGAGCCCGTCGGACGTGTGAGCAGCGCGTCGATCGCGCCCGTGACGGTGTTGCTCACCAGCGTGAAGCGCGACACCCCGAGACCGCTGCCACCGGCGGTGCCGAGGGCATACTCCAGCAGGTTCGTCTGACCATCCGCATCCGGGTCATCATTCGGACTGTTGAGTCCGCTCAGGCTGTTCTGCGACTGCCACACCGTGAAGGTGGCCGGGGCGGAGACCGTGCCGGGATTCAGCGCCAGATTGCGCTTTTCTTCCAGCGCATTCGGCGAGCCCGCACCCGCCAGGAAGCCGAAGTCGATGGTCATGATGCCTGAATCATCCGCAGCATCATCCATGAATGCCTGGAAGCCATTTTCACCCGAGGCAGAGGTCACGCTGCTGTTCAGCGGCATAGTGCCGTAGGCCAGATTGATGAGGCCGGATGAAATCCCTGTAACAGCAGGGAGGGTAACGTCGTCGCCATTTTCATCATAGCGGTCATCTTTGGCGGTGTCCGCATTGGTGGTCATCAACACATTGCCGGAGCCAAGCACCGAGGTCATGCCATTGAGCGGTGCGCCGGAGGCAAACATGCTTGCAGGAATGTGGACATAGTAGGCCGCCGGCGAGGTGGCATAGAGCAGGTATGTGCCGTCTGCCGCCGTGACTGCCTGTGACACCGGCGTGTCCGTCACGGCCTGCGCCTGCTGGAATAGCTGCACGGTGACGTTCGCCACCGGTTGGTCGATGCCGGACTCAAAGGTGCCGTTCGCATTGAGGTCGCGGAAAACGAGGTTGCCGACCATGAGGTTCTTCGCCTTCAGACCGAGGTCGATGGTGAGATCGTTGTTGGCGTCGTCAGCGTTGTCACTGGTCTTGTCGAAGCCGGTTTCGCGGCCATCGCTGTCGGTGGGTAAAGTCTCCGCAAGCAGGGAGAATGCAGCGGTGACCACACCTGTGGTCTCTGGGTTGCTGGCTGGCTGGGCGTTCTGGTTCAGATTGTCGTCACTGCCATTGGTGGTCAGCGTGCTCGGCACCAGGTAGTTCAGCAGGCCGCTGGCGCTGAACTGCGCGGCAGGGATGCGTACCATGTAGGTCTGCGGAGACACCGCCGGCGGTGCATACAGAATGTACCCGCCATTCGCATCTGTCGTGGTGGTGCCGACGACCGTGTCCGGACCGGTGCCGCCATCGTTATGCACCAGCTCCAGACTGATGCCCGCGAGACCAGTGTCGATGCCGGCCTGGTATTTGCCGTCGGCATTGGCATCACGGAACACCAGATTGCCAACACCCAGGCGGGTGGCGAAACCAAAGTCGATGGTGAGATCCACATTGCTGTCAGTGGCATCGTCCGATGTGCCCTGGAACCCACCTTCCTGGGTGCCGGTCGGAGCAGCATTGGCCACCAGCGTGACCGGCCGCGCCGTGATGCCGACCTGCTCAGGATTTTGTGCATCGATGCCGTCCTCACCGAGGTTGTCATCCGCCGTGGTGGTTTGATTGCCGCGCAGTGAAATCTTGCGGTACAAGGGTCCAGGTCCCACAGGCCCGCCATTGATGCTGATAGAGGCTTTGAAGTTGTCCGCAGCGACGTGTACCGTGTAGGTGCCGGGGCTCAGGTTGGTGAAGAAGTAGCGGCCGCTGGCATCCGTCGTGGTGCTGCGGATGTAGCTGCTGGAGCCTGCGGTGCCCGTGCCAGCATACAGCAGCATCCAGACGCCGGGCACACCTTCATTCGTATCAGCCACGCCGTTGTTGTTGGCATCATTGAAGACGAGGTTGCCGATGCTCATCAGGTTCGTCAGCGTGCCGCCGGTGAAGCCCATGTCGATGGTGAGATCCACATCCTCATCATTGTAAACATCCTGTGTGGTGAGGAAGCCGGACTCTCCCGTGCCGGCTAGCGGCTCGGTGCCGTAGGCGAGGGCGAATACGATGGAACTCACGCCTGTGGTCGCTGGATTCGCCGCATCCAGGCCGTTCTCATCCTCATCATCATCCTTGCCATTGTCATCACCAAAGCCGGGCACGGAAGTCGTGCCGACGAGTGCGGCTCCGCTGGCAAACTCGGAGGCCGGGATGTGGAGGAAGTACTGGCCCTCCTCATAGGTGTTGAGGAGGAAGGTTCCGTCGATGCTGGTGGTGGTCTCCATCACCGGCGTGCTGCTGGCAGGATTGTCCCCCACCTTGAACAGGCGCACCTTGACCCCGGCCACACCAAAGTCCTGGCTGTCATAGTGGCCGTTCGAATTCACGTCACGGAACACCAGATTGCCCACACTGAGCGGTTTCGGCGCAAAGCCGAGATCGACCGTCAGATTGACGTTCGCATCGTCAAAGTCATCAGACTCGGAGTAGTAGCCGGTTTCCGTGGTCTCGGCAGTCGGTGCCTGGCCCGGCAGTAGGGTGAGGAACGCGGTGCGTGCGCCATCCACGAGTACAGAACTGGTCGTGTACCCATCCTGTTGCGTGTCATCATCTCCCACGGTTGAGGTGGGCACGCCGGAGCCTGCCACCACCGGCTTCGACGGCACGAGATTGGCCAGCGCACCACCCTCAAGGAAATTGACCGGCGGGATGCGCACGTAGTAAGTGCCGGGTGCCACATTGAAGCTGTATAGGCCGCCACCGAAGGTCGTGGTGCTAGTCACCGCCGCCGTGGCGTTCGCCTGGTTGGACCACAGCTCGACGGTGACACCATCCACGCCGATTTCCACGCCCGGATCGAAGACGCCGTCATTGTTGGCATCATTGAAGACCACATTGCCCACGCCGATGCGTGGCACAAAGCCGAGGTCGATGGTGAGATTGGTGGCCGCATCGTTGATGTCGTCACTGCTGCCTTGGTAGCCGCTTTCCTGGCTGCCGGTCGGCGCATTGGTGGGGCTCAGATCCACCACGGCGGTCTGGATACCGTTGTAGGACGGGTTGCCATCGTCGATACCATCCTCGCCGAAATTGTCATCCCCGCTCTGCGTGCCGAAGATGCTGGCATAGCCGTACAGCGGCGCGCCAAAGTCAAACTGCCACGCCGGCACGCGCACAAAGTAGCGGCCCGGGGTGAGGTCGGAGAAGAGATAGGAGCCGTCCGTGTCCGTGGTGGTGGTGGTCACAGGTGCATCAAACGGAATGATCGCGCCTTCGGCGTAGAGCTCCAGCGTAACTCCGCCCACCCCCTCCCCGGCATCCGCACGGCCGTTATAGTTCGTGTCGATGAACACCAGGTTGCCCACCGCCACAGAGCGGAAGAAGCCGAAGTCGATGGTCAGATCGGTGTTTGCATCGCTGGCATTATCCATCACGGCGTCATAGCCATACTCGCCGAGCGAGTCGGTGGGTTCGTCGCCTGGAGACAGGTGGAAAGCTGCGGACACAATGCCGGTGGTGGACGGATCGATGACGTCGATGCCGTTTTCGTCCAGGTTGTCATCCAGGCCGTTGTCCCCCCCATCTCCGGGCAGCGAGCGCCAGCCGGACAGCGGCTTGCCGGCGGCAAATTCCGACGGCGGAATGAAGATCTGGTAGTCGCCTTCGACCAGACTGCTGAACAGGTAGCCGCCGCCATTGCTGGTGGTCTTGGTGGAGAGCGGGCTGGCGGTGTGCGGGTCCACCGCCGCGTCAAACAACTGCACTTTCACGCCGTCGATGCCTTCACCCGCGTCGTAAACACCGTTGCCATTGAGGTCCACAAAGACCAGATTGCCCACGCCGACGGCGTCTGGATTGAACGGTGCAAAGCCAAAATCGATGGTGAGGTTGAAGTTGTCGTCATCGAACACATCCATGTCATTGAATTCGCCGCTCTCACCGGTGGCATCCGTCGGCTCCGCATCCACAGCCAGGGTGAAGACCCCGCTGCTGATGCCGTTGAGGAACGGCGCTGCGTCATCAATGCCGTTTTCACTGCCAGGCACATC
Organism: Verrucomicrobia bacterium 12-59-8; assembly: GCA_002279765.1. The sequence continues at coordinate 29,308 of NCCR01000010.1, read as the reverse complement.
ATCATCCAGCGCAGTGCTGACGCTGCTGACCCCGGTGACGGAGGAGAGTCCGCTAAGCGGACGCCCCGGCTCAAACTGCGAATACGGGATGTGCAGCACGTAGCTGCCCGCTGGCAGTGAGTCAAAGAAGTAGGCGCCGCCATTGCTGGTGATGCGGCTGAACAGCGGCAGGCCATAGCCGGGTGTTTGCGCAGAGCCGTACAGCTCCACGGTCACTCCGTCCACGCCTTCACCCGCGTCGGCCTTGCCGTTTTGATTGGCATCGATGTACACCAGATTGCCCACGCCCACGGGAGTCTGGAATCCGAAGTCGATGGTCAGATCGATCGCCGCATCATCCTGGTCATCAGACGTGCCTTCAAAGCCGGTCTCACCGCTGTCATCCGTCGGCGCATTTCCAGGATAGAGACTGATGATGAGGGATGACACCCCGTTGTCCGAGGGCAGACCGTTATTGAACCCGTCTTCACCCACATCATCATCCCCCACGAGGCCTTCGAGAATGCTGATGCGCTGGTACAGTGGGCCGGCGGCCTGGAACTGCGAGGACGGGATGTGTACCACGTAGTTGCCGGGGCGCAGGAAGTTGAAACCATAGCGGCCCGCTGCATCGCTGGTGGTGATGGCCAGCGGATTGTCCACTTCCGGGAACTGCGTGTCGGTGTAAAGCTCGACGCTGACTCCGGAGATGCCTTCACCAGCGTCGTAGTGGCCGTTCGAGTTGTTGTCGGCAAACACCATGTTGCCCAGCGCCACCGGACGGAACAGACCAATGTCCTCGGTGAGGTCGATGTTGATGTCATTAAGGTCGGTGGAGGAATCGAAACCGGTTTCAGAGTCTGCATCTGTCGGAGCCTTGTCACGTATGAGATTGATGATGCCGGTGCGCACTCCGGTGATCCAAGGCGTGTCAGTCGGCAGGGCGTCCTGGCCGGTGTTGTCGTCACCCGCCGTGACGACAGGCAGGCTGTAGAGGCCGCGCAGATTACCGTCCGTCGCGAACTGATAGGCAGGCAGATAGATGAAGTACTGCCCCTGCCAGAGATTGCTGAAGAGGTAGAGACCGCCATTGGCGGTGACCGCCGTGGCCACCGGCTGCGTCACACCGGGAGTATCTCCCCAGCGATACAGCTCAGTGGTCACATCATTTCTGCCCTCGCCCACGTCGAAACGGTTGTTGCCGTTGTCATCCACGAACACCAGATTGCCGATGCCCATGATGCCGGGCTCCACGAAGCCGAAGTCCACGGTCATGTCGCCATTGGCGTCCACGATGTAGTTGTCGAGTTCGCCGCCAGGGGCAAATTCCGCCCCGGAGGAGCCGTTGCCCACCGGCTCGGTGCCGGGAGTAAGCGTGATGAGCGAGCTCTTCACGATGGTCTTCGGGCCACCCGGCTGACGACCGCTGTCATCACCATCAATCTGATCATCCAGTATGGAGGAAATCGGGCTGCTGTAGCCGCTGCCGGCCAGTGGCAGACCATCCACAAAGTTGGACTCTGGAATCTGCACCTGATACACGCCCGGTGCCTCGCCGGAGAAGTAGTAGAAGCCGTGGCTGTCCGTGTAGGTCCAGCCGATGAGTACTTCTGCGCCATCGGCCGTGTTGCCGTTCGCATCCTGCCAGAGTTCCACCCGCACGCCAGGGATGCCGAGTTCCGCCGCGTCCTGCACGCCATTGGCGTTGTCATCGTTCCAGACCAGGGAGCCAATGGCGACGGAATCAGGCAGCGGCGCAAACGGACGCCCGATGGCCAGGTCACGCGGGCCGGACCAGATTTCAAAGTTCGGACCCGGCGGGCGCGGGATGGGCACTTCATAAATATTGACCGCGCCATTCGGCGCACCGGCGATGTCCACCGTGAGCAGCGCACCGCTGATGTAACTCCCCGCATTGACCGGTTTGCCCCACTGATAACCGATGATGTAAAGTTGGCTGTTGGCTGGGTTGAACTCGATGTCGCGGGTGTTCACCTCCCCTGCACCAGCGCTAGAAAGGGTGGCGATGAGCTGCGGCAGTCCGGGCGATGATGGCGTGGTGAGATCAAGGCTGAAGATTTCACCGTCGCTGCGGTTCACGCCGTAGAGTGTGCTGCCTTCGATGTCGATGCCTGAGATCAGCGCGATGGACTGCCCCCCCGGCACCATGGCCACCAGCTGCGTGTCAGTGACGATGGTGTTCAGCAGTGCTCCGGTGGTAGTGCTGTAACGCCGCACTTCACGGATATCGTTGGTCTGCACCACGAGGTAGAGATTGCCATCCGGTCCGAAGTTCATGTCTTCCACACCGGCCTGGGAGATGAAAGTATAGGGGGCGCCGCCGATTGGCGCTCCGGGAGTGGTTCCCGTCGGCCCCTGGAAGCGGACGATCCGGCCGCCGTTCACATCAAACACATAGAAGTTACCGTCCGGGCCGATGGCAAACTGCGTCACCAAGCTCATGCTGGCGGTGGAGTTGTCGAGAACGGTGCCGAGGTCGGTCCCGGTGGGGCTGATCTTGCGCAGATTGCTGGCACCATACTGGGCCACATACCAGTTGCCGTCCTGTCCCAGTTCCATGCCATAGGGCACGTCACCATAGTCCGCGTTGCCCTGGCTGAGGCTGCTGCCAAATCCGGACACAAGCGCACCCGAGTACAGACCCGTGGTGGCATTGAAAGACTGGATGCTGTCGGCCTGCGTGGCGGACACATAGATGCTCGGCGTCACGTTGACGAAGCCGAAGTCGATCGTGGTCTCGGCATATGTGCCGCCCAGTGTTCCCGGCTCATCGCCTGGGGTGAGGGTGATCACGGGGCTGTTCACCGCGCCGCCGCTGAGCTGGAGACCGTTGTCATCATTGTCCACCCCATCGTCTATAAAGGTGGTGCTGCTGCTGGAGAGAGGCTGCGCGCTGGGCGGCGTCGGGATGCGCACGTAGATCAGGCCCGGTGCCACCGAAGTGAAGAGATAGGCACCGCCGCCGCTGGTCGTGGCGGTTCGCAGCAGCACATCATCCGTACCGCCGACACTGCCATCAGCGCCGGTGCTCCAGAGCTGCACATTGACGCCGTCAATGCCGGGCTCCCCGACGTCACGGCGGCCGTTGTCATTGCTGTCCTGCCACACAAGGTTGCCAACGCTAATGCCGCGGAAGAGGCCGAAGTCGATGGTGTAGTCCGTGTCCGCGTCGCCGTCATCTACCGTGGGTTCACCGCCCTTGGTGAGCGTGATGACGGGTGAGAAGGCCGGAGTGCCGGGACCGCCGGGCTGAGAGGCGGCGTTATTGTCATTGTCCACGCCGTTGTCGAGGTTCACCGGATTGCCGCCAATGATTTCCAACGAATTCGGCATGAGCACCCGCATGTAGAAGGTGCCGGGCTGTAGATTGATGAAAGTGTACTGGCCCTGCACATTGGTGGTTGTGCTGGTGAGCATCAGATCGCTGTTCGGACCGCTTCCGCCGATGGCCTGATCCGCGCCGGGGTCCCAGAGTTCCACGGTTACTCCGCTCAGCCCGGGCTCGCCCACATCACGCAGGCCGTTGAAGTTGCTGTCATCATACACGGTGTCGCCCAGGCTGAGGCCCTTCACCAGCAGCGAGTAGGACTGCGTGGCGGAGCAGTTGTAGGCGTCGGTGCAGCGCACGGTGAAGCTGGCCGTGCCATACACCGTGGCGGAGCCTGAAATCAGCCCGCTGGAGGAGAGAGAGATGCCAGCAGGCGGAGAACCCGCGATCACCGCATAGGTGTACGGTCCCGTACCACCGCTGGAGCTGAGCTGCTGGCTGTAAGCCGTGCTGTAGTAGGCGCTCGATAGCGTGGCGGGGGTAATGCTGACGGACGGACAATTGACAGCCAGGGTGTACACCTGGGTGTTGGCGCAATTGAAGGAGTCCACCGCCTGCACGGTGAAGGTGGAGGTGGACGCCTGCGTCGGCGTGCCTGAGATGACACCGGCGGAACTCATCGAGAGTCCGGCTGGCAGCGTCCCGGCAGCCACGGTCCAGGTGTAAGGTGCGCTGCCGCCCGAGGCGCTCAGGGCTGCGGAGTAGGACGTGCCGACGACCCCGTTCGACAGCAGCGCCGGAGTGATGGTCATGGTCGGGCAGACGATGGTGATGGTGTACGGCTGCGTACCGGGCGCGCTGTTTGCGTCCAGCGCCTGGATGGTGAAGGAGTAGGTGCCAGGTGCCGCCGTGGTGATGCCGGAGATGAGACCGCCGGAAGAAATCGACAAGCCGGTGGGAATGCTGCCGGTCAGCTTGCTGAAGGTATAGGGCGCGGTGCCGCCGCTGGCAGTGAGCTGCTGCATGTAAGGCACCAGCCGGACGGCGTTCGACAGTGTGGACGGCGTGATGTAGATCGGCGGATAGTTCACCGTGAAGGTGTAGGATTGCGTCGAAAAGCAGCTATCTGCATCCGTGGCCTTCACCGAGAAGGTGAAGCTGCCTAGGCCGGTGGGTGTGCCGCTCAGCACTCCGCCGCTGGAGAGCGTCAGACCGGTGGGCAGGACACCCGATGCCAGGCTCCAGGTGTAGGGCGCAGTGCCGCCGCCCACCGCGAGCGTCTGGGTATAGGCAGCATACTGTGTGCCCGCTGGCAGCGGCACAGGGCCGATGGACAGCGTCGGACAGGCAATGATGATCTGCAGCGCCTTGCTGGCGGTACAGCCCACCCCGTCCGTGGCGCGCACGGTGAAGTTGAAAGTGGCTGGTGCGGCGGTGGGTGTGCCGGAGATCAGACCCGCTGTGCTCATCGACATTCCTGCCGGCAGCGCCCCGGAGATGATGCTGTAGCTGTATGGCGAGGTGCCGCCGCTGGCGCTGAGCTGCTGGCTGGGATACGCGATGTTCTTCGAGGCACTTGGGAAGGTCGGTGCGGTGATGGTGAACGACGGGCAGTTCACCGTGATCGAGTAACTGCTGGAGCGTGCGCAACCGTTGGCATCCGTGGCGGTGACCGTGATGTTGTAGCTGCCCGGCGCACTGGAAGGCGTGCCGCTGAGCACTCCGCCACTGCTCAACGTCATGCCGGTTGGCATCGTGCCGGTGAAGCTCCAGACATACGGACTGGTGCCGTTGCTGGCAGTCAGGGTCTGCGACGAATAAGCAGCATACTGCGTGGCAGCCGGCACGGTCGTCGGCGATAGCGCGATCGTCGGACAAGTGATCGTCCAGGTGAAGGAAGTGTCGAGCGCACAACCGTTGGCGTCAGTGGAGCGAATGACAAAAGTGTAACTGCCCGGCGCTCCGGTAATGGTGCCTGAGAGCAGGCCGCTGGCGGACAGCGCCACTCCTGTGGGCAGCGTGCCCGAAGCCTTCGTGTAAGTGTAGGCGGACGCCCCCCCCGTGGTGGAGAACTGCTGGCTGAAGACGCTGTTTTGCGCCACTGCGGACAGTGTAGAAGGAGACAGCGTCAGCGTCGGGCAGACCACGCCTAGGGTCATCGCCTGGGTGGCAGAGCACAAAGAGGCGTCCACCGCTTTCACCGTGAAGCTGTAGGTGCCGGTCGCTCCGGTCGCAGTACCGCTCAGCACGCCAGTGCTCGACAGTGCCAGCCCGGTCGGCAGCGTGCCGCTGGAAATGCTCCAGGTGTAGGGCGAGTTGCCACCGGCGGCGCTAAACGTGGCGCTGTAGGCTGTGGCCTTCAGCGCATTGGTCAGCGTGGTCGGCGAAATGGAGATGACAGGGCAGGAGTGCAGGCCGAAGTCGATGGTGTTTTCCGTGTTGGTCACACCGGTGCTGCCAGGCTCACCGCCAGGAGTCAGCGCAAACACCATGCTGCTGACCAGCGAGCCCGCCCCACCCGGCTGCGAGCCGTTGCTGTCATTGTTCACGCCGTTGTCGGCGGTGACGACCGTGCTGCTGGCCAGGGAGTACGCGGCGGGCGGAGTCAGGCGCACATAGTAGTTTCCACCGTTGTACACTTTGAAACTGTAGGCACCGCTGCTCAGAGTGGAGGTCGATTGCAGCACGGTGTCCGCATTGATTCCGGTCCCACCGACGGCATTATCCGCTCCTGGGCTCATGAGATCAAGCTGCACGCCGCTCACGCCGGATTCCGACGCGTCCTTGAGGCCGTTGTTGTTGGCATCGTTCCACACCAAGTCACCCACGGTGATGCCCGTGAAGAGGCCGAAGTCGATGGTGTTGTTCCCATTGGTGCCGTCGCCGTCCACTGCGGTGCCGGGCTCGGTTCCCACCTGGAGATCGATCACGGGGCTGTACACAAACGTACCCGCGCCGCCCGGCTGGCTGCCGTTGTTGTCATTGTCCACATCGTTGTCCAGCGTCACCACTACGCTGCTAACACCCGGCACGCTCACCGTCGGCGTGACGCGCACATAGTATTTGCCCGGCACCAGATTGGTGAAGGCATACGCGCCCGCGCTGCTGGTGAGTACGCTGGCTCCGACCTGCGTGTCCACATTTGCGCCGCTGCCGCCGACGGCATTGTCCGCGCCCGGGCTGAAGAGCTGCACCGTGGCGCCGCTGATGCCGAGCTCACCGCTGTCGCGCAGGCCGTTGCTGTTGGCGTCATTCCATACCAGGTTGCCCACGCTCACCCATGGCGAGACGGAGCAGGGCTCGGTGGCGATGGTGAACACGCCGGAAGGATCGGTCACCAAGGAACCTTCCGTGACACCCGAGGTGTAGCTGAACGCGGTCAGTGCGCCGTTGCTGTCATACGTCGGCGTGCTGCTGAGATCCACCATGTGCAGCACGATGCCGGTGCTGCCGCCGGTCTGGATGCCTTCCCATGTCGCGGCATTGACTCCCATGGCGCTCCAGTTGGTCGCGTTGTTCACGCGGCTGACATCGATCACACATTGGAAACGCACATTGCTGCCGGTTTCGGTGACCTTGTTCAGCAGGACGTCTCCCGCCGTGCTGTTGCCAGACGCCGTGCTCACCATCAGGTTCGCCGCCGTCTGCCAGCTCTGGTAGCCCAGCGTTTCATCATAACGGTAGATGGTCACGGTGGGGCTGGCGCGTGTGATGCCGTCCACATACACGATGGCATGGTCTGCGGTCGCGGGATTCGCGCCCGTGCTGACGAGGAACCACAGCGCGTCCACCTTGGAGGCACCAATCTGATTGAACGTCAGGTCCACATCCAGACGGCTCAGCGCGGCATCATAGATCACGTCCGCTTTGTTGACCGTGGCCACTCCGCCCTGCGTGTAGTTGAAATCATACGCTTGGGCAGGCGTCCATTCCGTGGACTGGCTCAGCACGCCGTCGGCGTTCGTGTCCATGGCGAGGAAGTGATAGCAGCCCGTGGCGCTCGGTCCGCTGGACTTGAAGCCGAAATCAATGGTCATGTTGCCATTGTTGTCATCGGCATCGTCGATGGTGTTGAACGCGCCGCTCTCACCGCTGCTGTTGATCGGCTCGCCGCTGTCGCTCAGGGAGATCAGCGCGCTGCTGATGCCATTGACGGAAGGCTGTGCGTTGTCGATGCCGTCGTCATTGCCCACGATGTTGTCGTCAATATCGTTGTCGGACGAGGTGGAGGGGAAGATGGAGATCGTGTTCACCAGGGCCTTGCCGGTGGCAAATTCAGAAGCTGGAATGCGCACATAGTAAGACCCCGGAACCACGCTGGTAAACTGATACTGCCCGCGCTTGCTTGCGTTCGAACTCGTCGTCGTGCTGGTCACAAACGAACCGGAGCTGTTGAGCAGTTCCACGCGAACGCCGCCGACACCTTCACCGGAATCATAGACGCCGTTGTTGTTGGCATCCTTGTACACCAAGTTGCCGATGCTGCAGAAAGTGGGGCGCAGACCAAAGTCGATCGTGTTGTCGATGTTGCTGCCAAACGGTGCCAGCAGGCTGCCCGGCTCCGTCAGCGCAGAGAGCGTGATCATCGGCGAATAAATCGGCGCGCCCGTGGCGGACTGCGTAATGCCGTTGCTGTCGTTGTCGATGCCGTTGTCCGCGTTGCTGCTGGTCGTGCTGCGGCGCGGATGCGTGATCGGCGGCGTGAGCTTGACGTAATACTTGCCCGCGCTGAGTCCGGCGAAGCTGTACAGGCCGTCGCTGCCGGTGGTGAAGGTCGTGCCCACCTTCACATCATCACCATTGTTCACCGTTGAGTCGGTGGAGGAGTAGATCTCCATCTGCGCGCCTGCGACCCCAGTCTCGCCCACATCGAAGAGGCCGTTGTTGTTGGTGTCGGAGAAGACAAAATTCCCCAGGGTCATCGCGGCGCTGAAGCCGAAATCCACCGTCATGTCCTGGTTACCGCCGCCGCTGGCCAGATTGCCCGGCTCTTTGCCCAGCGCCAGATTGATCACCGGGCTGGATACTGCCGTGCCCACGCCGCCGGACTGAATGCCGTTGCTGTCATTGTCCACGCCATTGTCCAGGTTCACGCCCGGAGACGCCGTCGGCCAGAGCGGGTCAGGCGTTGGCAAACGCACAAAGTAATTGCCCGCCGACAGGCCGCTGAAGAGATAGTAGCCGTTTGCATCCGTAGTTGTTGTGGTGAGGAGCTGGTCATCCGCCGTGTTGGCCAGGGAGTCAGCGCCGGGGCTCAGGAGCTGCACCGTCAGGTTTTGCAGTCCGGGCTCACGTGGGTTCTTGATGCCGTTGCCGTTCGTGTCCGCCCAGACGAAATCTCCAATGGCCAGCGTCTGCGGATTGGTGGTGGCGCTGCCCTGCAGCAGGATGTTGTCGATGTCGATGTACCCGGAGCCGTCACCGCCCCAGAGATAGATTTCGATCATGAAGGACTTGCCAGCGAGCTGCGATCCCGTTGGCAGCGAGGTCGCTCCGCCGATGGAGCTGGTCCATGGCAGGTTCATCGAGTACCAGGAGGCGGTGGCGGAGAACTGGAAGACGTTGGTCGTCACCGTGCGCATGGTCGCGCCTTCCAGCCAGGAAAGGAAGACCTTCCCCTGCACCGGCGCCGTCGTGCCCACACGGTACACATCAAAGAGCAGATTGCCGATGTTGCCCGTGGCCGTCGGGTCCATGTCAAACCGGATCCACAGGCTATCCGGGCGCTGCACCAGTGTGCTCGGCGTGGCATCATAGCCCGTGTCATACGCCGCATCCCAGTCGCGCATGCGGCGGGAGAGCGCACCACTGCGGATCGGTCCGTTGTTCGTCGGCTCGCTGATGTCGGTGAGGCCGTTCATGTCGTCCTCGATCTGGATTTTCGCCGCGTTCACCACGGCGGAGCTCTTGTAACTCGGCGGTGCGGGCAGGCCGCCGCTAGGGATGTTCAACTCATATTCGAGCAGGTTCGCGATCGAGGCTGGCACCGCGCGCAGCGCAAAGTCGAGCGTGTTGTCCGCGTCGATGCCACCGGCCACATCACCGGGTTCGCGTCCCACGGCGAGTGTGACGATCGGGCTGATGATGGCGCTGCCCACGCCGCCGGCCTGGACGCCGTTGTTGTCATTGTCCACGCCGTTGTCCAGCGCCACCTGCGGACCCGATGAAAGCGGGTACGCGGTCGGTGGCGTGGCGATCTTCACAAAGTATTTTCCTGGGGCCAGTCCGGTGAACGCATACGCACCGCTGCCGTCCGTGGTGGTCGTGCCCTGGGACACATCGTCCCCGTTACCGATCACCGAGTCCGTTGTTGCGAAAAGCTGCAGCGAGACACCGCTGATGCCCTGCTCACCGGTATCCCGCGTACCACTTTGATCCGTGTCCTGCCACACCAGATTGCCGAGGGAGAGACCGCTGATCACGATGATGTAGTCACGTGTGCCGGAGCAGGTCGCGCTGTCCACGCCGCGCAGGGTAAAGCTGTAGCTGCCGGCCGCCGTCGGTGTGCCGCTGATGATGCCGGTGCTGGTGTTCAGGGTCACGCCCGGTGGCAGGCTGCCGGCGGTCAAAGAAGAGGTGGAAGGGCTGATGCCGCCGCTGGCGACGACCGTCTGCGTGTAGGCCACGCCGCGATATCCGGAGCTGAGGCTGGTGGGACTGATGGCCAGGGTCGGGCAGCTCACCGTCATGGTGATGGTCGCTGTGCCGGTGCAGGAATACGCGCCGCGCGCCGTCACACTGAAGCTGTAATTGCCAGGGGCCGTTGGCGTGCCGCTGATGACGCCGGTGGGGCTCAGCGCCAGGCCCGGCGGCACGCTGCTGCCCGTCGGCAGGCTCCAGGTGTAAGGTGCCGTCGCGCCGGATGCCGACAGCGTCGTGGAGTAGCTGTTGGCGACCGTGCCGTTCGGCACGCTGCTCGGCGTGATGACGACCGTGGGGCACTGCAGGGTCAGACTGTACGCGGCGGTGCCGGGACAGTTGTTTTGATCCATGGCCTGAATGGTGAAGCTGAAAGTACCAGCCGTGTCCGTGGGAGTACCGCTGAGCATACCTGCCGAGCTGAGCGTCATGCCAGTGGGCAGCGAGCCCGACTTGACCGTCCAAGTCTTCGTCCCCACTCCGCCGCTTGCAGTAAACTGCTGCGAGTAGGCCGTGCCCACCGTTGCAGTGGACAGTGATGAGGGTGTGATGGTGATGGCCGCGCAGTTCACGCCCAGCGCCAGCGCCTGCTGCTGCACGCAGGTGTTCAAGTCGCTGACCTGCGCGGTGAAGTTGAAGGAACCCACGGCGGTGGTCGTGCCGCTGATCAAGCCTGCCGATGACAGCGTGATGCCCGCTGGCAACGTACCCGATGCCAGCGACCAGGTGTAGGGAGAGGTGCCGCCGCTCACCGCGAGCTGCTGGCTGTAAGCCACCGTGGTCGTGGCCTGCGGCAGCGTCGTCGGCGTGATGCTGATGAGCGGGCAACTGAAGACGATGCTGCATGAACGCGTGCCGGTGCAGCCTGCCGTGTCCGTCGCCGTCACGCTGAAGGTGTACGTTCCCGGTGCCACTGTCGGCGTGCCGCTGATGACTCCAGCGCTGCTCAATGTCAATCCCGTGGGCAATGAGCCGCTGGTCAGCGACCAGGTGTAGGTGGAGTTCCCGCCGCTCGCCGTCAGCGTCTGACTGTAGGCCTGGTATTGGCGGCCGGCGGCCAGCGTGGCTGGACTGATGGTGATGGTCGGACAGTTCACATGCAGCGTGTAGCTGCGGGTGCCGGAGCAGGAGGCGCTGTCCGTGCCGCGAACGACCACGGTGTAATCTCCCGGCAGCGCCGTGGGTGTGCCGCTCAGCAGACCGGCGCTCGACAGGCTCATGCCCGCAGGCAGGGCGCCGCTTTGAATGGCGAAAGTATAAGGTGAGCTGCCGCCCGTGCCATCCAGCAGCACAGCGGAGTAGGACGCAAACTGCTGCGCGTTTGACAGTGTGGAAGGCGTGAGCGTGATCGTCGGGCAGATGACTTTCACGCTCAGTGCCTGCGTGCTCACGCAGTTGTTGGCATCACGAGCGCGCACAGTGAAGGAGTACGTGGCTGGCGCGGATCCCGGCGTGCCGCTGAGGACGCCCGCGCTGCTGAGGCTCATGCCGGTGGGCAGCGCCCCGCTGCTGATGTCCCACTGATACGGTGCCGTGCCGCCGCTCGCGTTCATGGTCACTGCTGAGTAGGCTGCATACTGCTGGGCGTCGGCGAAGGTCTTCGGCGTGATGTTAAACGTCGGACAGCCCACCGTGAGTGCGTAGCTGCGCAGACCGACACCGCTGTAAAAGTCGCTGGCACGCACGGTAAAGGGATAGCTCGCAGGCACGCCCGTGGGTGTGCCGCTCAGCAGGCCGGTGCTGGTGTCCAGCGTCATGCCCGTGGGCAGACCGTTGTTGCCGCTGGTGGTGACGGTGTAGCGCGCCAGTGCTTCGGCCGCATTGAGCGCGCGGCTGTAGATCACCGGTTCATCCAGCGCGCCGCTCCAGCAGGTGCTCGTCGTTGCGCTGCCGCCCATCACCAGCGGCTGCGTCGAGTGGCTGATGGCCGTGGTGAAGGCTTTCGAGGCGATCTGCACGCCATTGACATAGAGACGCAGATTCGTGAGATCATACGTGGCCACCACATGGTTCCAACTGTTCACCGTCAGCGGTGCATCGACGAATTCGGACGTGCCCGCCACCGAGCTGGTGCCATTGATCCAGAAGCGCACGGTGCTGCCGCCGCTGCGCTGGATCAAACCATAGCCATTGGCCGGAGCGGTCGCACTGGAGGTCTTCTCAATGATGATCTGATCCGCCGCAGGTGCGGCACTGGCCGGACGCACCCAGGCTTCCAGACTGATCTGCGCCGGACGCATGACCGACTGGTCCGCCACCTGCAGGTAATCATTCACGCCATCAAAACTGAAGGCTTTCCCCACAAGACCCGTGGTGAAGGCCACGCCGTTGATCAGCGCGCCGTTGTTCCCGGCAACCACTTCCGCTCCGCCATTTTCCCCAGGCCACCAGGCAGCAGCGCCGCTGAGCGCCGAAGGTCCGTAGCTCCAGGCATAAGGAGAGGTGCCGCCGGAGGCCGTCAGGCTCTGCGAGTAGGCGGTGTACTGCGTCGCAGCAGGCAGCGTGGCCGGATTGACGGTCACGATCGCGTTGCTCAGCGTCAGGGTGTAGCTCTGCGTGGCCGCGCAGCCCTGGCTGTCCGTGCTGCGCACGCTGAAGAGGTAGCTGCCCGGCGCGGCGGAGGCATCTGGGGTGCCACTGATGACACCTGCCCCATTCATCGTCATGCCATTCGGCAGAGCACCGCTCGCGATAGCATAAACATATCCGCCCGAGCCGCCGCTGGAGGTGAGAGTAAGCGGATTGTAGGCCACATACTGCGTGGCCACAGCCACCGTGCCGGGGCTGATGGTGATGGTCGGACAGCCACGGAAGCCGAAGTCGATGGTGTTTTCGTTGTTCGAATTGCCCGAAGTCCCCGGCTCGCCACCAGCGGTCAGGGTGATCACCGGACTGATCACCGCCGTGCTGATGCCGCCGGTCTGGATGCCGTTGCTGTCATTGTCCCTGCCGTCATCTGAAGTGTCCACCACACCGGAGGCCAGCGGATACGCCGACGGTGGTGTGGGAATGCGCACGCGGTAGTTCGCCGGCTGATACACCGTGAAGCCATACACGCCTGTGCTGTTCGTGGTCGTGCTAGCGATGACCGTGTTCACCGTGCCATCGAGCAGTTCCACCGTCACTCCGGAGCCCACACCGGTTTCGGTGCCGCTGCTGAAGACACCGTCATTGTTGGCGTCGATGAAGAGCTGGTTGCCAAGCTGGATGCCGGAGAACAAACCGAAGTCGATGCTCAGTTCAGTATCAGGATTGGTGTCGCCATCATTCACCGGCTCTGTGCCCGCTGCCAGGGTGATGACCGGGCTGTAGATGTAGGTACCAGGCCCGCCGGGCTGGCTGCCGTTGTTGTCATTGTTCACGCCGTTGTCCAGCGCGACGACATTGCCGCCGGTCGCAGGAATGCTCGCAGGCGGCGTGACACGCACCACGTACTTGCCGTCCGCGAGACCAGTGAAGTTGTAGGCTCCGGCGGAGTTGGTGGTCGTGGTGGCGATCAACAGGTCATCCGCGTCTCCGGCGATGTCATTGGTGCTGCGGTAGATATCCACCGTGACGCTGCTGATGCCGATCTCGCTGTTCGCACCCGTGTCGCGCACTCCATTGTTGTTCGAATCATTCCACACCAGATTGCCGAGCGTCAGCGTGGCGGTGGTATTCACCTGGCAGAGGTAAACAAGATCGGCAGCCACGGCATTGGTGCTGCTGCCACCGGATAGCGCGATGCTGGCGGTGTCGATCTGCGACTGTGAGGCGCCATTGGCCACACGGAAGTGATAGGTGAACTGACGCCACAACGGCTGCGTGCTGTTGGCAGCGGCTTCCGACCAGTTGTTGTAATCGGAAGCACCAAAGACCGAGTAGGACACCGTGCTGCCGTTGTAACCGCAGCACTGGCTCACGCCTGGAGCCGTGGCGCTCATTTCACCCTGAGGCACCGTGTAGTATTGATACAGGCCCGGCGTAGCTCCGGTGATGATCTGGAAGATTTGTGCATTCGCACCGAGATTCCACAAGATCGAAGCCGCACCCGACGAGGCGCTGGAAGCCCACACGCTCAGCTCGTATTCCTTGCCCGCCTGTAACACGGTGCTCCAATTCCCGCCGCCCGCTGGCAGCAGATTGACGGCGGAATTCGTTCCCTGTAGCAGCAGCATGCGCTTGCCATGGCGGCTCTTCACACTTTCCATCCAGGACACCTTGGAGCCGCTGCTGCTGGCGTCGATCTGCACGCGCTGGACTGGCTCGCCAACACTGCTGGTGCCGTTCGTGCCGCCCAGCCACTGGAAGGCATTGATGCCGGAGCCAAACGAGGTGCCCGTGCCGTCATAGCCGAGCACGGTCGTGGCGGTGCCGGTCACGTTCGGCAAGCCCTGGAATTCAAAGCTGGGGTTGTCGATGAGGTTGGTGATCTGGCAGGGGTTGGCATTGGCAAACCCGATGTCGATGGTGCTGTCGCTGTCCGTGTCGTCGCCATCAACGCCAGTGCCAGGCTCCGTGCCGGGATACAGCGTGATCAAAGGCGTGACCACCGCAAGGCCTGACACCGCCTGAATGCCGTTGTTGTCATTGTTCACGCCATTGTCGAGAGCCACCTGGCTGGTGCTGACCTTCGGATAGAACGTCGGTGGTGTCGGGATGCGCATGTAATAGATGCCGGGCGCGAGGCCGCTGAAGAGATACAGACCATTGGCGTCGGTGGTGGTGGATACCAGCAGCACGTCATCACCGCTGCCGTTGTTCACCACGCCATTGATGCCAGGCGACCACAGTTGCACGGGCAGATTGGGCACGCCGCTTTCCGTCGAGCCACGCAGACCGTCATCGTTCATGTCCACCCACACCTGATTGCCGATGCCCATGCTCTTGATGTTGAAGGTGACCGCACTCGTGGAGCTCTGGCAGTTGTAGGCGTCCGTGGCACGCACCGTCACGGTGTAGCTGCCAAGCGTCGTTGGCATGCCGCTCACGTTGCCATTGCCTGCCAGGGTGAGTCCTGGCGGCAGGCTGCCGCTGACCAATGTAAATGAATACGGTGCGGTGCCGCCGCTGGCGGTGATGCTTTGAGCGTAGCTGGTCGAGAGGTAGCCGTTTGGCGGTGCGGTGCCGCCCAGCGTGACCACAGGACAGGTCGGCGTGACTGTATATGACCGTGAACCCGAGCAGCCGTTTGCATCGGTGGCAGTAAGCGTGAAGGTGGCTGGCGCGGTCGTGGTGGCCGTGCCGCTGAGCACTCCCGTGCTGCTGTTGATGCTCAGCCATGCAGGCAGGCCCGTCGCACTCCATGTCAGCGGTGTCGCGCTCGTACCGCTAGTGGTGATCGTCTGCGCGTAGCTGAGGCCAAGGAACGGAGCAGGCAGCGTGGTCGGGCTGAGTGTGACCACCGGACACACCTTCATCTGATAGCTGGCGGAACCCAGACATCCCTGCGAATCGGCGATCACCACCGTGAGGCTGGCGCTGCTGCCATCTCCCGTTGCGGCGGTCCCGCTGAGGATGCCGTCGCTGGTCAGCGTGAATCCGGCAGGCAGAGTCCCGCTGCTCAAAGTGTAGGTATAGGGCGCGGTGCCGCCGGTGGTCGTCAGGGTCTGCGAATACGCGATGCCCGTCGTGGCGCTCGGCAGCGTAACCGGGCTGGCGGTGAAGATGGTGCAACGCGGGTCTGCGGTGTAAATCTGGGTGCTCACACATCCATTGGCATCCGTGGCGGCAACCGTGAACGTGCCCTTGCTATTGTCAGTCGGCGTACCGGTAAGCTTCCCGGTCGTGGCATTCAGAGTACACCACGCGGGCAGGCTGCCGCTGACGACGCTGTATTGATAGGGTGCCGCGCCGCCAGCTGCCGCAATCGTCTGCACGTACGGCACATTCACCGTCGCCGGTGGCAATGTGGCAGGTGACATGCTGATGGCGGGGCAGATTTGCAGCATCGGCCACGCCCGTGTGCCGACGCAGCCGTTCGGATCCGTGGCGGTTAGGGTGAGATTGATCCCCAAGCCGTTCGCCGCCGTGGGCGTGCCGCTGATGACCCCTGTAGTTGCACTGAATGTCAGTCCCGCAGGCAGGACGCCGCCGGACACACCCCAGACATAATCCAGCCAGCCCGTCACTGGTTGCAGGCTCAGGTTTGGACCGGACCAGTTCAGCTTCATCACCGCCTGCCCGCCGTTCTCATAATACTCCACGCGGATCGGCACCACTGTACCCGCTGCCAGTGTGATCGTGGCGCTGTAGTTGGTCGCGGACTGATCCACCCAGCGGTCAATGAGCAGGGTGTTGTTCACCCACACGCGGACGCCGTCATCGCTCGTGCTTTGAAAGGTATAGGTGCCCGCGACCGCCGGACGGATGAATCCGCTCCACCGCACTGAAAACTTGTCCGCCGGCACCAGCGGATCCGGCGAGCCGTTGACCCAGTCATAATTGATGGACGCTTCCTGCCGTGTCAGCAGCAGCGTGTTGAAGCTCATGCCCGAGTAATACTGCGCGGTCAGACCAGACGCCGGAGACGCAGTGAGCGACTGGCTGTATGGCACACCCACTTTGCCCACCGCCGGTGCCGCCGGCGTGATGGTGATGGCGGGACACACAGGCGGCAGCGTGTAGGTCCGGGACGCGGAGCACAGATTGGCGTCCGTGGCGGTGACGGTGAAGGTGACTGTGGTGGAGTTCGTCGGCGTCCCTGACAGCACTCCAGATCTCGCATCCAGGTACAACCACGCTGGCAGCCCGGTGGCGCTGTACACCACCGGCGTGGCGGTGGTGCCGGAAGTCGTGATGGTCTGGGCGTAGGTGGCGCCAATCAGCGGCGCAGGCAGCGTGGCGGGATTCACCGTGATCACCGGGCAGATCTTGATCCGCATCACCTGGTCTCTAACGCAGGTGTTGGTGTCGATGGCGCGCACGGTGACGCTCGCGCCGTTCACACCGCTGGTCGGGGTCGTGGGAGTGCCGCTGACGCTGCCGCTGCTGCTCAGGCTCAGCCCTGCGGGCCAGGTGCCGGCGGACGTCGTCCATGAGTAAGGCGTCGCGCTGCTGCCCGCAGCACTCATCGCCTGCGTGTAGGCCGTGCCGACCATACCGCTGGCAAAGGTGCTGGGCGTGATCGTGATGAACGGGCAGGAGCGGAATCCAAAGTCGATGGTGTTTTCATAGTTCGTGCTGCCGGCGGAGCCCGGCTCCGTGCCGCTGGCCAGCGTGATCAATGGACTCAGGGACGCCGCGCCAGGTCCGCCGCTCTGAATCCCGTTGCTGTCATTGTCCACGCCATTGTCCGCAGCAGCCGCAATCGTGGCAGACAAATACGCCGAAGGCGGGGTGGGAACATTGACGCGGTAGGTGCCCGGTGCGCAGCCGCCAAAGAAGTAATTCCCATTCGCATCAGTGACCGTCGTCAGCAGCAGATTCCCTGTGCTGCCGTCCAGCAGTTGCACCGTGATGTTGGGTAGTCCGGCGTCCCCGGAGCTGGTCTCAAACAGGCCGTTGCCATTGCGGTCAGCAAACACCAGATCGCCCACGCTCACGCCGTCACTCAGCGCAAAATCGACGGTGAAGTCCGTGTTGGAATTGGTGTCGCCATCATTCACCGGCTCGGTGCCCGGCACGAGGGTGATCAGCGGGCTGTAGACCGGTGTGCCCGGACCGCCGGGCTGCATGCCGTTGTTGTCATTGTCCACGCCGTTGTCCAGCGGCACCACCACACCAGAAGTCGCAGGCAGGTTATCCGGTGGGATGACCTGCACATAATACGTACCGGAAGGAATGGAGCTGAACACATAAACCCCGCTGCTGGTGGTGGTGATGGGCGCGGCGATTTCGTAGTCCGCGTTCACGCCGGTGCCTCCGCGCACTCCGTCAGCTCCAGGATGGAAAAGATGCAGCTCCGCGCCTGCGGTACCTGGCTCACCGGGATCCTTGATACCGTTGCGGTTCGTGTCCTGCCACACGGCATTGCCCAGGCACAGGCGCGAGTCCGCCACCGCCACCCGCTGGAACACCATCGAATCTTCCACGTTGTAGGGGTTGTCGCCGAACACTCCCATTGTGGTGCCGTCCGCAGAGATGCCGTCGCCGCCGTTGTAGATGTTCCAGAAGGAGTACGCGTTGTCCTGCGCCACGTGACCGTCGGCCACGAGCAGGTCCGAGATGCGCGTGTACAAATCCGCCGGCGTGTCCCACATCACCGCAAAGCTGCCGGTGGATGCGCGGCTGTAGATCGTGCCGAGGACGCGGCCTGTGTCGCTGACGGCCCCGACAATGCCGCCGAGATTGTCCTGCGGCAGGATGCGTGGCAGATTGGTGCGGGTACCGTTCTGCGTGTCATACACAAAGGGCGTCGGCACTCCGGATAGACGCTGGCTCGAACCGATATAACGTCCGCTTGGGCTGATGCGGCCCGCGTTCAAAGAACCACCGGTGAAGCTGACCACGATGGTGCTGTACCCAGCCGCCGGGCTGCCGCTGAGCACTTTGCCCACGCCACTGCTGTCTGTCACCAAAAGCTTCGCACCATCGGCGGAGGCATCCACCACTTCGCGCACTCCCGCGATCGCCGTCCAGACGCCGGAACTGAGGTTCCAGAAGCCGCCCTGCGACAATACCGGTCCTCCAGGGCCGTCAGGGTCCACGGTGCCAAACGCATACGCACTGTCACTTGTCAGCGCACAGGGCATGGCGCTCATGCTGGAGTTGCTGTCATATGGCGTCAGCAGACGCGTGGTGACGCCGTTCGAGTAGTACCACGGGACGATGTTGATCTTGCTGCCGGTGGTCCATTTTTCATACCCGACGGCATCGCCGTTGTTGTTCACATCCCGGCCCATCGCATACGGATGTGTCGAATCCAGCATGGGCACGTCCACATTTTCATCCGTGAGGGTGTTCAGGATGAAGCCGTAGGATGTCAGTCCCACCCGGATGCCGGTGATCCAGCGGCCGTTAGGGGACATGTTGTACAAGCAGTTGCCCAGGCCGGAGTTTTCACCGCCGAGCACATCGCGGCCCAGACGTGTCACCTGGTAGGCACCGCCAATGGTTTGATCGAGCGGTGTCGGGCAGGTCGAAAGCGGTGGGGCCGAAATGGTCATGCTGCGCGCGACCACCGCCTGACAGCCGGAGGCATCCGTCACGGTCAGTGTCAGCGCCGCTGTACCTGAGGTGGTCGGTGTGCCGCTGATCACACCCGAGTCTAGACTCAGGCCTGCGGGCAACGCGCCGCCCGTAATCGCATAGGTGTAGGGCGCGGTGCCCCCGGCGGTGATGAGGCTCTGCGAGTAGGTATCACCCACTTTACCAAAGGCCAGCGTACCTGGGCTCGTGCTGATGACTGGGCACTGTGGCGTCAGTGTGCAACTGAGCGAGCCAGCGCAGCCGTTCGCATCCGTGGCGCTGATGACGATGGTGCGTGCGCCAGGACTCGTTGGCGTGCCGCTGAGCACACCGGTGCTTGTGTTGAAACTCAAGCCTGCTGGCAGCGTGCCGCTGCTCAGCGCAAGGACATACGGCGCGGTGCCGCCGCTGGCACTGACGGTTTGCGAGTAGCTCACCCCCACCGTCAATGAGGTGGAGATGGCGGGCAGGGTGATGACCGGGCAGATTTTCACACTGACCATCTGGTCCTTCAAGCAGCCGTTGGCATCCGTGGCCCGTAGCGTGAAGCTGGCACCCGTGCCATAAGCCGTCGTGGGCGTGCCGCTAAGGACACCCCCGCTGCTCAGTGACAGCCCCGCTGGGAGCGTGCCGCTGCTCACCGTGTAAGTGTAGGGAGCCGTGCCCCCGCTGGAAGTGATGGTCTGGCTGTAGGGCGTGCCAACCGTCCCCGCCGACAGCGTGGTGGGTGACAGGTTAAGGGCCGGGCAGACCTGCACGGTCAAAGGCGTGGAAGCCTGGCAGCCATAGACGTCCGTGGCACGCAGCGTGACGCTGGCACCGGCGGTGTTGACCACCGTGGGTGTGCCGGTGATCGCACCACTGCTGGCGTTCAGTGTTAGGCCAGTCGGCAGACTGCCGGAAGTCACCGCCCAGGTGTAGGGCGCAGTGCCGCCACTGGCGGCCAAGGTCTGCGAGTAAGCGGAACCAACGACACCTTGCGCGAGCGCTGCAGGCGTGATGCTGAGGACCGGGCAGCCCGCCGCCAAAGTATAGGCCTGGGTTTTGGCACAGCCGCTGGCATCCGTGGCACGCACCGTGAAGGTGGCCGCCGTCGTGTTGTTTGGCGTGCCGCTCAGCACCCCGGCGCTGCTCAGTGTGGCCCATGCGGGCGGCGTGCCGCTCACCAAGCTGAAGGTGTAAGGGGAGGTACCACCGCTGGCGGAGATGCTCTGCGAATAAGCGGTCCCCACCACCGGTGCATTCAGCGTGGTGGGTGCGAGGCTGAGGACGGGGCAGACCTGCAGCGTGACGATTTGCGAGCCCTGGCAGTTGTTCGCATCATTGACCCGCACCGTGACCACAGTGGCGGAACTGGCGGCGGTCGGTGTACCTGAGATGACCCCGGTACTGGCGTTGAGCGTCAGACCGGCAGGCAGCGTGCCGCTGGTGAGGGTCCATGAACCGTAAGGCGCGGTGCCACCGCTGGCGGCCAGCGTCTGCGAGTAGGCCGTGCCTACCGTGCCCTGGCTGAGCGAGGTGGGGCTGATGCTGAGGGTGGAGCAGCTCGGCGTGAGGGTGTAGGAACGCGTGCCCACACATCCATTCGCATCCGTGGCGCGCACAGTGAAGGTGGCTCCTGCGGTGTTCGACGGCGTGCCGCTCAGCACACCGGCACTGCTCAAGGTGGCCCAGGTGGGCAGCGTGCCGCTGGCCAGCGCGTAGGTGTAGGACGCAGCGCCACCGGAAGCCGTGATCGTTTGCGAATAAGCCGTGCCCACGGTCGGCGTGCTCAGCGTGGTGGGAGAAAGCGTGACCGTGGGGCAAATCTGCAGCGCGAAGGTCTTGGTGGCGGCGCAGGAGTTGAGAGTGTCCGTGGCGGAAATGGTGATATTGACCCCGCCGGCGTTGCCAGCGGAGGGTGTGCCGCTGATGACACCGCCGCTGCTCAGGGACAAACCCGCTGGCATCGTGCCGCCAGTGATCGACCAGGTGTAATTTGATGAACCGCCGGATGCAGCGAGTGTTTGAGAGTAAGCGCTGCCAACAGTACCCTGCGGCAGCGTGGCGGTGGAGATGGTAATGGCCGGACAGCCCATGGCAAAAGTCATGGCCTGCGTACCCTGACAGCCGTTCGCATCTGTGGCGCGCAGCGTGACGTTGCCGCTGGTCTGCGATGAAGGCGTGCCGCTCACCACACCGGTGGAGGCATTGAGCGAGAGACCCGCTGGCAGCGAGCCGCTGACGACCGCATACGTGTAGGACGCGGCCCCACCTGAAGCGGTGATGGTCTGCGAGTAAGCGCTGCCGACAGTGCCGGTGGCTGGCGTGGAGGGAGCGAGGGCGATGACCGGGCAGATTTGCAGCGTGATCGCGCGCGTGCCCTGGCAGCCGTTCGCATCATTCACGCGCACCGTGATAGTGGTCGCCGGGCTGGCGGAGGCTGTCGGCGTACCGCTGATGACGCCTGTGCTGGCATTGAGGCTCAGCCCCGCCGGCAGTGCGCCACCCGTGATGGTCCATGTGCTGTATGGCGCGGTGCCACCGCTGGCGGCGAGCGTTTGTGAATACGCGGCGCCCACGGTGCCTGCGGTAAGTGCGGCAGGCGTGAGGGTGATCGTCGGGCAGACTGGCGTGAGCGTGTAGGCGAGTGTGGAGGCGCAGCCGTTGGCATCCGTGAAACGCAAGGTGAAGATGGACGTCGCGGTGCTGGTGGGTGTGCCGCTGAGCACGCCGGCGGAGGTCAGCGAGGCCCAGGCAGGCAGCGTGCCGCTGGCAAGCGTGCAGGTGTAAGGTGCCGTGCCGCCGCCGGGCGTGATGGTCTGCGAATATGCCGTGCCCACGGTCGCCGTGGATAGCGTGGTGGGTGAGAACGTGATGGCCGGGCAGATTTGCAGCGTGATCGCGCGTGATCCCTGGCAGCCGTTGGCGTCATTCACCCGCACCGTGATCGAAGTCGCCGGGCTGGCGGAGGCGGTCGGTGTGCCGCTGATGACGCCGGTGCTGGCATTGAGCGTGAGACCACTTGGCAGCGTGCCGCTGGTGAGGGTCCAGGCACTGTAGGGCGCAGTGCCGCCAGTCGCGGAAAGCGTCTGCGAATAGGCGCTGCCCACAGTGCCGGTGGCGAGCGCGGTGGGCGAGAGGCTGATCGTCGGGCAGATGGGCGTGATCGTGTAGCTGAGCGTGCCGCTGCACCCGTTGGCATCGGTGGCACGCACCGTGAAGGTGGCAGCGGCGGTGCTGGTGGGCGTGCCGCTGATCACCCCGGAGGAACTCAGCGTAGCCCATGCTGGCAGTGTACCACTGGCAAGCGTGAACGTGTACGAAGCCGCACCGCCGGAAGCAGCGATGCTTTGTGAATAGGCAGTGCCCACCGTGGGGGTCGGCAGGATCGCGGGCGAGAGCGAGAGGACGGGGCAAATTTGCAGCGTCACCACCTGCGTGCCCTGACAGCCGTAGGCATCATTCACGCGCACGGTGACAGAGGTTGAGGGGCTGGCGGAGGCCGTCGGCGTGCCGCTGATGACACCGCTGCTGGCATTGAGCGAGAGACCCGCTGGCAGCATGCCGCTTGTCACCGTCCAGGTGCCATACGGTGCCGTGCCACCGCTGGCGCTGAGCGTCTGAGAGTAGGCTGTTCCCACGGCGCCCGCTGCAAGTGTGGTCGGAGTGATGCTGACCGTCGGGCAGACCGGAGTGACGGTGTAGGACTGCGTTTTGGTACAACCGGCGGCATCCGTGGCACGCGCGACGAATGTCGCCGCAGAGGCGCTGGTGGGGAGACCGCTGATGGTGCCGTTGCTCGTACTCAGCGACAGCCCCGTCGGCAGCGTGCCGCTGGTAAGCGCCCACGAGTAAGGCGAAAGACCGCCGGCCGCGCTGAGCGTTTGGGTGAAGCTGGTGCCGACTGTAGGCGTGTTGAGCGTGGCAGGTGTGACGGTGAGCGATGAACAGACGGGCGTGACGGTGTAGGCCTGCGTGCCTGTGCAGCCTTTCGCATCCGTGGCACGCAGCGTGAAGCTGGCGGCGCTGGAACTGGTGGCGGTTCCTGAGATGACGCCTGTGCTGGCGTTCAGCGTGAGACCGGCAGGCAGCGAGCCGGTGGCCACGGCGTATGTATAGGGCGTGTTGCCGCCGCTGGCGCTCACGGTCTTCGAGTAGGCGGTGCCGACCGTGGGGGCCGTCAGGGTGCTCGGTGAGAGCGCTACGCCGCTGCAGGTAATGGTGACGAGATAATCTTCCACCTCGCCCGGACCACTCGCGCCGGAGGAACCGGGATTGCTGACAGCGGTAAGACGGAAGCGCGCGCCCACACTGCCTGCCGTCGCATTCGCAGGCACACTGAAGGTGTAGGTCTGGCTGGCATTGCTGGTGCCGTCTGGCACGGTGATGTTGTTGATGATCTGTTCGCCGGCATCGGTGAGAGAGCCATTGTTGTTGAAGTCGATCCAGCCATTCAGGAACGCAGGCGCACCGCCCGTGTTGGTCACGTTGACGGTGACCGTCAGGCCAGTCGCGCCCTGCACCATGCTGCCGGGCAGCGTGACACCATCTTCGTCATCCAGCACGGAGAGATCGTCCGCCGTGGCAGCGGTGTTGAACGCGGCTGGAATGTCGTAATCAATCAGCGCCCCCATCTGCAGGTTGCTGTTCACCGTGTCGCGTGCCACCGGGAATCCGGAGTAGTCGCCGAAGTCATCCAGCACCTGGGTGAACTCATAGCGCATGGCCCCGCCAGAGATCGCGTTTGCCGCCATGCTGCTGGTGACGGTGGTGGCCACACCTGTCGTCTTGTCCAGCGTGTAGAGCGCAGTGCCCGCCTGCGCGTACAGCGTGCCGTAACCGTCGGTGGAAAGACCAAAGACATCAGCGATGGCTGCTCCCCCCGTGGTTTTGACCTGCCCCACCAACTGCGTGGCCGTGCCTCCTTCCGGCACTTTGTAGAGATAGAACGTGGTGAAACCACTGCCCGCGACGGTGTAGTACAATTCATTGCCGATCCACGCCAGGTCCCCTGCACTGTCGAGCGCCTGGCCATTGGGGACAGTGGCCGGCGAGCTGAATGCGACGGTCACCGGCGTGGCGGAGCTGGTGCTCAGCGCAGAGAGATTGAAGGTGTAGATGTCGCCGTCATTGACGCTGCTGATGTAGGGGGTCCCGGCGGAGTCAAACACCAGACCGTTGAAGCTGTTACCGAAGCTGCCAAGCCGCGTCACTGCCCCGGTCGTCGGGTTGATCTGGTAGATGTTGTTGAAGTCGATGCCGTAGAGCGTTCCCGAGGGCGACCACGCCAGGTCCGTCAGGTAGTGGCTGCTCGAGTCCTTGGTCTGGCCGACGAGCGTTTTGGTTCCTGTGGAGACGTCATACGTCTCCAGATAGCCGGTGCTGCCGTTGCCAGTACTGACATACAGCGTGCTGGAGTAGCTGCTGCCGGAGGCCACGGTCATGATGTACGACTGCGAGGCCGTGCAGCCATTGGCATCGGCGGACTGAAGCGTGAAGCTGTAGCTGCCCTTGGCCGTCGTCGTGCCGCTCAGCACCCCCGCGCTGCTCAGCGAGAGCCCCGATGGCAAAGTACCTGAAGTCTGCGTCCATGTGAAGGGAGTGCTGGCCGAGCCTGAGGTCGGCGTGGCCAGCAGCGTGATGTTGACGGCGGCGGAGAGATCCCACGATCCCATCGAAAACGGCGAGATGACATAGCCGATGCAGGCAGGCGTCAGTGTGTAAGTGCGAGTGCCGCTGCAGCCGTTCTGATCCACGGCCTGCACCGTGAAGGTCGCCGTCGCCCCGGAGGTAGGTGTACCGCTCAGGACCCCGCCCGAACTCAGTGCCAGCCCGCCGGGCAGCGAGCCGCTGGTCACCGAATACGAGTACGGTGCCGTGCCGCCGCTCGCGCTCAGCGCCTGCGAGTAGGGCGCACCGGCCACCGCACCGGACAGGCTGGAGGGCGAAAGCGTGATGGAGGGGCAGATCAGCACCAGATAGTCTTCCACTTCCCCATTGCCGCTCTGCCCGGTCGAGCCAGGGGTGCTGGTGGAGGTAAGGCGCACGCGCAAGCCTGTCTGCCCCCCGCTGGCCGTGGATGGCACGGTGAAGCTGATCGTCTTAGTCGCGTTGGAGGTACCTGTGGCGATCGCGGTGTTCTTCGCCACCTGCTCTCCAGTGTCATTCAGGGAGCCGTTCTGGTTGAAGTCGATCCAGGCGTTCAGGTACGTGGTCGAGCCGCTGGTGTTGGTGACCTTCACGGTGAAACTCCCGGTAGTGCCCGTCACAATGCTGGCTGGCAGTGTCACACCGTCTTCGTCATCCGAGCCCGTGATGTCGTCACCCGTGGCGGTGGCATTGGCCGTGATGGATGATTCACTGTCCGTGATGGCACCGATCTTGATCGTGCTCACCGTGGTGCTGCTAGCGCTCGCGAAACCAGAATAGTCACTGAAATCCGTCGCCGCCATCGCCGCCATCGCCGAAGCCACAAACAGGCTGACACCCGCTGTCAAGGAGCGCTGGCCTCGGGCACAACGCCCCCTAACCCACGCAGCAGCGCGGAGAATCGTGGCAGACGACTCGCCTGTTTCTTTAGAAACAGGCGAAGGACCGCTGTATCCCGGAGGAAGAACCATGTTTTTATTGTGAATAATTCCAACCTAACCATATTCATTATAATTTCAATAGAAAGAACCGATTTGTTTAAGTTTCCCGAAACACCCCCGTTTGC
>NCCR01000010.1:0-3506 GCA_002279765.1 Verrucomicrobia bacterium 12-59-8 | reverse complement strand
CTTCCTAACCACCCGATTTTTTATCCCCCTGATTTCGCAAAAAATGCTTACTCCAGTGCTCGACACTCCTGTGATTGCCTTTATCCTCCGCGCCCCAAAAAAGCGGTCACTTTATGAGCAAAAAAATCGTCCTCGCATACTCCGGCGGCCTCGACACCTCCGTCCTCCTCTCCTGGATCAAAGAAACCTACGACGCCGAAGTCATCGCCTTCTGCGCCAACGTCGGCCAGGACGATGAACTTAAAGGATTGAACGCCAAGGCCAAAAAGACCGGAGCCTCCAAGATCTACATCGACGACCTCCAGGAAGAGTTCGCCACCGACTTCATCTACCCGATGATCCAGGCCGGAGCCATCTATGAAGGCGAGTACTTCCTCGGCACCAGCATCGCCCGCCCCCTCATCGCCAAGCGCATGGTCGAAATCGCCAAAGCTGAAAAGGCCGGCTTCATCGCCCACGGCGCCACCGGCAAAGGCAACGACCAGGTGCGCTTCGAGCTCACCGCCGCCGCCCTCGCCCCCGAAATTGAAATCATCGCCCCATGGCGTGACGAACGCTTCCGCACCCAGTTCCCCGGCCGTGCCGAGATGATCGCCTACTGCGACGAGAAGAAGATCCCCGTCCAGGCCAGCGCCAAGAAGCCCTTCTCCATGGACCGCAACCTCCTGCACATCAGCTATGAGGCCGGCATCCTCGAAGACCCCTGGTTCGACGCCAGCGATCCCAAGTACAAAGGCTACTTCAACACCCTCTCCGTCTTCCCTGAAGACGCCCCGGACAAGGCCGAAACCGTCATCCTCGAATTCGAAAAGGGCAACTGCATCGCCGTCAACGGCAAGCTCCTCTCCCCTCTCGGCGTGATGAAGCTCCTCAACAAGCTCGGCGGCAAGCACGGCGTCGGCCGCGTGGACATGGTCGAAAACCGCTTCGTCGGCATGAAGAGCCGCGGCGTTTACGAAACCCCCGGTGGCAGCATCCTGCACTTCGCCCATCGCCAGATCGAAAGCCTCACCATGGACCGCGAAGTCATGCACCTGCGTGACAGCCTCATCCCAAAATACGCGACCCTCGTGTACAACGGCTTCTGGTACGCCCCCGAGCGCCTCGCCCTCCAGGCCCTCGTCACCGAGAGCCAGAAGAAAGTCAGCGGCACCGTCCGAGTGAAGCTCTACAAAGGCAACATCATCCCCGCCGGCCGCAAGAGCATCTACAGCCTCTACAATCCGCAGATCGCCACCATGGAAGCCGACCCTACCAAGGCCTACAACCAGGACGACGCCACCGGCTTCATCCGCCTTAATGGTCTGCGTCTTAAGACCGGTGCAATCCGCGACCGCAAGAAGTAAGCGGCTTCATGCCGTCCGAGATGCGGGGGGAGCTCCCGACCCCAAGCATATAATCGCACCCACACGCCGAAGAGTCCCCCTCTTCGGCGTTGTTTTTTGGGGGCCTCCACTTCCCACGCGGGCAGGTGTGCCAGAGAGCCTTGGCAGCCATAGTGCGCTTTAAATGCGAATCTCAGCAAACTGATCGGCAGTGAACTGAACTCACCATTCAGAACGAGCTAAAGCTCATTTCTACTTTTCCTCTCACTATAGCATAAACCCCGTCTCCCCTGCACGTTGAATGCGCGGGTCAAACAGCACAAACAACGCCCCGATCGCGTAGCTCAGATTGGCAAATCCCACCCAGAGTGGAATGACCGCGTGCGGCACCAGGGCTGCACGTGGCTCCGTCGTGTTCGGCAAAACGCGGCTGAGGAAATACAGCCCCGCCCCTGATCCCGCGAGAAACACCAGTGCCAGCAGCCAGCGGCAGGACTTCCTGCCGTTCATAAAACCATACATCACCACCAGACTGAGGGCATACCAGGCCAGGGAACCGGCAAACCAGCGGAACACCTCATGAAACAAAAACAGCGTGATCACCACCGCGCCAAAAATCATATGAGTCCACATGAACTTGCGCGTGAAGTCGATTTCTTCACGGTGCTTGGCGCCACGGCGGTGCTGCACATCAAGCATGAGGCTTCAGGGTTCGGTGGAGGAAGTTTCGTCCAGATTGTTTTTGAGCATGACTCCAGACTTGGGTTCAAAGAAGAGCCAAGAAGAGTGCTTAGCAAGTTTACGACCACAATCCAGACATAGATTGGATGTGACCAGCACATTGTTCACCCCTCCGGTACTCCACACTGCGGCTGTGGACAGCCCGGAAAACGTGTTCCCATTGAGGACCAGGCCGTTGACTCCGCCTTCCACCAGCACACCCGCACCTGCATCCACGCCCATCGGCGTCTTTGCCTCAGCAGGGCGCTTCTCCTTCCCTGCCCCCATGTAGCTATTGCAGAAGGTGTTGCCGCTGATCGTGTTGCGCTCCGACTCCTTCCCCACGCGCACGGAAAACTCATGCACCAGCACAAAGGTGTTCGCGCTCAGCGTGCAGCCGCAGGCATCCAGCAGATCAATCCCGCCCTGCAAATGATGCGCGATCACGTTCGCACTCAGCGTGATCCCATAGCAGTCGCGATCCAGAATGATCGCCGTCCCATTGCATTCCTCGATCATGTTGCCGCTGACGACGGAGCCGTAGGTGTTCTCGATGACGACTCCATTGCCGAGATGGTCGTCGATGTTGTTCCCGTTCATGCACAGGTTGAAGGCTTCGATGCAGCGCAGCGCATCCTGGTTCTCTTCAAAGTGATTCGCGTTCACCACGATGTCATGGCAGCCCAGGATCTCGACCCCGCTTTTTTTGTTGTAGGTGATGATGCAGTCGGCAATGCGCGGATCTTCAAAGCACTCCTTCAACTCAATGCCGTGACCGCCATGGTGGTCGATCGACACCCCTTCGAAATAGACCTCCTGAATGCCCTCGGCGAAGATGCCGTCACCACTCTTGTCATTGCCGCTGATACGCAGGTCCGCCATCTGCACCCGCCATAGCTGCGCCTTCTTGTCCGTGTCGAGATTCGGCGGCCGCAGGATGAAAGCCGGCATGCCCGTTTCATTTTTATTGATGATGTGCGTCGCCGCACCACTGCCCACGATCCGGGTCTCCGCCGTCTTCACCCGCAGCGGCTCCGTGATCAAATACTGGCCCGGCGGAATCGTCACCAGTCCCCCGCTCTCCGGCACGGCATCCATCGCAGCTTGCAGATTCGGGTATTTTCCAGCATCAATCGCCATCGGTGCAGCGGGCTGAGCCTGAACGACAACAGCAAGCAGACAGAGCGAGCAAAAAAGTGATTTCATCCTCTCACCTACGCGCCGCGTTCGGCGCTTTCATCGTACTTTCCACCTGCAAAAGATCGCCATCACGCCACGTTTGCCTCTACCACCCATGATCAAACGCCTCACGCTCCTGCTCGTCGCTGCTCTGTCGCTCTCCGCCTATGCGGAACCGAAGAAGCTCCTCGTCGTCACTGTCACCACCAGTTTCCGCCATTCATCCATCGAGACCGCCGAGAAAGTCCTCGCCGAACTCGGTGCCAAATCCGGCGCCTTCAC
>NCCR01000119.1 GCA_002279765.1 Verrucomicrobia bacterium 12-59-8 | reverse complement strand
GCTCGGCATCGAAACCTTCGGCGGGTTGATGAACATCATCATCCCGCGCAACACGACCATTCCCGCCAAAGCCGGTGAGATGTTCACCAACGCCGTGGCCAATCAGGACAGCATGCTCATCCGCATCCTCCAGGGCGAACGCGAACTCGCCAAGGACAACTGGGAGCTGGGGCGCATTGAGGTCCCCTTCCCCTCCGGCCCCAAAGGCAGCGCCCGCGTCGGCGTGCAGTTCAGCATTGATGCGGACGGCATCCTCCACGTGCTCGCCCGCGACACCACCACAAATCATGACACCACGCTGCAAATCAGCGGCACCGCCGTCGATGTCGAAGACGAACGCGTGGAGCAGATGATCGCCGAGAGCGTCGATTTTGCCTTTGAGGACATGAACGAACGCATCTGGACGGAAGCCAGGCTCAAGGCCGAAGAACTGCTGCCCTCCGTGGATGCCGCGCTCGATCAGCTCGGTGATGCGATCAGCGCTGATGAGAAATCCGCCGTGATCAGCCAGGCCGCAGATGTGCGTGCCCTGCTTGATGCCACAGATCACGACGCCAAGGCCCTCAAAGCCGCCACCCAGCTGCTGGATGACGCCACCCAGTCACTCGCCGTAATGCTGATTGACCGTGCGATGGAGGATTCGCTGGTTCGCCGGGGACTGGTTTGATTTTCCAGTTCCCATTTTTGGAGCAGACGGCTA
Organism: Verrucomicrobia bacterium 12-59-8; assembly: GCA_002279765.1. The sequence continues at coordinate 14,176 of NCCR01000119.1, read as the reverse complement.
CCCTCCGCCGCTAATGATCGTTTTCACAGGGCATGAATGAGAATCCTCAACATGACGGGGCCTTAGGGTGGACGCCGCCAGCACCGGAGCATCTGCAGGCCATGCTGCCCCAATATGATCAATGGGAGATGATCGGCTGCGGCGGCATGGGCGCCGTTTACAAGGCTCGACAGACTTCACTCGACCGGCTCGTGGCCATCAAGGTCCTGCCACCCCAGGTGGCGGAAGACGAGGCGGAGTACGTCGAACGCTTCAAAAACGAGGCGCGGACGATGGCCAAAATGAACCATCCCGCCATCGTGGCCGTGTACGATTTTGGCGAAACGAGCGATGAACTGCTCTACATCGTCATGGAGTACATCGACGGCACGGACGTGGCCAAGATGATCCAGGCGCAGGGCAAACTGCCGGTGGACCACGCCCTGGCGATCACCGCCCACGTCTGCGATGCGCTGACTTACGCGCATGAGCACGGCGTCGTTCACCGCGACATCAAGCCGGCGAACATTTTGATCAACATGGAGGGGGCCGTAAAGGTGGCGGACTTCGGCCTAGCACGCATGCATGACCCTGGACAGAGCAGCGTGACCGAAGAAGGCACGACGATGGGAACGCCGGACTATGTGGCCCCCGAGGTACTGATCATAGGCATGGCGGTTGATGGCCGCGCCGATTTGTATGCCGTCGGCGTGATGCTGTACAACATGCTCACAGGCAAAATCCCGAGCGGCAATTTCCAAATGCCCAGTGAGAAAATGGGCTGTGACACACGCTACGACGCCATCGTGCGCAAAGCGATGGAGCATGATGTGGCCAGGCGCTATCAGACGTCTCGCGAGCTGCGCCGTGATCTCGATCAGATCCTCACCGTCCCGGTCGCCAAAGAAAAACCGGCCAGGCAGGCTCCCGCCGGGGGCATGCTGCCACGCCAGCCGCCACCCCCGCCGCCGCCAAGCTCCCCATGGGGCATGATCGCCGCCGCCGTGATCGTTCTCGGCGGGGCCGCTGTCTTTTTCATGCAGCGTGACGGGCCGCCTCCGACCCCACCTGCTCCCGAAGTCGCCAGCGTCGAGCCAGCCAAACAGGAGCCTCCCCAACCAGCATCTGCCGCGATGCCACCGGTTGCTGATGCACCTGTACCGGTCATCGTAAAAACCGATCCCAATGCGCCCAAGGGCAGCCCGCTGTCCAAACTCCCGGTACTGAGCTACAACGGGCACTACTATCAGGTCGTGAGCGACCGGATGAACCAGTCCAACGCCCAAAAACACGCCCAAAGTCTCGGTGCCCATCTGGCCACGATCAACAGTCAGGCTGAGCAGGACTGGATGAACCGGGTCCTGCCTCCCTTTTTAAAGCAGGTTTCACAATGGATGGCCACCATCGGCGGCGTGCGCGAAAAGGGCGTTTGGCAGTGGGTCACAGGTGAGCCCTTTGAATTTACCCGCTGGGAGGATGCCACGGTCGTCTCATCTGAACCGGAGAAAAATTTTATTCTGAAAATCACCGCAAATTCCAATTCCAAAGTGGAGTGGGGCCTGGGCGGTACCTCTGCCGGACGTGCCTTCCTCCTCGAATGGGATGCCGCGCCATCCAAAACACCTGCTCCAAGCGCTCCACCTCCACCCATGGTCGAAAGCGAAGGAGCGAAACGGCTGCGCGAGCTGGACGCCAGTTTCCGAGCAGCGCTGGAGCGTGATGTGCTGGCGGTTCACCGGACCGCGCTGGGAGACTTGAACTCCAAATACCTCGCGGCACTCGATCGTGCGCTGTCTGCCGAGACGAAGGCCGCGCATCTGCCAGAGGCGCTTGCCCTGCGTGAGGAAGCACAGCTCATCACCAGCCACAGTCCGCTGCCTGCAGAGGATGCCCCGGATCTGCCAGCCCATCTGAAAACCCTGCGCTCCACCTACCGCACCAGCCCATCTGAAAACCCTGCGCTCCACCTACCGCACCAGCCTGCGCCCCATCGAGATCGCCCGCGCCAATGGCATCATCTCCCTCTTCCTGAAGTATGAAGAAGTCCTGAAGGCAGAGCAGGTCGAATGGACCAAGGCCGCGATGCTGGACGACGCCAAACTCGCCGATGTTAGGATCGCCAGTCTCTCCCGCGAACGCGCCGCGATGTTTGATGAGGCCAAGGAACTCCTGCCGGGAGGACAGGAGATGGTGCTGCAAAAAAACGACCGCTTCACCTCGGCGGAGAAGTTCACGCCGCCCGTAGAGTTTACCCTCGTGGTGAAAACGCGCCAGGATGACCTGCGGCTGGCCTACACCGCCAAGCAGGTGATTTTCAACTGGGAAAAAAACCAGGATGAGCTCCGCATGGATGCCGATCCCGGCGGTGGCCGCCATGCGCCCGGCATGGGGCGCATCCCTGAAGACACTTTTGTCACCATAAAGTGGCGCATCCTGCCGCACATGCAGAGCATCAGCGTCGATGGCAGGCGTCGTTTCCTGCACTTTGGTGACTACTCCAAAGTGGACAATCCGCTGGAAATTTTTCCTTTGAATCACGTCGTCACGATCAAGTCCGCCAAGGTGAAGGTATTGGACCTCCAAACCCTCGAAGACCAAATCGCCAGCACCCCTGCAATGCGTGACCTCTTTCTTAAAACAGTCGAATGGACCGGCAAGCTCACGATTCCAGCAGGCACCTACCACCCCCTGCGCCGTATCGACATTGGCGCACCCGGCAAGAAAGACGCGAAAGCGCAATACGATGAACAGCGTGGCGAGGTGACGAGCCTGCCCGGCATGCGCATCGAAAACGTGCGCTTCCACCTGCGCGAAGGTTCCTGGCAGGCCACTGGCGGCCATTTCCAGGATGTGAGGATCACCGCCGACCTCGGGGGGAGATTCGAAGCACGCGACAGCATTTTTCAGGACTGCATGTTTGCCAAAGAAGGGCCCTGGTATGTGGCGTTTTTCAGTTCCAAATGGCAATACACCAACTGTGTGTTTGCGGGCTCCTTCATGCAGGTGTGGAAGCTCATTGATGTGGGCATGAAGCTGGACTCCTGCACCCTGCTCGACCTGGATCTGACCCCCATCGTGTTTCGAGAGGATGCCGGCACCGAGGTGGCCAAGGACTGGCTCAGCATCCAGAACTGCCGCTTCATCAACTGCCGTGTGCCCGAAAGCTTGGCACTCGCCACCCGGAACTGCGTCTTTGAAAAATGCACCTTCGGAGCTGCCGAGGAAAAGCTGCCGGTCAAATCACCGCTGAATGCCATCATCTACGTGCAGGAGTGTACCAACCAACCCCAGGCCGGTCCCGGGCGCTCCATCGAGGCGAAACCCGCCTCGCAGCTCAGCACCAAAGCCGGTGCCGCTCTGCCCTATGTGATCACAAAAGGCCAGCTCGACTTTCAAAACCCACCGCAATAAGTCGTTCCACCGATGGCAGAGCCATCAAAGCCTGTAGCGAGGGGTTGAGCGCAGCGACACCCCTCATCACGCGCATATCACCCACCAACTCGCACATGCATCGCGTAGCGATGCCAGCACGAGCGTCCTCACCACGCACCCATCACGCCGGATATTTCGTGCCTTGAACCCGTCACCAGCTCATTTACCTCGTCCGCGAAAGGAAGCACTCCGCCGATAGCGGAGCCATCAAAGCCTGTAGCGAGATGGTTGACCGAAGCGTAGTTGACAGTGGTTGGGAGGAAGCCGAAGTGGCGATGGTTTGGGAGAGGAAGCGGGATGTTCGTCACGCTGGTGCCGAATAGATCTTGAAAGCAGGAACTCAGTAGCCTTGTAACTCGAACTTCAATTGGCAGCGCTGCTTTTCGTGATCAGTTTCAGACGCTTCTCGATTTGATCGTAGATCAGTTCTGCCGCAGGCCGAACTTCTGGAGGATAGTTGAGCAGCAGCTGCTTGTCTCCGGTCTGATGCGCTTCCAAAGCGGCAAACCAAGGTATCATCCTAGTGTTGCAGTTTTGTTCGATCAAGAGTGACAGGAGCTTGGTAGCAAAGCCAAGTTTGATCATCACCGCACTGGCGCGGAACCAGTCATCTTCCGAATTTTTCGGGAATGCTCCATAGTCAATGCTGGCCAAGGCTTCCAGCAGGGCCGTGCTTGCCAGCCCCCAGTTGTCTTCGTAACACGCGAAAAGCGTCCGATGCAGAGCCTGTGAATCTTTCCACTGGTCCGGCTGCCGCAATTCTGCAACGAGGCTTTTGGCGCGAGCCATGTCTCCGAGTGAATCGCGGATGAGAAAGATGTAATTGTGCCGTGCCTGATCAGCGTCAGGGTCGGCTTTCAGCGTTGCTTCAAAATGTTTGGCTGCTTCGGTCAGGTTGCCAAATACATCGTATTCGAGATTGCCCAGTGAGTTCAGAGCGGCTGCATTCGTGGGATCAATGTCCAAAATTTTGAGAAACTTCTTTTTTCCTTCCTCTGGCTGTGCCGAATGCATGATGTCCAATAGCGCGAGTTGGAACCACGCTGACACATTCTTGGGATCAATTGAAAGCACCTTCTCAAAGGCCTGGACCGCTTCGGCAGAGCGCTGCAGATGATGTGAGAGAAGAATTCCAAATCCCAGCCAAGTTGCAACGTCAGTGCTATCAATTCCAAGCGCTTTTCGGTATTGTTCCTCGGCAGCAGGATAATCATGTCTGCATGTGTGCAGCAGATGCGCCAAACTAGATCTTGCGTCAGCAGATTGACTATTGATTGCGATGGCGCTTCTATAGCTGGTTTCAGCCTTGGCATACTCTTTAAGTTTATGCTGGTAAATGCATCCAATGTTGATGTGATATTTAGGATTGAACAAATCTAGTGCGGCAGCCCTACGGAACTCTTGAATGGCTTCTTCCCACTTCTCTCTTCCCTCTTGGAACCACAAGCATGCAGCAAGATTGTTGGCAATTTGCACATCCCTCGGATCGAATTTCGCAGCCTTGCGAAGCCAAGGTTCGGCAGCATGGAGCTGTTTGAGCTCAACGGCCAGCAAATGACCGTAGTTAGAACATATGGCGGCAGAATCGGTATTAATGGCCAGTGCTTTGGCATACGCGTCCCTAGCATCTTCGAAGCGATTTGATTTATGATAAATTACTGCCAGTCCTTCCCACGCATAGCCAAGGCTTGCATCCTCATCCACGGCTAAATGATACGCTTTTTCTGCGAGTGCAAGGTGGTCATTTTCCTGAGCCAAAGCTCCTATACAAGCCTTTGCGCTGGCATTGGGTGCCTTATCCAATGAAGCCTCAATGCTTCTGACGTCATCGGCGTGCAACTGCCCTTTGATGAGCCTCTGGCTTAGCCATGACGAGGCCACATCTCCGATTGCCTCTGCAAACGCATCCTTCTCCTGAAGCATTTCCGCCAGCCGATCTACTGCAAGTGGCTGCGGATCATCCAGCCGCGCGATAATGCCTCTGCTCAGACCTCCCTTTGCAAGAATTGAAGGCGATCCCAAAACCAGATCAGCAAACTTTTCGGGAGTTACCTTGGCGCTAGGTCCAACACGCTGCTTCAATCGCTCTCGCAAAGAGACGAAATCTAAAGCTCGAATATCGAAGCTCTTTTCATCCATAACCCCTTCAAGGTTTCCCTCGCCCTTTTTGACAAGAGAAAGGAGGCTTATGTCAGCCAAAAGTCGCAAGTCATACACATCGCCGCCTTTGCCATCCACCATGCATTCGACGAGGGCCCGGGCTACGAGTGCTTGATCCCAGGAAAGAGCATTCTGACAGGAGTAATGTCTGGCATGGTGCTCCAGTTCTTCGGGAGAATAGAGGCATTCCAACCAACGTGAGAGACAGCGGATGCCATCTCGCTCGCGTCGGCTGGATGAACGCATAATGAGCCAGATGCTGAAAAAGCGCTCGGTGATCTGGTAGCCCAGACGCTTGCTGAAACCACCCGGTTTGTCTTTGGGTTTGTCGCAACGAGTAGGATCGAAAAGCTGCACTTTCTCAATGATTCCCTCCTGCTCCAGTCTCCCCAACAGAGGTGAAACGGTTCCGCGTGGAAAGCCGGTGATTTCCGTAATCTTGTCTGCCGTCGCGGGAAACCAGTGCTTAGCTAGGCGAGCCACCAGTTTTTGCCCCTGATCAGAAAGCTGCTCAAAGCGTGATTGGAACAGCGGTGTGGTCTCATCCAGCAACGTTTCGAGATCGCGATAAATGCTCTCGGCAAATCCTTGGACGCAGAGGCGGTAGATGAGAAGACAGGTTCGAGGATTGCCTCCTGAGAGGTCGCGTAGCGCAGCAATGCGTGGCAGTTCGCGCCACATGGCACTGACGGCCTGCTGCTCTTGGTCGATCTCGGCGAGCCGCTTGATCATGTCCTGCACTTCTTCCATTGAAAGACGGTGCATCAGCGTGATCTGAAAGCCGTCGTAGAAAGCTGCGTCATAGTCGGAGATCTCATCCGGCGGTGTGACGCCCGCTCCTACTATGATCGGAGCACCGTGACGGGTGAAAAATCCGCGCAGCACATGGTCATGCGCTTTTAGCCGGCCGATCAACAGATTGAAGTTGTCGATGAAGAGCACCAGTCTCTTTCCCGTGCGCTCGATGGCCTCCGCAAAGCAATGCGCAGCCTCGCGGGACTTCTCCTCTTCACTGGGGATCTTCTCCAAACGACTGACCTGAAGCTCGATTTGCTTTGCAGCATCAGTTTCTTGAATGGCCTCAAAGGCATCGGCCATGGAATCGAGACAGTTCAACCAGAACACGGAAAGCCGGTCCACTTCGACATGCTGCTCCTCCCAGAAGGTCAAAGGGAGGAAGTTGGGGTTCTTTAGCTTGAGTTCGAGCGCCAGCCTCATCAGTAGAGTGGTCTTGCCCATCCCACGCTGGCCGATGATCAAATGATGACGCGGGGCTGAGGTCGTCCCTTGCTCGGCAATTTGTGAATGGAGACGGGCCAGGAGCGGCTTGCGCGCCACATATAAGCGCTCAAGCTCATCGGGCTCCTGCCAGCGTGGATTGTAGCGGAAATGACGCATGGGACTTTTATCTGCTTCAGTCATGGCTAAGCGCGGGTCGGGGATTAATAGACGACATGATTTTTCCAAAAGTCCCGTAGCAGGAAGGAACGGAAGACCCATTGAGTGCCATCATCACTGTGCAGGTAGCCATCCCGTTGAAGGGTGCCCAGCAGCAATACCAACTCGCGCTCCAGAATCTCCAGGTCGGCCTCTGGCTGGCGTTTGATCAGCAACTGTCGAAGACGAGACTTGGATGTTCCGGCAGGCTTCTGACAGCAGGCTTTCAGGATGACATGTACTGTCTGAGTGGTGGCTACGCCAAACTGCAGTTCCAGCCGGCTGACCCAGTGCATGAACTGCACCCGCTTATTTGCCGATACCAGCATGACAAAAGCGGCCTCCACATCGGCTGTTGTGGGAAAGCTTTTCGATCTCTCCGCAGGGGGGAATGGCCTGCATTTCGTCCACCATCAATTTCAGATAGTAAGGAAGCGGCCAGCCCACGCGATTCACCACCTCTGCGGCAACGTCATCCGGCATTTCAAGTGCCTCCAGTCCAAGTGCTGCACGACGTTTGACAAACTCGATTGCTATTGGGAGTTCAAAGGGGCCAAGTTTTTCAGGCTTCAAATCATTAATGGTGCCCGCCAGTCCTCGTTGCTCGACAAAGGTGTCCAATCCGATGGAGCCGCAAAGCAGCCAACGGACGTGTCTCAAATCAGGCGCGTTCCGAAGCTTCCTGAACCAATGAAGAATGTGCGCTGCGCGAGCTTCACCATTGATTTCTTTGCAGAGCTTCGAAAGGAAAATCGGCATTTCATCAAGACACAGCATGAGCTTTTCCTCTTTCTCTGTGAGGGAGTTGATCAGCTGATCAAAACAGCGTTCCACTTTGGCAAGTGCGTCCTCTGCCTCTGGACTGAACTTCAACTCCACACCGTGCCCCTCAGCCGTGTATTTCACACCGGGCAGCAACCTGCGTAGAGTCGAGCCGGCCTCCATGAGGGTGTGAACGGCTCCCTTGCTCGCGCCAACTTTTGTCAGCATCTTGGCGAGTTCGTTGAGGAAATCAGCTTCGTCTTTGGCGTCCTGGACATCGCCATAAGCTGTTTGCCACCCCTCTGAATGGGCCCAGTCTAACAGCATGTAAGCCAGTTCTGTTTTCCCGACGCGACGCGGGGCTGAAATCAGGATGTTCTGCCCCCGTGAGAGCAGGTCCTGAAAATGCCGCTGTTCCCATTGCCGGTCATAAAAGTCGCGTGAGGAATAGATTTTTTCCATGAGCGACTCATACACCGATTCACATTAGAATCAATTCATATGTGAATCAATTCACACATTTTCATACCATTCTGCAGGCATAGGGATGTTTGACATGGGGCTTGGTCGTCTTTTTCACGGCATAAAAAAGGCAGCAGATGCCCCTGCTGCCGTTGAGTATGGAATCACTTGGAGGTGACTCTGGTAGATGAGCTTGTTCCTAGATAAACGCGCACTGTCATCGCTACGCACATGCTTTGATGGCTCGTCATCCATGGGCCATGGATCAAAAACCACCATATCCAAACCTCACCGCGCCGCCCCAGTCCCATTCTGCTGAAAGTAAGCGTCGCGCATACGGCGCAGCTCTTCGAGGCGGGAAGAAATCTCCGTATGTTCGCGCGCCTTTTCGGCCTTCTGCTGCGTGACGAAGTGATTGTTGCTGCCCAGGCTGCGCCAGGGGCCGGCGGGGACTTCGCTCACATCCACAAAGCGCCAGTCACAGCGCCCGCTGCTGGAGATGCCCAGGTAGTCACGCACGCCGGGCGAGATGTCGATCCCCGCACCGCGATTGCTCGTGTTCTTGGGGCGTGAGTTGCCGAAAACGTACTCATGGTCATCGGTCACAAAGGGGCCGCAGTCCTCCCACTGCGCGTAGCAGACGCGGTTGCCGTAGCGAATGGCGATCCACTGCCCTTTCAACACCGTTTTGCCGGAACGCACGAAGCGCTGCTTGAACCAGGGGATGACTCGGGATGCCTCCGGCTTGTGCGAGTTGTAATCAATGCAGTCATTGTAGGGCAGAGCCACATAAAACGGGTTCTGCTTCGGCGTGAAGCCAATGGGGGTGAAATTGTCTTTGCGCTTGGTCGGATCGGGATCGTCGTACCCGCCGTAGTTTTGCATCCATTGCGTGTCCCAGGAGCTTTTGTCGTTGGGCGTGGGATTGTTTTCCGTCGGCTCCTCCCCGACCCAGAAGACCGTGGCGACGATGTCCACCTTCCACGGATAGCGGGCGTATTCCAAATGCGGCATCGAAGACGAGCTGAAACTGGGCAGCGCAGTTGAAATACTGCGGGAAGGCGACGATTGAGTTTTCGCAGGGGCGGCGGGGTTGCTTTTGGAAGCCGCCTGAGCAGCACCTCCTTTTTTCAATGCTGCGGCAGCACCCGTGGCGGAAACCGACGAAGCCCCCTGGCCAAACGCCGATACCGCCGCCACGAGGGACGCGACGACGACGAATGACCTGATAGAGCGTTCGGCTGGCATGGGGGGGACTGTTTTGTGGGAATTGTAGCAGCTTACCATGGCAAACTGCAATCTGTAATTCACCACGCAAACTGCGGCGGTCTGGTGGGGGAAAACGATCTCGATCCACGAAACAACGGCGCTGAAGTATTGACCAAAGCAGGTGCCCGGCTGTTCAAAACACCTGCTTGCCAGCCCAAATCCCTGACGGGCGGCATTGGCAATCAACTCAATAGCGGCGCAAGGTGGAGTCCTGCGGCGGCCGCGTATCATCCGTGAGCGGGTAGTCCAGCGTGTAGTGCAGGCCACGGCTTTCGTGCCGGCGGATGGCGCATTCGACGATGAGGGAGGCCGTTTCGACGAGGTTGCGCAGTTCGAGGATTTCACTGGTCACATGGTTGTTCCAGTAGAACTCCTGCACCTCGCGCTTGAGGTTGCGCAGGCGCGCCGCCGCACGCTGCAGACGCTTGTTGGTGCGCACGATGGAGACGTAGTCCCACATCAAACGCCGGATTTCGTCCCAGTTGTGGTAGATGACGACGAGCTCATCATTTTCCACGACACCGCTGGTCTGCCAGGGGCGCAGTTCGTAGCTCTGCTCAGCGATTTTTCCCAGCGGGATCTTTTTGAGCAGATGCGCCACCGCACGCTGCGCGGTGACGCAGCATTCGAGCAGCGAATTGCTGGCCAGGCGGTTTGCCCCATGCAGTCCGGTGCAACCCACCTCGCCCACAGCGCAGAGTCCCCGGATGCTTGTGGCCCCGTTCACATCAGTCAGTACGCCACCGCATTGATAGTGCGCGGCGGGCACGACCGGGATGGGCTCCTTGGTAATGTCGATGCCGACATCAAGACAGGCTTTCTGAATGTTCGGAAAGTGACTTGCGATGAACTCCGGCGAGCGGTGGCTGATGTCGAGATAGACGCAGGGGCCGCCAGTTTTCTTGATCTCATGGTCAATGGCTCGTGCGACGATGTCACGGGGCGCGAGTGAGCCGCGCGGATCGTAACGGGGCATGAACTCCTCGCCGTCCTTGCCAATCAATCGTGCCCCTTCACCTCGCATCGCCTCGCTGATGAGGAAGGAACGCTTCTGCGGATGGTAGAGACAGGTCGGATGAAACTGGATGAATTCCATGTCCGAAATCGTGGCCCCGGCACGCCAGGCCATGGCCACACCGTCACCCGTCGCGACACGCGGATTCGTCGTGTACAAATACACCCGGCCACAACCTCCGGTGGCGAGGATCACACGATCCGAGCGGAAGGTATGAACGTCGCCGCTGGTCTCATCAAGCACGTAAAGTCCGAGCACCCGGTCTTCGGAGACCAGGCCGAGTTTGGCCGTCGTCAGGATGTCGATGGCGTAATGATTTTCGTAGATCGTGATGTTCGGGCTGGCACGCACGGTGGCGAGCAGCTTCTCGGTGATCTCCCGCCCGGTAGCATCCGCCGCATGAAGTACACGGCGCGCCGTGTGGCCGCCCTCGCGGGTCAGATCAAACTCCAGATGCCCGTCCACAGCCTCCCGCTGGTCAAAATGCACCCCCCACTTCACCAGATCGGTGATGCGTGCCGGTCCTTCGCTCACGATCGTGCGCACCGCAGACTCTTTGCACAAGCCAGCCCCGGCGATGAGGGTGTCGCTCACGTGCTTTTCGATGGAGTCATTCTCCGCCGTCACACAAGCGATGCCGCCCTGCGCCCAGTTCGAGTTCGAGTCCAGCGCACCGCGCTTCGTGATCATCACCACCTTGCCATGCTCGGAGGCATGCAATGCAGCGACAAGTCCGCCTGCCCCGGTTCCGACGATGATGAAGTCTGCCTCGATCATGAATGATTGTGACTCTTTCGTCGCGGAACCGCCAACATGCAAATGCACTACCAGCTCGTTCCCAAACTCCACCGGGTCGCGAGGTCCAGCAGATCAGGGCGCAGCGGCCATTCATCGGCACGCGGCTCCTGGCCTTCGTGGCGGTGGCTGGCACCCTTGAGCGCCATGCAGCCGGTGTTATCACCGATCTGACGGATCGTCTCGATCTCCTCGGCGGACAGACACTGCGCAGGCAGTGCGGCAAGATCATCCAGCTTGCTCTCAATCGTGCGCGCACCTTCACCGTGTTCCTGAATCAAAGTCGGCACCACGCTCTTCACCGCCGTGTTGCCCAAGGTCCACAAGCAGGCAAGCTGCAGCATCGACAGCCCATGCTTCTCCGCAATCGGCCTCACCTTTTCCAATTTCTCCACCCCGTGCTCGATCCAGCCACCGGGACGGTGCGTGCGGTGGTCGCCATCGCGGAATTTGTGACCAGTCTTCACGTCATCGTGAAACAGACCGCCGTAATCGACCACACGGGCCAGAATATCGACGTTGTTCTTGGCCGCAGCGCCCAGCACATGCTGGCCCGGCCAAGGCTCGAAAGGATTCAAAATGATCATCGCCCAGTCCATGCGGTCACCGAAACGCTCAAAGCACTCGATCATGTCGAGGGTGAAGCCATTCGCGGGTCCGGGCGCGATGCCAAGCCGGTCGGTCAAACCGTCCGTTTTGAGCGCCGTGAAAGCATCCCACACCTTTTCGCTCGTGTAGCTGATGCTGTCAGGATTGTGCAGCATGAGCAGGTCGAACTTGGAAGTCTGGCAGCGCTCCAGGCTCTTCTCCGTCGCCGACTTGAGGTAGTCATAATACTTCTCCGGCCCGCGCAGCGCCGGATCGGTGAAACGCGGGTAGCCACGTGAACCCTGGCGGATGCCATCATAAATGTCATGCCCCACGATGCCGACGAGGCAGTATTCCTCACGCGGGATGCCTTTCAGCGCCTCACCGAGCAGAGAGTCCGCACGGCCCACGCCATACACATCAGCCGTGACAAAAGTGCGCACGCCTTTTTCAAACGAATCGCGCATGAGCTGCATGTAATGCTCCTCGGAGAGCTGTTCTCCGTAATGCATGAAACGTCCGCCGCTCCAGGTGCCGTAGGCTGTTCGTGTGAGATTCATAAAAAGGTCAGTTTGGGTTTTCGAGGGTCGGATACATAACGATTTCGCCCCGTGTTTCAAACACGGATCATACCCGGACCCACGAAGGCGCAGGATTTGACAAAATTAGCCAACTGCGACACCTCGCCAAAGACCACTTCCGTTGCCTCATGAAAAAGCCGTCCGCCATTCGCTAAACCAGCACCCCGGCCAAAACGAAGCCCAACAGCCTCACCGCCCTCCTCACCGAAGTCCGGCAGCTCGTCCAGAGCGCCCGCCGCAACGTCTCCACCATCGTGGACACCTTCCAGGTGATGACCAACTTCGAAATCGGCCGCCGCATCGTCGAACACGAACAGAAAGGCGCAAAGCGTGCAGCATACGGTGCGGAGTTGCTGAAGGAGTTATCCACACGCCTGACGGAAGAATTTGGGCGTGGCTTTTCGCGCTCGAATCTCGAGTACATGAGGAAGTTTTTCCTCGAATGGCAAAAGCATGCTTCAATTTCCCAGACAGCGTCTGGACAATCCGCGCTGACCGAGATTTCCCAGACGCCGTCTGGGAAATTCAAACGGCCTTTCACCCTCAGTTGGTCACACTACGTCGTTTTAATGACAGTCAAAGACCCAGAAGAACGCAGCTTTTACGAAATCAAATCTGCACAGGCCAATTGGGATGTACGCGAACTCAAGCGCCAGAAAGCCTCCTGCCTTTATGAACGCCTCGCTCTCAGTCGGGACAAAGAAGGCATCCGCAAGCTCGCCCGCGAGGGTCAGGTCATCGTCCGGCCAGAAGATCTCCTGAAGGAGCCGCTCGTCCTCGAATTCCTCGGGCTCGACGACAAAGCCAGCTACTCCGAAAGCGACCTGGAGCAGGCCATCATCAACCGCCTCGAACACTTCCTCCTCGAACTCGGCAAAGGCTTCCTCTTCGAGGCCCGCCAGAAACGCTTCACCTTCGATGAAGATCACTACTTCGTCGATCTCGTCTTCTACAACCGCCTCCTTCGCTGCTACGTCATCATTGACCTCAAGCTCGACAAGCTCACCCATCAAGACCTCGGCCAGATGCAGATGTACGTGAACTACCCGACCGCGAAGTAAAACTCCCCGACGAAAATCCCACCATCGGCCTCCTCCTCTGCAAGTCCGCCAAAAAGACCATCGTCGAGCTCACTCTACCCAAAGGCACCAACATCCACGCCAAAGAGTACAATCTCTACCTCCCTTCCAAAGAGCTGCTGAAGCAAAAGCTCGACGAATGGAGCGCCGCAGTGACCAAATGAGGCAACGCCCCCCTCACCCCGCCGCCGCCTTCACCACCAGCTCCGCAATCTTCTCCGCCGAATTCTTCACCGCGAGCTTCAGCGCCGCCTTCTTCATCTCGCCGGCCTTGCGCGGGTCATTGAAAATATCACGCACCGCATCGGCCAGCGTATCCGCATTCAGCTCACTCTCACGCATCAGCCTCGCGGCCCCCGCCTTGTCAAAAATTTCCGCATTGCGCGTCTGATGATCCTCCGCCGCATGCGGATACGGCACCAGCAGACTCGGCACGCCAAAGTACGCCAGCTCCGACATCGACGAAGCCCCCGATCTCGCGATCGCCAGATCCGCCACCCGATAGGCCAGTTCCATGCGATGACAAAACGCCGCCACGTGCTGCTTGAGCAGTGGGATCTTGGCATAGACGTCCTTCACCTCTTCGTAATCAGTCGGCCCGGCAATGTGCAGCACTT
>NCCR01000118.1 GCA_002279765.1 Verrucomicrobia bacterium 12-59-8 | reverse complement strand
CCCGTGATACAGGCTGCCAGCCTGTGGTATTGAAAACCCACCCGCAAAGCCAAACGATCAAGCCCCCCACCCACCGCCCCGTGATACAGGCCGCCAGCCTGTGGTATGGAAACCACCCGCAAAGCCAAGCGATCAAGCTACCCACCCACCGCCCCGTGATACAGGCTGCCAGCCTGTGGTATGGAAACCACCCGCAAAGCCAAACGAGCAAACTACCCACCCACCGCCCCCCCAAGGAGCCGAGATCCCGCCCCCCCCATCTTTTCACCCCCATTTCATCCCCGCTTCATCAAGGTTTCACGCCCCTTTTGAGCATGGACGTCGATGAAAGCACACCTCGTCCTCCTGCTGTCCGCCACCTCCCTCCTGGCTCAATCGCCCCTGCCCATCACCAGGCTCGATGAGAGCGAGGTACGCATCACCTACGGCGAACTCAGGCGCCTCGTCGCCGCCACGCTACCAAAGGAGCCACCGCCTCCCGCAGCCAAACCACCGCCACCCGTTTCGGCGGCGCTGCTCTCAGCACAGTATCAGCTCGATCCCCGCGCCGCCACTCTCACCGCCGACATGCAGGTCGAGAACTTCGATGGCGGCTGGCACTCCGTCCCGCTTGCAGGCGCTGCCACCGGCGTGCTCACCGTCGAGCCCAAAGACGCACGCCTCGTCGTCGCTGACGATCACCTCTGCCTCATCACCGACCAAGCCGGCGCGCAGCAGGTGAAGCTCACCTTCGCCCTCGCCACCGCAGGGCAGGGGACCACGCTGGATCTCGCCGCCTCTCCCATCGCCTCGCTCGCGGTCAAAGAACTCCCCGACGGCAAAGTCCTGCGCCTCCAGCATGGCGACACCGCGCAAACCCTCACCACCGCAGGACTCGCCGCACTTCCAGCGCAGGGGGGCGCGGTCACCTTCACGCTCGAAGAGGCACGCAAGGCCGCGCAGCAGCCCAGCGCCCATCTCACGGACGCTGCCATCGTCGTCAGCGCCGCCTACACCACGCAGGTCGTCCGCGATGGCTCCGCTCTGACCGAAGGCGCGATCACCGTGCGTCACGATCACCCCGTCAAATTCATGCTCCAGCTCCCTGACTCCGCCAAGCTCCTCCAGTGCCGTGTGAATGGCGATGCCGTGCGCCCCACACTCGGCGAAGCCAATCGCTTGGAAATTCCCCTCGACGATCCCGCCACCGACGGCGCGGAGTCCGTCGTGGAGCTCTCCTTCACCGCCATGCTCGCCCCCTTGCAGTTGGCCGAGGGCGAACTCGATCTCGCCCTGCCGCAGACACCGCTCTTTGCCAGACAGATCGACTGGAACGTGCAGCTCCCCGCCACCTACGACCTCAGCTTCACCGGCAACGTCGATCCCATCACCGACAAGACCACCGCGCCCGGCATCCACCTGCGCAAATCGCTTTGTCGTGATCAACAACCCCAGGCCCGCATTACCTACCGCAAACGCGCCACCAACTGATTCCCCACTCCCCATATCCACACCACACCATCGCCATGAAACTCACCCATCTCATCACCATCGCCGTCATCTTCGTCTGCACCACCATCGCCTGGTGGCTGCTTGGCGGCGTCATCACTCAGCGCACCGCCCAGGTCGGCTACCAAACCGGAGACGATGTCAGCGGGCGCTGGGGGCCGCGCCTGCTGCAGATGCATCCGGCCGCACGCTACACCTCATCCAGTGGTTCCAAAGTGGTGCTCCAGCCGGCAAAGAGCGATGTCAATGTGCAGCTCTCCTATCAGCCCGTCAAAATGGGCCTGCTCTGGCACCGCACTTACGGCGTGAAGTTTGCCGGGGACTACACCTTCACCAACACCACCGCCATCACGCAGACCCTCAGCATCGGCTTCGATCTTCCCGCCGGAAACACCCTGCTCGATAAAATCCAGTTCTCGCTCGGCGCGGGTGCCGCCGCACGCCGCTCCGTGGCCGCACCGGAGGAAGGCGTCATCACCGACAGCGTGCAGCTTGCCCCCGGAGAAAGCATCCCCATCAGCGTCAGCTACGAATGCCGTGGCATGGACCTCTGGCGCTACGCCTTTGCCGATGCCAGCCGCATCCGCGACTTCACCCTCACCATGCACACCGACTTCACCGACGTGAATTTCCCCACCAGCTCCCCCACCGACCGCAAGCCCGCCGGGAAAGGCATGGAGCTCATCTGGAAATACGAAGACGCCATTTCCGCACCCGGCATCGGCATGGAAATGCCGCGCGAGCTCAATGCCGGCCCCGTCGCCGCGCAGATCTCTTTCTATGCGCCGCTCTCGCTGCTGCTGTTCTTCACCGTCATCATCATCACCGCCACCTCGCGCGGCGTGTCGCTCCATCCGGTAAATTACTTCTTCCTCGCCGCCGGGTTCTTTGCCTTCCCGCTGTTGTTCTCCTACATGCTCGATGTCGTCCCCGTGCATCTCAGCTTCGTCATTGCCGCAGTTTCCTCGCTCATGCTGGTGTGCGGTTATCTGCGCGCCGCCGCCGGAGAGTTTCTCTTCCGCGTCGCCGTCATCGCGCAGACGGCCTACATGGTGCTCTTCAGCTACAGCTTCTTCTTCAAAGGCCTCACCGGACTCACCCTCACCGTGGGCGGCATTGTCACCCTCGGCGTCCTCATGGCCCTGACCGCCAAGGTGGACTGGAGCCAAAAGCTCGGAGCCGTCTCACCCCGCCTCGCCTGAGCCATGAAATAATATATCCTAATGATGAAGGCAGGAGCCGGATCCCCTTCCTGCGTTTCTGCCTTCCTCATTCATCAAAAGAGGGGCATCCCAAACCCCGCCCCCATTCCTGAGATTCCGAATTCGCATCTTGTCAGCCACTCCTCAGCGGTTCAAACATCCACCCCAGCCGCAATGCCCGCCCACATCCTCATCGTCGAAGACGAACCTTCCATCTGCGAAAACGTCGTCTATGCCCTCGAAGCCGATGGCTTTGCCGTCACCACCGCCGCCACCGGTCGCGCTGCCTTGGAGCAGATGAAGTCGCAGGACTTCAGCCTCGTCATTCTCGATGTCGGCCTGCCAGACATGACCGGCTTCGAGGTCTGCCAGACCCTCCGCAAGGCACACTCCCTCCCCATCCTCTTCCTCACCGCACGCTCCAGCGAGGTGGACCGCGTGGTCGGCCTGGAGATCGGCGGAGACGACTACGTCGTGAAACCCTTCAGCCCGCGCGAGCTCGTCGCCCGCGTGCGCGCCATCCTCCGCCGCGTATCCGCCATTCCACTCCCCACGCATGCGGCAGACACCTCCATCCCGCTCGTCATTGATGACACCCGCTGCCAGGCCATCTACTTCGGCATCGCCTTGAATCTCTCCCGCTACGAGTTCCGCATGCTCAAAGCCTTCGCCTCCCATCCCGGGCGCGTCTTCAGCCGCGAGCAGCTCATGGACCACGCCTCCGAAGAGCCGGACGCCTCCATGGAGCGCACCGTGGACACCCACGTCAAAACCCTCCGCGCCCGCATGCGCGGTGTGCGTGAGGGGCTTGATCCCATCGTCACCCACCGCGGCATGGGCTACTCACTGCTCGAAACCTGGCCCTCCGCATGAGCCTCACCGCGCGCTTCCTGCTCGGCTTCGCCGTGGTCACCACCGTGGGCCTCTTCGTGCTCTTCACCCAGCTCATCCACCGCGTCGAGCGCCAGTACTTTGAAGCCATCGAAGAACCCATGGTCGATGTGGCCAACATCCTCGCCGAAGTCATCGCTGCAGACGCGGAGAAAGGCGTGCTCAATCCGCAGGCCGTCCAGCAGGCCGTCCATGCCGCCCAGCAGCGCCAGCTCAAGGCGCAGATCTACAACCTCAGCAAAACCAAAGTGGACATGCAGGTCTATGTCACCGATGCGCAGGGCCGTGTGCTGTTTGACTCCGCCGGCATCGAGCAGCCTGGCACCATCTCCCATCATCGCGATGTAAACCTCACCCTCATGGGCGAATACGGTGCCCGCTCCACTCGCGTGAGCGAACGCGATCCGCTTTCCATCGTCATGTACGTCGGCGCTCCCATCCTGCATGAGGGCCGCACCATTGGCATGCTCAGCGTCGCCAAGCCCCAGCGTGGCGTGCTGGCTTTCGTGTGGGAGACCGAGCGCTGGCTGAAGTGGTCCATCATCACCACCGTCGTGCTCATGCTACTGGGCATCTACCTCGCCGCCCGCTGGGCCACACGCCCGCTGGAGGTTCTCACCCAGCACGCCCTCGCCGTCAGCCGTGCCGAGCGCTCCACCTCGCCGCGCATGCCGGGACATCAGATGAAAACCCTCGCCAAAGCGCTCGAAGACATGCGCGATGCCCTCGAAGGCCGCGAATACGTCGAGCACTACGTGCAGAGCCTCACGCATGAATTGAAGAGCCCCGTCGCCGCCATCCTCGGTGCCGGCGAAATCCTCCAGGGCGATGTCCCCGAGCCCAAGCGCGCACGCTTCCTCCAAAACATCCGCACCGAAGCCGCCCGGCTGCGCGATCTCCTTGAGCGCCTGCTGCATCTCGCCGCCATCGAAAAACAGAAGAAGCTCGAAACCAACGAACCCGTCGATCTCACGAGTGTGCTTGACCGCGCCTGGGATCATCTCGCACTCGTCGCTCTGGCCAAAGAGGTGCGCCTGGAGCGTGACATCGTGCCAGGCCTCACCACGCAGGGAGATCCCTGGCTCCTCGAACTCGCCGTGGGCAATCTCCTGCAAAACGCCATCGACTTCGCTCCGAAAGGCAGTGCCATCACCGCGCGCGGCTATCGTTTCGACGCACAGGTCGTGCTGGAGATCGAAGACACCGGCCCCGGCATCCCCGACTACGCCAGCGCCCGCGTCTTCGAGCGCTTCTACTCCCTGCCGCGCCCCGACAGCGGCAAGAAAAGCACCGGCCTCGGCCTCTGCTTCGTCAAAGAAGTCGCCCAGCTCCACGGCGGCAGCGTGGAGCTGACCAATCGTGAAGGCACTGCCGGAGCCAAGGCCATGCTGATTCTCCCTGCCTGAGCAGGAGGGCAGGTTTGACAACATCGGCCTGCCTTCTAGTCTCAGGCAATGAGTACCCCAGAAGCCGGAAAGCCCGTTTACAACGTCAAGAATCCCTGCATCGCCAAGGTGAAGCGCATGTACGACCTCTCCGGCCCCGATGCACCCAAGCACACCGCGCATTATGAGATCGACCTCGCCGGTTCCGGTCTGGAGTACACCCCTGGCGACTCCCTCGCCGTGCAGCCCACCAATGATCCCGCGCTTGTGGATGAAACCCTCGCCGCGCTCGGTTTCTCGGGCACCGAAATCGTCAAGCACCCCAAGACCGCCGCCGAGGTGCCCATTCGTCAGGCCTTGATCGAAGGCGCCCTCATCACCGAGATCGACAACAAGCTCATCAAAGCCATCATCGAAAAAACGGGCGGCGATACCCTGCTGGCCGACCTGAGCGTGCCGGAGAAAAAAGACGCGCTCAAAGAGTACCTCTGGGGCCGCTTTGTCATCGACCTCCTGCTGGAAAATCCCATCGCCAAGTTCACGCCCGAGGAGTTCATGCTCACGCAGAAGAAGCTCAACATCCGCCTCTACTCCATCAGCAGCAGCCAGAAGGCGCACCCCACGGAGGTGCATCTCACCATCGCCACGGTGCGCTACACGAGCCATAACCGTGCGCGCGGCGGTGTTGCCTCCACCTTCCTCGCTGAACGTGTGACACCGAATGAAACGCTGATTCCCTGCTTCGTGAATCACGGCAAAGGCTTCCGCCTCCCCGAGCCCCAAGAGCAGACCCCCATCATCATGTGCGGCCCCGGCA
This sequence comes from Verrucomicrobia bacterium 12-59-8, assembly GCA_002279765.1. The sequence continues at coordinate 6,945 of NCCR01000118.1, read as the reverse complement.
CCGGCATCGCCCCGTTCCGCGCCTTCCTCGAAGAACGCAAAGCCACCAGCGCCCAGGGCAAAGCCTGGCTCTTCTTCGGCGAAGTCAGCGCCAAGTCTTGCTTCTTCTACAAAGACGAATTCGAAGCCTGGCTCGCCGACGGCACCCTGACCAAGTTCAGCACCGCCTGGAGCCGCGATCAGGCCGAAAAAATCTACGTGCAGCACAAGATGCTCGAAAACAGCGCCGAACTCTGGGCTTGGCTCGAAGAAGGCGCCATCTTCTACGTCTGCGGCGACGCCTCCCGCATGGCCTCCGACGTGGACAAAGCCCTCCACACCATCATCGAAACCCAAGGCCGCAAAACCCCCGAAGAAGCCGCCGCCTACGTCCACGCCATGAAGGAAGCCAAGCGCTACCGCCGCGACGTCTATTAAAAAGTGAAACGGGCTGCCAGCCCGTTCTGGAACGTGAAACGGGCTGCCAGCCCGTGGATCGGAAAAACCGAAAGCCGTCTCCCCATGCCTTTCCATTTCAAGCCCCTAAACTGGGCCGGATCGGTTGAAAAACGAGAACGCAATCTCCCTCATTGGGATCAAGAAGGCTGCACCTACTTCGTCACCTGGCGGCTCGCCGATTCGGTGGACACCGACACGCTCCAATCCTGGCAGCGCGAGCGCGACGATTTTTTCCTCCTCCATCCCAAACCCTGGGATGAGCCCACCGAGAAGAGCTATCACGACCACTTCACCCGCCGAATGGAGCGCTGGCTCGATGCAGGCCATGGCACCTGCGTTTTGCGCGAGAAGGCATGTCGCAATATCGTCGCCGAATGCCTCCACCACTTTGCAGATGTCCGCTATGAACTCGCCGCCTGGGTGATCATGCCCAATCACATTCATGTCCTCGTCTGCCCGTTTCCTGGGTGGCAGCTCGAACGCATTTTACACACATGGAAGTCCTTCACCGCCAACAAGATCAATGAACTCCTCGAACAACAGGGCGCACTGTGGATGGACGAAAGCTTCGATCACATCGTACGAGACAAGTCGGCCCTGGAGCGTTTCGCAAAGTACCTCCGAAACAATCCCATCAAAGCTCGCTTGAGCGAAGCTGAGTACAGTATGTGGGATGCACTCGAAACATAAAACGGGCCACCAGCCCGTCAGACAACGTGAAACGGGCCACCAGCCCGTCCGGGAACGTGAAACGGGCTGCCAGCCCGTTCATCTTCCACTCACTTCGTCCCAATCCACGATCTGCCAGCCCGTTTCACGCCCTACATCCCCAGCCCGTTCATCTTCCACTCCCTTCGTCCCAATCCACGATCTGCCAGCCCGCCTCACGTCCTACTTCCCCAGCCCGTTCATCTTCCGCCCCCTTCGTCCCAATCCACGGGCTAGCAGCCCGTTTCACGTCCTACTTCCCCAGCCCGTTCATCTTCGGCCCCCTTCGTCCCAATCCACGATCTGCCAGCCCGCCTCACGCCCTACCTCGCCAGCCATAAAATCCCCGTCGCCGTCACCTGGATGTTCTTCTTCACCGGACTCAGCTTGAACGTCTCAAACACCAGCGTCGCCGGATCATACTGATCCCGGATCTTCTGCGTATCATCGGCGATCTGCTTCTCCAGCTCCGCCATGTCCTCCTTCACGGACTCCAGCTCCTGCTGCGCCGCCTTCACATCCTGGCCTTCCTTCCACACGCGCGAGGCGCTCGTGATGGTGCTGGCTTTCACGAGGCTGCTCTTGCGGCCAAAGAAAGCCCCCAGAATGCTGCTCCCGATCTGCACCGCCGTGCTCAGCTTCGCGCTGCTGGCCTGCGCCTGCTGCACATCCACCTTGCTCGCCGCTTTATCCGCCTTGTCCTGCAGCGACTTCATCGTCTTCGCGGTTTTCGCGCGCAGTTCCTCGATCGCGGCATCCCGCTGCTCCCGCGTCGTCTGCGTGATACGCACCTTGAACTCATCCTGCTTCTCGCCGGGATTGGAATACACCTCCAGCAGCGGCGAAAAGAAAACTTCCAGGCTGTGATTGGAAAACACCCAGTCCGTGAAATCCTTTTTGATGCTCGTGTACGTCGTCGTCTTCAGCGCAGGCCCCGGCAGATCCGCATACGCCGCGTTCTCCTTCGGCTCCGGTTCATACTTCGACAGATCATCATCCTTCGGCACCTCGACAAACTTGTCCCACAGCACCTTCTGCTTCTCGATGTCGATCTCATTCACCAGCGTGACGATGCTGCGCCCGCTGATCTTCCGCTTCGCATCGTCAAACAGCACCGTCGCGCTGCGCACGATCGTCGGCGTATAGGTCAGTCTCTCGCCGTCATCATCACTCGGCTCGAAGAGTTCGGTCGCGCCCTCGGGCAGCTTAGGCCGCAGCGTATTGCGGTCAGCAGTAGCACTGCTCCCACCGGGCGGCGCGAAGCCATCGTCCTCGGTGGCAGCGGCCTTGGCACCCGCCTTCGGGCGGATCGGGTCCATCAGCGCCTTGATCTGCGGGCGCGAGAGCGGGCCGCTGAGGTAGCTCATCAGCCAGCGCACCGTGAACACCACCGGGTGGTCTTCATGCACATTGTTCATGAGGAAGACGCGGTTGCCCAGTCCCGCCAGCGTCTGCTCCATGAGCTGGCGGTCAAACTTGCCGCCCGCCGTGTTCGCTGCACCTTCCAGGCCATCCAGCACACGCATCTTGTCGCGCTCCGTCTGCAATCTTCCCAGCCACCACGTACCGATGTTCGCCAGCGCCTTGTAGTCCAGGTCCGCCGGATTTTGCGTGGCCAGCAGAATGCCCAGGCCAAACGCACGCGCCTGCTTCAGCAAGATCATGAGCGGCTTCTTCGAAGGCGGCATCGCCGTCGGTGGCAGGTAGCCATAGATCTCGTCCATGTAGAAAATGGCGCGCAGCGAGGTCGTGCCCTGCTGCGCACGCATCCATCCGAGAAGCTGGTTCATCAGCAGCGAGACGAAGAACATGCGCTCCGAATCACTCAGATGCGCGATGCAGAAGATCGTGATGCGCGGCTTGCCCTCCGGCGTGTAGTACATGCGTTGGATGTCCAGCGCCTCGCCCTCCAGCCATGTGCTGAAGCCCGGCGATGCCAGCAGGTTGTTCAGCTTCATCGCCAGCGCCGTGCGCTTGGCCTCCGGCATGAAGCTCTCAAGATCCACCACGCCGATCTTGCGCATCGGCGGCTGCTGAATCTGCCGCACCAGATTTTCCAGCGTCAGATTCTGCCCCTTCTTCCAGCAGTACGCCACGATGTTGCTCAGCAAGATGTGCTCCGGGCTCTGGATCGGGTCCGCATTCACATTCAGCAGCCCCAGCATGGAAGACACCGTGCTCTCGATGCGGTCGCCGAGCGCTTCGGCATCATCCATCACCTCCGCCGGCGGGCAGTTCAGCGAGCTGAGGATGGACACCGGCAGCCCCGCATTGCTCCCCGGCGTGTAGATCGACATGTCCACCGTCGCACGCAGTTGCTTGATGCGGTCCGCACTCTGTCCCCACTCCCCCAGACCCTTCTGCCACAGCGCCGACTGCGCCGCTGCGTAATCATCCGGCGACTGCCCTTTGCGCCGCGCTTCGTCCTCATTGATCCACGGACGAAACTCCTCCGCCGTCAGATTCGGGAAAGTCAGCAGCGCATTGCCGATGTCGCCCTTCGGATCAATCGCGATCACCGGCACCCCATCCATCGCCGCCTCCTCCAGCAGAGAGAGGCACAGCCCCGTCTTCCCGCTGCCCGTCATACCCAGCACCACGCCATGCGTCACCAGATCCTTCGAGTCATACAGAATGAGGTCATCCTTGATCTTCTTCGCAGAGAGATCGTATTCACGGCCGAGGTAGAAAGTGCCGAGCTTTTCGTATTGATCAGGAGAGATGGGCATGGTGACTGGAAATGATGATTCAGCGTGGCGGGCGGAGGTGGGATTGCAAAGTGGAAATTGATGGTTACGATAATCCCATGACCAAAGCGCATCAGGAGATCATCGAATTCGTAGCCGGTGGAGTGACCAGTGCGGACGTGGCTTCGTTCAAACCTTCCGCCAAAGCCCGCAAGCGGGTCATGGGCCTGATCGCGAAAGAAAAAACGACCGGCCTCATGCCCGAAGAAAAGCGTGAGCTGGATGAGTACATGCAGCTCGAACATCTGATGCGACTCGCCAAAGCGCGCGCCCGCCAGCTCCTCAGTCGTGAGTGAGGGGCATGTAGTTGATAGCATTCTCCAAAACGGATTTCCGAAAAGGGAACATGGAGCCGAACGGCGTTGGTCGGAGGATCAATCTCCCTCCCTTCGCCCCATGAACGCACGTATGCCCGGCGCAAGGTAGGGCTGGCTGTCCCCAGCCTGCCGCCGTCGAAGCCCATGATCTTCGAGCCTTAGGCAGCCTGTTAGATCGAACTGAGTTTCGCGGGCGCTATAATGCGGCATCGACGAGTTTGTGGGCTGAAGGCTGGCGCAGATAGTGGCCCGCACAGTCCTCTGTGCGGCACCCAGTATGAGCATTTGCCCAGAATTCGCACAGAGGTCTATGAGGACCTCAATTCTAGTGCATTGCCCACACCATGGAGAACGCTGAAGATTTGCAAATCCCCGCCCACCTGACACGGTGCCCCATGCGCGCCGCATTGTTGCTCCTCATGACCACCGCCACCCTCTCCGCCGAAGTATTGCCCTACCCCCAGACACGCCAGGAGGACGTGGTGGACACCCTCCACGGCGTGCAGATCACCGATCCCTACCGCTGGCTCGAAGACGACAACTCCGAAGAAACCAAAGCCTGGGTCAAAGCGCAGAATGAGGTAACTTTCGCCTATCTCGAAAAACTCCCACGCCGCGAGGAGATCAAGGCACGCCTGCAAAAACTCTGGAACTACGAGCGCATGGGCCAGCCCTTTGAGCACGGCGGCCGCTGGTTCTTCACGCACAATACCGGCCTGCAAAATCAGGCCGTCCTCATGACCGCAGCATCTCTGGAGGCAGAGCCCAAAGTGCTGCTCGATCCCAATGCCATGTCCAAAGACGGCACCACCTCCCTCTCCGACTACGCTCCCAGCGAAGACGGCAAACTCATCGCCTACGGCATCTCCGAAGCCGGCAGCGACTGGACCACCCTCCGCGTGCGCGACATCGCCACCGGTCGCGATTTGGACGACGTGGTGAAGTGGGTCAAATTCAGCGGCGTCTCCTGGCGCAAAGACGGCAGCGGCTTCTACTACTCACGCTACGCTGAGCCCCAGCCCGGCGCAGCGCTCACCGCGAAGAACGAATTCCACCAGCTCTACTTCCACCCGCTCGGCAAACCCCAGAGTGACGACCAGCTCATCTACGAGCGCAAAGACGAGCCCAAGTGGGGCTTCGGCGGCGGCGTCACCGAGGACGGCGACTACCTCGTCATTCAGGTCTGGCTCGGCACCGAGCCAAAGAATCGCGTCTTCTACCAGAAGATCGCCGGAAGCGGCCCCGTCGTGGAACTGCTCAACGACAACGACGCTCGCTACGACTTCATCGACAACGACGGCCCCATCTTCTACTTCCACACGGATCTCAATGCACCGTGCTACAAAGTCATCGCCATCGACATCCGCAAACCGGAGCGTGGCAACTGGCGCATCGTCGTCCCCGAAGTGCCCAAGGTCCTCCTCGAAGGCGTCAGCACCGTGGGCGGCCAGATGTTCTGCGAGTACCTGCGCGATGCGAAAACCGAAGTGAAATGCTTCGATCTCGACGGCAAACTCATCCGCGACATCCAGCTCCCCGGCATTGGCAGCGCCGGTGGCTTCGGCGGTCATCACTACGACACCTCCACCTTCTACACCTTCACCGGTTTCACCGAACCCGGTGCCATCTATCGCATGGATTTGAAATCCGGCGAGAGCACCCTCTGGCGCAAGCCCCAGGTGGACTTCGACGGCTCCGCATTCGAGACGCAGCAGGTCTTCTACCACAGCAAGGACGGCACGAAGGTGCCCATGTTCATCGTCCACAAAAAAGGCCTCAAGCTCGACGGCTCAAACCCCACGCTCCTCTACGGCTACGGCGGCTTCAACATCAACCTCACCCCCGGCTTCTCCGTCTCCCGCGCCGTCTGGCTTGAGATGGGCGGCGTCTTCGCCATGCCCAACCTGCGCGGCGGTGGCGAGTATGGCCGCGAATGGCATCAGGCCGGCATCAAGCTCGGCAAACAAAACGTGTTCGACGACTTCATCGCCGCCGCCGAGTGGCTCATCGACCACAAATACACCACCAGCGCCAAGCTCGCCATCCAGGGCGGCAGCAACGGCGGCCTCCTCGTCGGTGCCTGCCTCACCCAGCGCCCCGAACTCTACGCCGCCGCTCTCCCCGCCGTCGGCGTGCTCGACATGCTCCGCTTCGAAAAATTCACCATCGGCTGGGGCTGGAAGAGCGACTACGGCAGCGTCGAAAACAAAGCCGAATTCGACGCACTGCTCAAATACTCCCCCTATCACAATCTCAAGCCCGGCACCCGCTATCCCGCCACCCTCGTCCTCACCAGCGACCACGACGACCGCGTCGTCCCCGCCCACAGCTTCAAGTTCGCCGCCCGCCTCCAAGCCTGCCAGGCCAAAGACGCCCCGCCCGTCCTCATCCGCATCGAAACCAGCGCCGGCCACGGTGCCGGCACCGCCCTCAACAAGACCATCGAAAAAACCGCCGACGAGTGGGCGTTCTTGGTTAGGGCGCTGGGGATGCAATAAGTACGATGGGCACTCCTGCCCGTCGACCAGCGGCACCGCCAACACACTCGCTCCCTCTCTTTCTCAAACCCGTCTTCAGCAGCCCCATCGCCCCGCTGCGCTTACGCCATCTCATCCCGCACACTCGCGCTGCATTCGCGCGCGCTGACCGACGGACAAGAGTGTCCATCGTACCGCCTCAGAAGTACGATGGGCACTCCTGCCCGTCGACCAGCGGCACCGCCAACACACTCACTCC
>NCCR01000009.1:46371-76549 GCA_002279765.1 Verrucomicrobia bacterium 12-59-8 | reverse complement strand
GTGGCCAGCGAAGAGTTTCCGGACAACGGGGCCCGGCGTCTCGCGGGGGTGAACTCCTTCGGCTTCGGCGGCTCCAATGCGCATGTGATCCTGTCGGAGCCACCGAAACAGGCAGCGCGTGCCCACGTGACAGATGTTACCAATCGCGCCTGGCCGCTGACGCTTTCCGCCCGCTCTGAGAAGGCGCTGCAGTCCGCCGCGTACCAGTTGAGCACCTGGGTCGATGATCACTCCAAGCTCAACGGCAGTTCGCCATTGCTGCAAGACCTCACCTACATGCTCGGTGCGCGGCGCAATCATCACTCGCATCGTCTCTCGTTCACCGCGCGCACGCTGGGAGAGATGGTTCAGGAGCTCAGCGCCTTTGCGTCCGGGCAGGCCGGCCCCCGCATGCGCAGCGCCTTCACTCCACGGCGCGAGCACGCCTCCCGTGTCGTCTTCGTGATGAGCGGACAGGGCCCGCAATGGCAGGGCATGGGGGTCGAACTCATGCGGCATGAGCCGGTGTTTAAAAGCATGATCGACGCCTGTGACAAGGCCATGCGGCCATGGGCGAAGTTCTCCTTGATGGATGAACTCAATCGTGCCGAGGCTGAAACGAAGATGCAGCACACGGAGATTTCGCAGCCCGCCATTTTCGCCATGCAGATGGCGCTCGCGGCGCTGTGGCAGTCATGGGGCGTCCAGCCTGCTGCGGTGGTCGGCCACAGTGTCGGCGAAGTCACCGCAGCCTGCATCGCCGGCATCCTCACCCTTGAGCAAGCCGCCCAGATCATCGTGCTGCGCGGACGTTTCATGGATGAATGCGCCGCAGCAGGCGGCACCATGCTGGCCGTCGGCATGAGCCCGGATGAAGCACTCGCGGTGATCGCCAGACACGACCGATCCGTGAGCATCGCCGCATTCAACGGCCCGCGTTCGCTGACGCTGTCGGGCTTGAAGACTTCGCTGGAGGCCATCGCCGCCGAACTGGAGCCGAAGGGTATCTTTGCGCGCTTCCTGCAGGTGAGCCATCCCTTCCACCATGCGATGATGCAACCGGCGGCGGATGCTTTGAATGCTGCACTCAAAGAATTGAAACCACAGGCTGCCACGATGCCGTTCTTCAGTACCGTGACCGGCAGCCGCCTCGCGGGTCCGACTTGTACCGCGAGCCACTGGTCCCGTGGCGTGAGGCAGCCGGTGGAGTTTGCTCAGGCGATTGCTGCCGTGGCGGAGTTTGGTGTGGATGTGTGGCTCGAAATCGGCGCTCATCCCGCGCTGGTCCGTTCCATGCAGGAATGCCTGGGCGAAGATGCCAGCAAAGCCACGGTGCTGGCCTCCGCACGTCGCGAACGCGAGCATGATTCACTGCTGGAAACAGCCTTGGACCTGCATCTTGCCGGAGTCGTGCTCGACTTTAAGGCGATCACGCCATCGCGTCGTCATCTGACGCTGCCCGTTTATGCCTGGGATAAAAGCCGCTGGTGGAATGAATCCCCCGAGACACGCGAAGGCCGCCTGGCTCCCGGCGGGCGCGGCTTGCTCGACGTCCGTCTCCCGCGCTCGACGCCCACGTGGATCACGCGTCTGGACAACCGCCACATGGCCTTCCTGAAGGATCATCGCGTTGAAAACCTCATCATTTTTCCAGCCGCAGGCTTTGTCGAAATGGTGCTCGAAGCCGGTGTGCAGTTGTTCGAGGGCAAGGCGTTTGTCATCGAAGATTTCGAGATCCGCAAACCGCTCATCCTGCCGGATCCACCCTCCGGCCTGCTGATGGAGCTGACGTATGATCTCACTGAGCGCACATTCTCCATCCAGAGCCGGTTTGAAGCCGGAACCTCATGGTCAACCCACGTCGTGGGTGCCATGCGCGGCGAACGCACGGAATCATCCTTCGCTCTCTCCACCTGGGAAGAATCCAGTTTGCCCGCCGTCGGACTCGACACCTTCTATGATCACATGAGTGACATGGGACTGCGCTATGGCGAGGAATTCCGCCCCATTCGTGAACTGTCTGCCGGTGCGGGCAAATCCGCCGGACGTGTGTCATTGGGCGCGGCAATCGCACCACGCGCTGCTGAGTATCCGCTGCATCCGGTGCTCTTTGACGGCGCACTGCAAATCTTCTCCGCAGGTGCGGCGACCGTTGAGGGCCGCACGGCCGGACTGCGGCTGCCGGTGCGCTTTGCACGCATCCTGTTCCTGCGCACGCCAGGCGCGTCGAGTCGCGTCTGTGCCGCAGTGAAAGACGCCAATGACGAATTCGTCGAAGGCGGCATCGGGCTCTATGACGAAGCCGGGAGGCCTTGTGTTCGCATCGATGGCTTCCGTGCCATCAGTGTCGAAGGCGCACGCCGCACGGGCAAAAACGGCAAAGGCCGTGACGTGACTTATCACATCGCCTGGGAGGAGCAGACCATCGGAACCAAGCCCGCTGCCGCCGCCGCTCCTGTTGCCTTGAGCCGTCTGCACGCCGCTGCACAGCAGGCGCTGGATGAAGTGCTCGACATGCGTGACCGACGCAGTCTCGATGCGGCCAGCGCCGCAGGCGACGCACTGACCGCCGCGCAAGTCGCCAGCGGTCTGCGTGCCATGGGGGCGGAGGGCAGCTTCACGGCGAAATCACTCGGCGTGAGCGACTCCATGCAGCGCTCATTCGTGCAGTTGATGAACAATCTCGTGAAGCAGGAGCTGCTCACCCAAAAAGGCGCCGGATATCAGACGACGCCGGCCTTCACGAAGGCCGCAGATTCTGCGGCGGCACTGCTCAGTTCCAGCATTGCCATGTATCCCGGTCACATGCCAGAGGCGCTGCTGTGCGGTGCCACCTGTGGCGAACTCGGTGCCATCATGCGCGGTGAAAAAGAGGCCGTGCAGGTCTTGTTTGCCAGCGGTGGCGCGGACGTGCTGGATCAGTTTTATGGCGACGGTCTCGTCACCAGCCCCTGGCTTGCCGCCATTTCCAGCGCGGTCAGCGAAGCAGCTCTCCATCTGCCGGAAGGACGCGGACTCCGCATCCTGGAAATCGGCGCGGGCACCGGCGGTCTCGCATCGCAGGTGCTGCCCGGTCTTGAGCGCGGAGTACATTCCTATGTCTTCAGCGACGTCTCCCCCGCCTTTTTTCCAGCGGCGAAGCAAAAGCTGAATTCTTATGTGGAGGTCGAGTACCAGACCTTCGATCTGGAGAAGCCCGGAACGGAGCAGGATTTCGCTCCTGGCTCGTTCGACCTCATTCTCGGCACCAACGTGATCCATGCCGTGAGCGATGTGCGCAACGCTCTGCGCAACCTCAATGACCTGCTCGTTCCCGGCGGCAGCCTGCTGTTTGTCGATGTCGCGACGCCCCATTTGTGGCTGAACGCAGTCTTCGGACTCACCAGCGGCTGGTGGCGCTTCACGGATCGCGATCTGCGGCCGAATCATCCGCTGCTGGAGCGTGAGCAATGGCAGAAAGTTCTAGGCGAGACGGGCTTCAGCGAAACCGCCTCTCTTTCCGGACTGATCCGCTCCCAGGGCGGCGAAAGCCTCATTGGCCTCATGGCACGCAAGCCATGGAGCGAGCCGGTGATGGTGACGCCGACTGTGATGGAAGTGCCGGTGGAAAAATCCTGGCTCGTACTGGCGGACGCGGGCGGTCTAGGTCATCAGCTCGCGGTGCAACTGCGTGCCAGTGGTGCAACTTGCCGGGTGGCTCATCGCGGCAATGCTTTCGAGCCGGAAGGCACGGATGTCTTTGCCCTGCGTGCGGAGTCGCTGGAAGACTGGCAGATGCTGCTGAAAGCATGCGCGGACGAAGTGCCGGAGCGTTTTGTTTACATGTGGAGTCTGGACGAGACCGAACCGGGTGCTGGCAAAGACGCCGCGATGCTGGGCACTGATGGTATGTTTCACCTGACCCAGGCGCTCGAACTGCTCAATCCAGCGGCTAGGCTGCGCATCGATGTGGTGACGCGTGGCGCACAGCCCGTCGATCGGAACAATTTGGTGGCGCTGGCCCAGGGGCCTGCCATCGGCCTGATGCGTGTGATTGCCAATGAGCACAGCAACTACACCTGCCGTGGCATTGACCTGCCGCCTGAGGCATCCGCCGCAGACAACGGCATGCTTTGGACTGAGCTGCAGCAGGAGGACGCCGAACGCGAGATCGCATACCGTGGCGAAGCCCGCTACGTGCGGCGCATCAGCCGAGGTTTGCAGACGCGTGAGCAGATACTGGATGCAGCCGTGCCACTGCGGCTTGAATCCCGCGAGCGCGGGCTACTCGATGCGCTGCGTCTGGTGCCCTTCGCCCTGCCGCACTGCGGTGCAGGTGAAGTGGTTATCGAAGTGAAGGCTGCGGGCATGAATTTCCGTGATGTGCTCAAAGCACTGGCACTTTATCCTGCTGAAACGGCGGATGCGCGCGTCTTTGGCGATGAAGTCGCCGGGATTGTGAAAGCCGTGGGAAGCAATGTCACGCATGTGAAGACGGGGGATCGTGTGTTTGGCCTCGCGGTGTTCGGACTCGCGACGCATTCGATGGCGCGGGCCGGTGATGTGCGAGCCATCCCCGAGGGTCTGTCGTTTGAGGAAGCGGCGACACTGCCGGTGGTCTTCATGACCTCATGGCATGCGCTGAAAACCGTGGCGAATCTGAAAGCGGGTGAACGCATCCTGGTTCATGCCGGTGCAGGCGGAGTGGGCATGGCGGCGATTCAAATTGCCCACCATCTCGGTGCGGAAGTCATCGCTAGTGCCGGCAGTCCGGCCAAACGCGCGCTGCTGACTGTCCTCGGGGTTAAGCATGTCATCGACTCGCGTCGTGCTGACTTTGCCGAGGCGGTGATGGAAATCACGAACAGCAAAGGCGTGGATGTGGTGCTGAACGCGCTCGCAGCCGAAGCCATCCCGATGGGGCTCTCCTGCCTGGCTCAGTCCGGACGCTTCATCGAGATCGGCAAGCGGGACATCTACCAAAACAGCCGCATCCCGCTGTGGCATCTGAGAAAGAACGCTTCATTCCATGTGGTGGCGATGGACGCGATCTTCAGCGATGATGAAGATCAAACACGCCAGCTTCTGGAAAATGTCGCTGTGCTGGTCGCACAGAAATCACTGCACCCGCTGCCGTTCCGCTCCTTCCCTGCCTGCCGCATCGACGTGGCATTCCGGCTGATGGCGCAAGGCAGACACACCGGCAAAGTGATTGTCTCATTCCCTGAGCCGTTCATCGTGAGACGTGGTGAGCCGCTGACTCCTGCCTTTGAAGTGAAGCCGAATGGCTGTTACCTGATCACGGGTGGCTTCGGCGGCTTTGGCAAAGTGGTGGCCGAGTGGCTGGCAGACTGCGGCGCGAAGCATCTGGTGCTCACTAGCCGCAGCGGACCGAGCACGCCTGCAGCGGAAGCCTTCCTGGTGAAGCTGCGTGCGCGTGGCGTGGATGTGAAAGTGGTGCTGGCAGATGCCGGCGCAGCTGAGGACATCAAGCAACTGCTGACAGACATCGCAGCGACCAAGTTTCCGCTCAAAGGCGTGTTTCATCTGGCGATGGTGATTGATGATGCGCCGATGGCAGCGCTGACACGCGAGCGTATGCGCACGGTGCTGGCACCCAAGGCACATGGAGCATGGCTGCTGCATGAAAACACTCTTGGCATGAGCCTGGACTGCTTCGTGATGTTCTCGTCAGTCTCCAGCATCTTTGGCAACTCAGCGCAGGCCAACTATGCCTCTGCAAATGCCTTCCTTGATTCACTCGCGCATCATCGTGCGGCCATGGGGCTGCCGGCGCTGGTGATCAACTGGGGCGCGCTCGGCGGCGAAGGGTATGTGGCGCGGAATGAACGTGTGGCCGAATACTTGGCGCGTCAGGGCACGACGCCCTTGTCTCCGCGAGAAGTGGTTTTTCTCATGGAGTCCTACCTCAATGCCGGTGCCACGCAGGCTATGGCGATGAGAGTGGACTGGTCGAAATGGCGGCAGTCTTTCCGCGGCAGCCAGGAGAGTCCCCTGCTGGAGCGTATCTACGCAGCAGGCGAAGACGCCCCTGAAGCCAGCGGTGCCAAAAGCGACTGGCGGCGCAAGATCGAATCCGCCGCGCCTGCGGACCGCGCTGATGTCATCGGCCAGGCGGTGCGTGATGTGGTGGGCTCCGTGCTGCGCGTCAAACCCGAGGGCCTGCGTTTCGACCAGCCGCTCACCGACCTAGGGCTTGATTCATTGATGGCCGTGGAGATCGAGAACTCGATTGAAAGCTCCATCGGCGTGGCGCTGCCACCGGCGAGCCTGATGCGTGCGCGCACCATCGGCCAGATCGCGACACTGATCACCGAGCACATGGGTGGTGCGGCGGCAGCCGCGCCCAAAGCGCCTGTACTTCCCGCAGAACCCATCCCTACGGATGAGGTGGACCTGGAGGCGCTTACGGATGCGGAAATTGACCGGCTGCTCGATGATGCCGAGGTGCAGGATGCCAAACACCTGGTGCTGGAAACCCAAGCCTGATGTCCCAAGATAATCGAGCACGTCTGAAGCAATGGCTGGCCAGCGGTCAAATCCGCCTGCAGCCCTTGAGCTATCCCCAGCGCGAGCTGTGGGAGGCAACGCCCCTGCCCGCCGGCAATGTGTCAAACAACATCTGCGCTCTCATTCAAGTGCGCGGACTACTGACACCGCCAGGCAGCGAGGCGGCGCTGCAAAAAGTTGTGGACCGGCAGGAGGTGCTGCGACTGTCGATTCTTCCCGGCAAAGAGCAGCCGATGCAGATGATTCGCAGGAGCGCCGCACCTGCACTGCGCTTTCATGAACTCTCATCCGCACAAGGACAGCCGGAGGCGATCGAAGAACTCGCGCGGGAGATTGCCAGCCAGCCGTTTGAAATGGTGCAGGGCCCGCTGTACCGCGCCGAGGTGTTTCGACGCTCTGCGGATGAGCACGTACTGGTGCTGGTGATTCATCATGCCATCGCCGACGGCTGGACGCTGGGCGTGTTTGTGCAGGATCTGTTCGCCTCCTACATGCAGGGGGTCCGAGGCAACCATAACGCGCTGCCACCCGTGCCACTGACCTATTCACAGTGGGGGGCTGCCGAGCGTGCCTTCTGGCAGCCTGCGGTGCTGGCTCCCCGGCTTGAGTTCTGGCAGACGCACCTAGCAGGAGCACCACGACTCTGGAACACCGCCGTGACTGGCACACTGCAACGCTGCGTGACTCAGGTCTCTGCGGAACTTGGCCGCGCCGTGCGCGAACTGGCGCGCTGCAATGGAGCCACGCTCTTCAGCACGCTGCTGACCGCGTTTCAAATCACTCTTTCAAAGTGGACGGGGGCTGATGACATCGTTGTCGGCACGCCGGTGGCGAATCGCAACACGCAGGCCGCACGCGAGACGATGGGCTACTGCTCTGGCATTGTGCCGTTGCGCGGTCAGATTGATCGTACACGCTCCTTTGCGGACAGTCTGCGCACCGTGCATCAGACCACGGTGGAATCCTTTGCCCATGCCATTCCTTTTGCCGAACTCGTGCGTGCCTTGGGCGTAGCGACACCCGATGGACACAATCCACTCTTCGAGGTGCGCTTTGCGCTGCAAAATCATCCGATTCCTGATGTCGCCGTGCCGGGCCTGTCGCTTCAGCTTCGCATGCGCAGCACGGGCACGGCACGATTCAACCTCGCCTGTGAGATCAACGAGGAGGGGGATGCCATGGAAGTCGCCTGGTTGTTCCAGCCGAATCAGTTCACTCTCACAGATATTCAGCAGGTGGGCCGTATGTATCTCGACGTGCTCGCAGGCGTTTGCCACTCACCGGAAATCTTGACTGCCGCGCTCATGACCACGCTGCGATGAACACTGAACCCACCATCGAACCGCATTGGGTGAGCCGCGCGGCTTTCCAGATCGTGGTTTTTCTTTTTCTGTTCACCGAAATCGCTCTTGGCGCGGTCTTGTACAGTGGCGCATCCCTCTGGTGGGCCGTGCCACTGGTGCTGCTGACCAGTCATCTCATGCATGGAGCGGCGGTGGGCTTCCATGAGGCGACGCATGGCCTGCTCAGAAGAAACCGGCGCTTCAATGAGTTCGACGGCGTGCTTCTGGGCATTTTCAGTTTCATGAGCTTCAGCCTCTATCGTGCGGCGCATCAAACCCATCACGCCTACTTCGCCACGGAGCGTGATGAAGAGCTTTGGCCGTTCGTTTTCACGAAAGCGCCGCGCTGGGGCAGAGTCCTTGTGGCGTTCCTCGAACTGACCGTCGGACTGTTGTACACGCCGTTTTTGTTTCTACGCTCGTTCCTGCGTGTCGGCTCGCCAATCCGCAGTCGCAAGGTGCGCCGCCGCATCTGGGCTGAACTGGGGCTGATGGTCGTCGTTTGGATCGGGATCATCACCGCTGTCTCGTACTGGCAGGTTTGGCATTACTTTGTGTGGATGTACCTCGCGCCGGCGTTTATCACAGGGAACCTGCAAAGCTGGCGCAAATATGTGGAGCACGTAGGCTTGACCGGCAGCACGGTAAACAGCGCGACGCGCCACATTGTGGCCGAGAGCTGGACAGGTCGGCTGGTGGCCTTCACGCTGCTGCATGAGCCCTATCATGGCGTGCATCATCTGCATCTGGGGCTGCCGCACGCAGAACTGCCGCTCCACGTGGCTGAGATATTGCCGACGACACCCGATGAAAGACCACCGTTCCCGAGCTATCGTCATGCGATGCTCGATGTGCTCCGCAGTCTGAGCGATCCACGCGTGGGGGCGCAATGGCACAGGTCTGCCAGACAGTCATGAAGCGCATGTTCACCTTCGTCCTTACCTTTGAGTCTATTTTAATCCTGCAGGCCTGCCAGGGGGCTGCGATGAAGATCCTGGCAGGCATTCGATGAATGACGGCCCTCTCCTTGCAACTATGACACGATCCTTAGCAAACTCCCATGCCGCCGAACCAACGTCCCTTGTCTTCGAGGCCCGAGGCCTGAAAAAAGAATACGATGGTGGCCGGGTGCAAGCGCTACGCGGCGTGAATTTCAGCATCACGCAGGGCGAGTTTGTGGTGATCATCGGCCCGAGCGGCTGCGGCAAGACGACGCTGCTGCAGATGCTCGGCGCGCTCGATGTGCCCAGCGCGGGCATCCTGCACTATCGCGGCAGATCAATTGCCGACCTGCCTGATCCTTCTGACTATCGCGCCCACGAGATCGGCATCATTTTTCAAGCCTTCCATCTGCTGCCGACATTCACAGCGGTGGAAAACGTGCAGATGCCGATGTTTGAGACGGACCGCCCCGCCGCCATGCGAACCGAACGGGCCGTGGAACTGCTGAAGTCCGTGGGACTGGTGCATCGCCTCGATCATTTTCCCGCGAAGCTCTCTGGGGGGGAACGACAACGTGTCGCCATCGCCCGCAGCCTGGCCAATGGACCTTCGGTGCTGCTCGCGGACGAACCAACCGGCAATCTCGACAGTGAAAATGCGAAAAACATTCTGGAGCTCATCATTCGGCTCCGGCGCGAGCAAAACATGACCCTGGTGCTGGTGACGCATGACCTCAACATCGCGCGCATGGCGTCACGAACGATTCAGATGAAGGACGGCCTGATCGTGGTCGATCAACCAACACCCCCACCCGCAGCCTGAAATGACATTCCTCACCATCGTAGTGCGCGGGCTACAGCGCCGCCCCGTGCGTACCGGACTCACGCTCGTGGGCATTTCCATTGGCATCGCCGCAGTGGTGGCACTCGTCGGCATCTCGCGTGGCTTTGAGGCCAGCTGGGCGACGGGCATGAAGGTGCGGGGCACGGACATCGTGGTGAGCAACATGGGCAACGCACTCGCTCCGAAGCCCTTCAGCGCCAGCGTTCGCGACCGCATCGGGCAACTGCCACAGGTCGTGGAGGCATGCTCCATCTATGCCGATCTGACCAGCGTTGAAGATGCCTCGATGATGGTGGTCTCCGCCCGTGAGTGGGGTGGATTTTCATGGCATAACCTCAAGCTAATCTCCGGGCGTATGCCTCACGATGCTATGGAGCCGGCCGTGGTGCTAGGCCAAACCGCTGCAGAGACGCTCAAGAAAAAAGTCGGTGATTCACTGCAGCTTGAAACGAAAGAACTGACAGTCACCGGCATCGTCGATGGTGGTGCGATGGTGGAGAACGGCTCGGTGATTCTGTCACTGGCGTTGTTTCAAAACATCACCGGCAACGAAGACAGGATCAACGTCATCGACATCCGTGCGGCCCCCGGCCTGAACGAGGAGGAGATGAAGCATCTCTGCGAGCAGATCAACACGACGGCGCCAGAAGCGCGCGCGATGGTGGCGGGAGAGCATCTGGGCAACAGCCAGGCGTTTCGTTTCATCAGCGCCATGAGCTGGGGCACCTCGCTGCTGGCGGTGATCGTCGGTGTGCTCGGGGTGATGAACACGATGCTGATGACGGTCTTTGAGCGAAAGCAGGAAATCTGCATCCTGCTCGCCATCGGCTGGAAACCCGGACGCGTCATTCGCATGATTTTGTGGGAGTCGGCTCTGCTTGGTTTTCTAGGAGGGATCGTCGGTGTGGTGCTCGGCACCATCGGCGTGAAAGTGCTGGAGATGCTGCCCGCCATCCACGGCATGCTGGAGCCGGACTTCAACGCCGGTCTGATGGCGGTGGCCGTCGTCCTTGCCGTGATCGTCGGAGTTCTCAGCGGGCTGTATCCCGCGTGGCGCAGTTCACGTCTGACACCGAGCCTTGCCATGCAAGGCTGATCTTTAACCACAAACTTCTCATGAAAACAATTCTCCGGCTCATTTGCCCGGCACTCCTGGCGGTATCCGCCCATGCGGATGACTCCGCTAGCGGCCTCGCCGCCAAACTGGGAGCCATGCAGCAGAATGGCTCGTCCGTGGTGAGGCTGAAAATGGAGGTGCAAGGCACCACCAAGGACACGCTGCAACTCCAGATCAAGCAACGCCGCACTAGCTCGACCACAGAGGTCGTATATCAGGTGCTCTGGCCTAAAGAGCGGGCGGGGGAAGCCGTGCTGCTGCGCAAAACGGGTGATCAACCCGCCACTGGCGCGATCTTCATCCCCCCAAACACGGTGCGTACTCTCGACAGTTCCCAAATGAAAGAAGCGCTGCTGGGCAGTGACCTGTCATATGGCGATGTGGTCGAAAACTTCTTCCTTTGGAAACAGCAGGCGATCATCGGCACGGAAGTCGTGAACCGTGTGAGCTGCGACATTCTCGAGTCCAAACCCGGCAAGGGGCAGAGTAGCAACTATGCGAGCGTCCGCACCTGGATGGACCGCCGCCGTGACGTGCCTCTTCGGGTCGAAAAATTCAATTCTTCAGGGCGGCTCGTGCGGCGCATCGAGACCACGCGCGTCGTCACCAATGACAACAAACAAGCCGTCCCCGCGAACCTCACTGTATATAGCCTAGCACAGGGCTCCGTCACTGAACTGAACGGAGCCAGCGTCAAACATGACGTGAACTTCAGTGATCGTGAATTCACTTTTGCAGGGTTTATGGAAGTGGTGTCGGCACGTTCTGCCGCCAATTGAGATTTTGAATGCGGAAGGGGCAGGAGGTTTAGGCCTTCCCCATCATGTTGATGCATCAAGCGCACCTGCCGAAACTCACTTAGCGGCGTCTCTGCAAGAGCTGGCTGTTTGAATGGTGCTGCAGGACGGGGGTGTTGACGCGAACGTTGGCGACGTGGCTGCTGCCACGCTGTGGCGTGTAGTGCTGATGGCTGCCGCCATAGTAGTGCTGGCCGTTGTGGGAGTATCTGTTGGTGTAGGTCCGACCTTGGTAGTTGTAGTTGCCGGTTTGGTAGTTTCCGCCGGAGTAATAGCGGCCGTTGAGATAGTAGGCGTTGCCATTGTAGTTACTGGGCAGAGTCGAGTAGCTGCCGTAGCCACTGCCGTAGCCACTGCCGTAACCGCTTCCGTAACCGCTGCCGTAGCCTGGACCAACACAGGAAGTGATGCCGAGAGCGAGGGGGAGAAGAAGAAGGAGAGATGAGATGAATTTCATGGAGGTATGGACTGAGGTGGGCTTGGTTAAATCCGCCCGGCAAGGAGCAGGACGATGAGAATGATGACGATGAGGCTGGCACCGCCACCCATATAATGGTTGCCGGAGAAGAAGCCGTAACCGCCACCTCCAAGAAGTAGAAGGATGAGAATGATGACGATGAGGTTCATGATGATGCGAGTGGTGAATTGATTGCTCTGGTATAGTGGGATAGCGGCTGCCGCAGGGCCATGGGGTGTACACCCCCTTTTGCACTGCCGCCATGACATCACCGCATGATGACGGCACCGTCATTCATTGGTTAGGATGATCTTCAACGCTTGCTCATGCGCGGCATTGCCAAAGGTGTCGTAGGCGCTCATGACATCCCCGAGCATGAATCTGTGAGAGATCAGTTGCATGGGCAGGAGCTTGCCAGACATGATCGTCTTGAGCAGCAGTTGCGTTGTCACTGCATCGACCAGACGGGTGGTAATGGTGACGTTCTGCGACCAGAGTGTTTCAAGATGCAGCGGCGCGCACTCTCCATGCACGCCGACATTGGCGATGTGACCGCCGGGAGCGATGATGGTCTGGCAGAGCTCAAAGGTGCTCGGGACGCCAACGGCCTCAATGGCCACGTCCACGCCACGGCCATACGTCATCGTCATGATCCTGGCCATGGCCCTGCCATCACTGTTGTCGATCAATTTGGTGGCACCGAGCCGTTTGGCGACGTCGAGACGATGCTCATCAATGTCAATCATGACGATGTCCGCAGGTGTGTAGAGTTTTGCGGTCAACAGTGTGGCGAGGCCGACAGGGCCAGCACCGATGATGGCCACGGTGTCGCCGGGTTTGACACAGCCATTGAGCACGCCGCATTCGTAGCCGGTGGGCAGAATGTCGCTGAGCAGGACCATGGCCTCCTCGTCCGCATGTTCGGGTATGTGGTGCAGGCTCGTGTCCGCCCACGGTATGCGCACGAACTCGGCCTGCGTGCCGTCAATCGTGTTGCCCAAAATCCAGCCGCCCTGCTCACAATGAGAGCACATGCCACGGCGGCAATACTCACACTTTCCGCAGGAGGTGATGCAGGAGATGATCACGCGGCCCCCCTTGCGGAAGCGGGTGACGCTCGTCCCCGTCTCCTCGATGATGCCAATGCCTTCGTGGCCCAGGATGCGGCCCTCGGTCACCGTCGGGACATCTCCTTTGAGAATGTGCAGGTCGGTGCCGCAGATGGTGGTCTTGGTGATGCGAACAATCGCGTCCGAGGCCTCCTTCAGCACCGGCTTCGGCATGTCCTGAAGGGCTTTCTTTCCCGGCCCATGATATACGAGAGCATTCATGTGGAGGGGTATTGTTTTAGTGTTCCGACTGTTCGTGAGCTTCGACGAACCAGAGATTCATGTCCGACCCGCGTGAGACTTCGGTGAAAATGTCTGCGGTGTCTGCGTCCTTGAGCTGCGTGGAGGTCGCGATGGCCTTGCGTATGAGCTCGCCGTAGAAGGCGATGGCATGCGCAAGTTCTGCGACATGCTTTTTGCCGCTGGTGATGTCCAGCGGGTATTCCGGCAGACTGGATTTTTTGGCGGCCACACGAATGGTGCCTTGGGCGATGCCGCCAAGCTGGACAATGCGCTCGGCGATGAGATCGACGTACGTTCCCGTGTCGGTGTACACTTTGTCGAAGAGCTCGTGCAGCGCGATAAAGTTGTGGCCCTTCACATTCCAGTGCGCCTGCTTGGCCTGCATCATGAGGTCGATGGATTCCGTCAGCCGTTCCTGCAACAAAGCAGTAATTTCGAGTCTCGTCTTTTCCGGCAGACTGTTGCGCGTGTGCGTGAGCTTGTGTTTCATGACTCAAGCGATAGGCGAGGAATCCACGCGTCCGCCATGGGGTGAACACCCCAAATGCAAGGCCACCTGCTCCTCAAACCAGCGCTGCACATCCAGATCCGGGTGCGCCAGCAGGCAGATGTTCATCGCCAGCACGGCCGCAGAAGACCAATCTTCCGCAGTTCGCACAATGGCGATCTCAGGCTGAGAAAGTGTCTTCATGCGCAGCGGGTAAGACTACTGCAAAGTAATGACCGGATTCGCTTCCTTGAAATGATCGCGGACATGGGCGGCGATCTGACGATCGGTCATTTTTTCTGCGGTTTCGACGGCCACAACGAAGCCTTTGGGCATGGCTTGTTCGAGTTCCTTGACCAGCTGGCCCTTGGCCTCGTCAGGGCCGAAAACCAGCAACCCCTCAGCATGTCGCACGCACGCCACCACCTCTTCGTAGTACAGATGCAGCGAGGCCGTGAATTTACGCTGTGTGACGTCATCGGCCTGGACTTTCAGAGCTTCAAACGAGGCGGTGGAACGTTCGCCATGAATGCGTCCCGGCTGGCGGTCCGCGTCTGACAGAATTACATTGATCTCTTCTCCTGCGCTGGATTCGAGGACGATGACCGCCTTTCGATGATCGATCCATAAGCCGATGTTTGTTTTCATAAAGAGTATAATTCAGTGAGTTTTGGCTGGGGTACAGTCGTGTTAAAAGGACTCCTGCAGGAGGTTTTTGTCGGTACGTTCCTGGGGTGACTCGACCCAGAGGAACAGGCCTTTGACGACATCCATGAATCCCAAGAATTTGTTGTTCTCCTGCTGGAGCTCGACGGCCGCATGTTGGTACGCCTCCTCGCTGTCGGTGGAGCTGCCTCGATTAGGCTGCGGAGAGCGGGCGAGACGGTTCAACAGTTTTTGCACCTGCTCATTGACCTCCGCGCTGGAGTGATTTTTTAGCAGTTCGAGTTTGATGCGTAGCGAGTCAGCGCAGTTATGGATGAGATTCAGATGTGACGTAAGTTTCCCGGCAATGACATCCCATTCTGCCTGGGCCGTGGCATTCAGTCCGACCGCCTGCCCATGCAGCCCCTCCAGAGTCTGCTCCAACCGGGTGTCTTCGATTTGCAGCGTCGTCCAAGTCTGCAGCGCTTTGGTGTGCCTGTCAGTCTCATGGCTGTCAATGTCATCAAGCACCTCAGCCACAAGGGTATGTATGCGGCGCAAAATAGTCTCCACCAAATCCCAATGATGGCCCCAAGCGTTGTTCCAGTCTCCTGGTGAGCCATATTCGGCGCCCAGTCCACGCCCACGCTGCAGAACGAGAATTAATTCCTGCTCCAATTTGGTCAAACGTGCGGCATCCGTGCGGAGTCCGAGTTCAAGCCGGGCGAGTATGTGAGTTTTGCTGTGCGTCATCATGGTAAGCCTCTATATGCGTCCGAATGACGGCTCCCCGCCATGGGGTGAAAACCTACTTTGCCTTTTCTGCCGTTATTCATGCCGCAGCGCGTCGATTGGATTCAGCTTTGCCGCGCGCCGTGCAGGCATGTAGCCAAACAGCACTCCGACAATGGCTGAAAAGGCGAACGCGACGACGTTGATCTGCGTGTTGAAGTTGAAGGGCACTTTGATGACCTGGGCGAGGCCGTAGCAGAGGCCGAAGGCGAGAATGATGCCGACGATCCCGCCGATGCAGGAGAGCGTGACCGCTTCGACAAGGAACTGCAGCAGCACCTCGCTCGCAGTGGCTCCAATGGCGAGGCGGATGCCGATTTCACGCGTTCGCTCCGTCACTGAAACGAGCATGATGTTCATGATGCCAATGCCACCGACCAGCAATGAGACGCCTGCCACCGCCGCGAGCAGCATGGTCATGAGCTGAGTCGTGGAACCGAGGGTTTCGGCGATCTGACGCGTGTCGAAGATGTTGAAATCGTTGTCCTGATTGCTTTGCAGGTTGCGCCGCTGGCGCATGATCTGCGTGATCTCGGCGATGAGCGCGATGCTGTCCGTGCCTTCCACGGCGGAGATAGAGATCTGATTGATGTCGTTTGAGGAAGTCCTGCCAATCAAGCGGCGCTGCAAGGTGGAGAGCGGCATGATGATGGTGTCGTCCTGGTCTCCCATGCCCGCCTGGCCTTTGGTGGCAAGCAGGCCGATGACCTCGATCGAAGCGCGGCCGATGCGGATGCTGGCTCCGATGGGGTTGTCGGTGCCAAACAACTCCACGCGGACCGTGTTGCCGATCACGCACACGGCACCGCCTGAGCGCAGATCTGCGTCGGTGAAGAAGCGGCCTTCAGCAATGGTCCACTTGTTGATCTGGAAATAGACTGGCGTGGTGCCTGTGATGGTGCTGGCGCGGGCATTGTTTAGATAAATGGTGCTGAGTGATGCCGTGCGCACTGGCGCGATGGCTGCGATGCTCGCGATCTGCTCTCCGAGAATGACGGAATCCATTTCCGTGAAGTGAGGCACGCCTGCGGACGAGCCGCGCGAACCGAAGCCCGCCCCCGGACGCAAGGTGAGCAGATTGCTGCCAAGGCTGGAAATCTGCTCCTTCACCGCGAGTGTGGCACCGCCGCCCAGCGTGACCATCGTGATGATGGAAGCCACGCCAATGAAGATGCCAAGCACCGTCAAAAAGGCACGCGTCAGGTTGCGGCTGATCTCGCGCACCGCGATGGAGAAGGCATTCCAGATCATGTTCGTTGGGTGTCCGAGGCCACGAGGCCGTCTTTGATCACGATGGTGCGTCTAGCGCATGCGGCGACGTCCTCCTCATGCGTGACAAGCAGAATGGTGATGCCACGATCCACGTTCAGCCGCGTCAAGATCTCGACGACATCCTTCGTGGTTACGGAATCGAGATTGCCCGTTGGTTCATCCGCAAACAGCGTGCTCGGTTCTGTGACGATGGCGCGTGCGATAGCCACACGCTGCTGCTGGCCTCCAGACAACTCGCCCGGCGTGTTGTTGAGTTTGTTCGGCAGGCCAACGGAGTTGAGAGCTGCGATGGACTTCTCCTGACGCTCCTTCCTGGGCATGCCACGGTAGAGCAGAGGAAGTTCCACATTCTCCAGCGCACTCGTACGTGGCAACAGATTGAAACCCTGGAAGACGAAGCCCAGCGCATAGCGCCTCAGTAGTGACCTCTGGTTTGAGTTCAGGGTCTCTACCTCGATGCCTTCGTAGCGGTAGCTGCCCGTCGTTGGAGTGTCCAGACAGCCAAGCAAGTTCATGAGTGTCGATTTCCCCGAACCGCTGGGACCCATGATCGCCACGAACTCACCCCGCTGAATCGTCAGATCGATGCCTTTGAGTGCCTGGAACATGGCATCCCCTACCCCATAGGTCTTCGTCAGGCCGCGCAGTTCGATGAGTGGCGGCTTGTTCACGGGGAGGTCGTGTTGGTGCGTGTGATGACCTGAAGTTCTTCGGTGAGACCTTCACCGGAGATTTCGGTGTGGCGGCCGTCGCTGATGCCGGTCTTGACGGTCATGGGTTCGGCTGCTCCGGCGACCAGCACGTAAATGTGTGCGGTGGGTTTGATCTTTCCTTTTACGTCGGAGGCCTCAGGACGGCTTCGATTGCGAGTGGGCATAGGGATGAGGCTTTGCACGAAGGATTTCTTTGCAGCGCCGATCTTGACCACTGAGCTGGGATCGAAGCGCAAGGCGCTGGTGGGCACGAGAAACACCGCTTTGCTTTCCGCCACGCGGATGTCGGCGGTGGCCGTCATGCCGGGGCGCAGGCTGAGGTCATCGTTGCTGACTTCGAGATCGGCCTCGTAGGTCACCACATTCTGCGTCACCGCAGAACCATATGAGACAACTGTGACGATGGCTGTGTAAGAGCGGTCTGGCCAGGCATCCACTGTGAAAGTGGCCTTCTGGCCCTTTTGGACACGACCGATGTCTGCTTCGGCAATGGTCACTTTTAAAATCATGCGCTCCAGTTTTTCGGCGATCACAAACAACTGGGGCGCGGTGAAACTGGCTGCCACGGTTTGTCCGGGTTCGATGCTGCGACTGAGCACGATGCCGTCGATGGGCGATTTGATGATGGCTTTTTCGAGATCGTTTTCATTGATGCGCACCTGCGCCTCGGCCGTGCCGACTCCGGCCTGAGTGTTCAGCAAGTCGGCCTTCGCCCGCTCGGCGGTGGCGATAGCGCTGTCGATCACGGCTTTGGACGGCACCTGCCCGCCGCTGATGCGCTGAAGCTCCTGCTGCCGGGCGAGGAGCGCAGCGCTTTCCTTTACGGTGGCATCGGCGAGTGCGACTCTTGCCATGGCGGCTTTGACCGTCGCGCGATTGCTCTCGGTCTGCTGGGTGAGCTTGCTGGTGTCGAGCCGGACGAGCGGCTGGCCCTTGCTCACGCGATCATTGATGTCGGCAAAGACTTCGAGTGTGATGCCGGAGAGTTCGCTGCCGACGGTGACTTCGTTGGTGGGTTCAAGATTGCCTGTGGCAGTGATGACCAGGCTGATGTCCCCGATTTTGAGCGGCTCCGTCACGTAGGCTGGCACCTGACGTTTTGCCGCCTGAATTCGGCTTCGCCAAAACCATCCGCCGCCGATGAGTGCGATGACCGCGAATCCGAGGATGAGGTTGCGTTTGAGATGTTTTTTGGATCCGCCTGCCTGGATGGCTTTGGCGAGATCGGCGGGAGCCAGTGGCTTGGAGTTTTTCATTTTAATGGGAGGACCAACCGCCGCCAAGAGCTTTGTAGAGCTGAATGCAGGCGTTCGCGCTTTGCGCAGTGGTGGTGACTTCCTGCTGCTCCAAAGTCAGAAGTGTGCGCTGAGCATCAAGCGAGACGAGGAGATCGACCTGTCCCGCTTCGTACTGCCAGGCGGACAGCTTGACGGCTTCACGTGCTGCCGCAGAAGCTGTTTCGACGGTGCGGTGCTGTTCGGCGTAGCGCCGCACGGCTGCGAGCGCGTTCTCCACTTCCGCGAGCGCGTTGAGCACGGTGGCCTCATAAGCAATGAGTGCCTGCCGCTCGCGTGAGCTCACGGCACGGATGTTTTGACGAATGCGCCCTGCATCAATCACCGGCGTGGCAAGGCCGGCGAGCAGGCTGGCGATGGCTGATTCGGGCGAGAAGATGTGAGCTTGCTTCAAAGCATCAATGCCAATGGAACCGCTCAAGTTGAGCGAAGGCAGCCGTGCGCGCCGCGCCGACTGTGTGCGAGCAAACGCCGCCTCCAGTGCGCGCTCGGCGGCGCGAACGTCGGGCCGCTGACGCAGAGCTTCAGCAGGAACACCTGTGGCCATGTCCCTCATCATTTCCGGCACGCGGTGTGGGGCGGCCAGTCGTGAATCAAGCGCGCCGGGCGTGCGCCCCGAGAGCAAGGCGAGCTGGTTCTGGCTCTGCACAACACTCAGTTGCAAAGCAGGGATCGAAGCACGTGCCTGCTCCAGCGTGCTGATGGAGCGCTGGGTGTCCAGCGCGTCGCCTGTGCCTGCCTGCTCGCGCCATTGTGTGAGCCGCACTGTATCACCCCGTGTGCCGAGACTGCGCCGCACGACAGCCAGTTGCCACTCCGCCGAGCGCAGAGATACGTAAGCGCTCGCCACATCGGAGACGAGGGAGACCTGGGCACCGTAATAGTTTTCGGCGATCTGATTGAGGTCTGCCGTGGCTGCTTTGAGCGTCTGATACTGCTTCCCAAACAGATCCACCTGCCAGCTCATATCGAACGAGGCTTTGTAGGATTCCGTGGTGAGGGTGGTGCCGGTGATGCTGCTCCTCGTGCGCGTGCCACGCCCTGATTGATTGGTGTAGAGCGAAGGCAGGAGGTTCGCCACTTCCACTCCGCGCCGTGCGCGGTACTCGGTGATTTTTTCCAGCGCTGAGCGCACCGTGGGACTGGAGTGCAGAGCATCGGAGATCAGACCATCCAGCACCGGATCATGAAAGCGCCGCCACCATGTGACCAGCGCTGCGGGATCGAGCGGCCTGATCGTGGAAGAACCTTGCTGCCACTTTCCGGGTACAGGCACGGCATCCGCTGCCAGCTCGTGCGGGCCTTTGCCAGCGCAGGAGGCAAGGAGCAGGATACCGCCCTGGAAGATCATGAATTTTTTTCGGCGGGAGGACGGCGCGCTGGGTATTGACCCCTGGTGTTCAGGTGGCGCTGGAGCTGGCGGCTTCATAGGGAGGCCGATTCAGTCAGTCGCTCTGCGCTGCTAATCGGTTGTCACCATCGGTCCATAAGGCGTCTTTGCCTATGGGGCGAACACCCCATCGCAAGCGGCACGCATGTGCCGTATGTAGTGGTCTGGTCTGATGACCAAAAACGCCCTTGTATCACTGATGAACTCATCCCCCCCCGCAGATGCCGTCGTGGCGGACTCCAAGCCCCACGCTGAAGCCGAAGACTGCGCCCGGGATATACGGCGTTGCGTCTATGACATGAAGCAGCTCGCCTTTGTGGGGCGTGACCGCACCCCGGGAAAGCCCATGGCGGGCTGTCGCAACACCGTGGGACGCGTGAAGTGCTGGGGGGCTTTCGGAGCTTTGTGGGGCGGGATCTGGGGCTGGCTGTTTGGCTCCACGTTCTTCCAGAATGAGGGGGCGGGCCCACTGATGGTGGCTGAGCCACTGGCGGGCTGGATCGTTGGCGCGCTGGAAGGCGCCGTCATAGGCGGCGGGCTAATTGCCATCGGGGCCTGTCTGTATAGCCTGGCATCCCAAAGAACAGCATCGTGATCTGCGAAACTGCGCAGAAGCGGGATCATCATCGTGATGGCCAACGGCACGGCTGAGAAGACGGCATTCAAATTGTTAAGAATTTGCACATGCGCGTCCATTTTTTGGCCCTGTTTCCTGGCACAAAAAACGGATGCCATATGGAATGGCATCCGCTGTGGAGGGCTGGAGGATTACTTCGCGGCGAGTGCGATGGCCGTGGCCTGATGCGCCTTGAGGACCGGGATCGTCTTGTCCACGATCACCTTCAGCTCGGTGTCATTTTGGTCTTTGGACGCCTTTGCGTAATTGCTGATTTGCGACCGGCCACTGTCTGCAAAAGCAGCCAGGAACTCTTTGTCGAACTCTGCGCCTGTGGCTCTTTCAAGCTTATGGAGCGTGGCGGTTTCTTCAGGGGTGATCTCCTGGGAGAGAAGCACACTTTGTGCGGCGGCTAGTTCCTTGAGATCCTTGCTCAGAGCTTTGTGGTCAGTGATGAGCGTTTCTGCAAAAGCCTTCACGTTCGCCTGCTCGGCTTTTTTGACGCCTAGTTCTGCGAACTCCGTTTCAGCGTGACTGCCGATGGCGGCATTTTGGATGAACCTAGACTCGGTGTCCGAGATCAGGCTCTTCTTGTTTTCGGCCTGGCTGGTCGAGCTGAGGAGAAGCAATCCGCACAAGGTGAGTGCGAAGCTAGGCAGGAGTGTGGTGGAGAGTTTTTTCATGAGGTTGGCTGGTGTGTGTCTGGTTTGCTGCTCGAAGCCTGGGGGCTTCATATGACGAAGGCTAGAACTCGCTTCTCGTCTTCACCATGGGGTCCAGACCCCAAATTTAGCAGCCATATTTCACACGCTGAAAAGCGCGTGGCTTGCCGCTAAAGATCATGAATGACCCTCGGTGGGAAGGCAGCACGGAGGGCATTGAGCACGGCGAGAACGTCGATGATCTCCTGCGCGATTGCTCCGCTCACGGGTGAGAGATGGCCTGTGGCAGCGAAGACCATACCGATGAGGCTGAGAGCCATGCCGCCAACGGCGCTTTGCAGGGCAATGACTCGCATGCGGCGGCTGATGTGCATGAACTCGTCCACTTTCTTGAGCGAGTTGTCCATGATGACAACGCCCGCGGCCTCGGCGGTGACATCGCTGTTTTGGCCGATGGCCATGCCGACGGTGGCAGCCATCATGGCGGGGGCGTCGTTGATGCCGTCGCCCACGTAGAGTGTTTTTGCCTTGGCGGTCTCAGAGCGGACGATGGCCAGCTTTTCCTCGGGGCTTTTTTGCGCGTGGATCTCCGTGATGCCGACTTGATCGGCGAGGTAGCGGACTTCGGATTCGCGGTCGCCAGAGATGATCATGACACGGGCGAAATGATGCTTCGGCCCGAGGTGATTCACGAAACTGCGGCTCTCGGCTCGAGGTGCATCGCGGAAGCGCAAGGCTGCGGCGTAATGACCGTCGATCACGACAACACATTCGAGTCCGCCAGCGATGGGTGGCAGCTGATCAGTGCCGGGAAGCTTTTGCGAGATGAGTTTGTTGCGGCTGGTGATTTGAAGCTCATGCCCGGCGACGGTGCCGCGCAGTCCATTGCCGGGCTGCTCGCTGACAGCGCTGGCTTCCGGCAAGGTCAGGCCTTGCTCCTTGGCAGCGGCAATGATAGCGCGAGAGAGGGGATGCTTTGAATAGCGCTCCAAGCTGGCAACCAGGGTGAGCACTTCCTTTTGATCAAAGCCGGTGGCCAGGATCTGCTCGGTGAGCTTGGGCTCGCCGTAGGTGAGAGTGCCGGTCTTGTCAAAGATGGCAGTGCGGCATCCGGCGATCTGTTCGAGCACGACGGGGCTTTTGACGATGATGGCACGGCGTGCGCAGAGAGAAATAGAGCTGATGATGGCGATGGGAATGCCCAGCAGCAGCGGGCAGGGAGTGGCGATGACAAGCACTGCAAGAAAGCGCAGGGAATCGCCACTGAGGAACCAGGCGAGCAGCGCGACAACGAGCGCGACGGGCGTATAGATGGCTCCGGAGCCGCTGGAGTTGCGGACGCTTGCTCTCAGACTCGCGCATGACCTCCATGATCTTCGCATAGCGTGAATCGGCGGCGAGTTTCGTCGTTCGAATGGTCAGCGCGGTCTCGCCATTGATGGCACCGGAGATGACGGTGGAGCCTGTGGTCTTGGTGATCTGGAATGGCTCTCCAGTGAGGTAGGACTCGTCCATGACACCGTGGCCTTCGGTGACTTCGCCATCGGCGGGGCAAATCTCATGCGGGTAGATGACGAGTGCGTCACCGACGGCGATCTCCGCCAAAGCGACATCTGCAATGTCTGCACCAGATTTGCGGTGCGCGATGGAGGGCATGCGTTTCGCCAAAGCTGCGAGCACGGATGATGCGCTGCGCAAGGCGTAGCTCTCCAAGGCCTCGCCGCCTGCGAGCATGAGCACGATGATGGAACCCGCGAGGTATTCGCCAAGCAAGACGGAGGTGATTATGGAGACACCGCCGAGCAGGTCGGAGCCAAACTCGCGCCTCAGCAGCTTGCGCAACAAATCGTAAAGCATCGGCAGACCGCCAACGATGAGAGTGATGAGCAGCGGCAGGTGCTGCGCAGTCAGTGATGCCTTGAAGGCGAATCGCAGAAGGAGATGCGTGACGATGCCGATTAGGGCGAGCAAGGCGATCAGCGTCGATTTGCGCCGCCAGAGCACCGACAGCAGCGAGGGAGGGGCTTTGTCCATGAGTTTGGGGCTAATCGCGGTCTTTGCTGACGGGTGTGGATGTGACAGCACCCTGCCGAATTTCTGTGTGGCGTATTTGGCCGCCCAGATTGGCCGTCCAGGCCATCAAGCCGCTCACAGTGAGAGATGCGATCAGCATCAGTCCTGAGAACCACGCTGGAACGGCTTTTCCATGCCGCAGCGCGAGCAGTCCGATGAGTGCGATCACACCCAGCGCGCCGATGCTGGCAAAGGCAACGCCCGCAGCTTCTTCGTGCTGCTCGATGATCGTTTCAGAAACTCCCGGTAGCCCTTCAACACCCTCTTCGGCAGGTTCCCCCGTGAGGTAAACGGGTACGGTCATGAGTGCGGCAAGGACAAAGATACCGAGCGCTGTTTTCTTCAGCTCGGTGCTCCTCCGTGAGATGCCGAAAGCGAGCAATCCCAACCCAAAGGCGGTGCCAAGAACAGGGACGTGATTGAGGACGAGATGCAGATGGGTGAGTGTCATGATGAGTAAAGCAGCATGGAGTGAGTCGCTTCGTTTCACCATGGGGAGAACACCCCAGTGATTGTTTCAAGGGTGTGCTCTACGCCTTCAATGGATGCCCGGCTTGTCATCGGACCGGCTGCGCCAAGTTTCCAGCAGCACCGTGGTGATGGTGAGCGCCACAGGCCCAAGGATGAGCCCGGCAGAGCCGAATAGCATCAATCCACCCACCACGGAAATGAAAGCGAGCACAGTGTGCAGCTTGAGCAGATTCCCGACCAGAACGGGCCGCAGGAGATTGTCAATCGTTCCAACGACCAGCATGCCCCAAAGGATCAAGATGACGGCTTTGCCCCAGCTGCCTTCCAGGGCGAGGAAAAGCGCGGCGGGAATCCATACGACGAAAGCGCCGAGCATGGGCACCACGGAGAGAATGGCCATCACAACGCCCCACAACAGCGGAGCGGGCAAACCCAGCCACCAAAACATGAGCCCGGCCAGTAATCCCTGAATGATGGAAACGACCAGCGTGCCATAGACGGTCGCCTGAATGGTGTCACGGACGCGGAGAAGGAGCGTCTCCGTTTCCTCTCTGGATAGCGGTGACAGGTGGTGCAACGAGGCGAGTGCCGCGCGGCGATCCCGCAAAAAAAAGAACAACAGGTAAAAGATGAGGCCAAAACTGACCACCTGAAGCATGGAGCCGCTGACGAAAGCCCCGGCAGTGGCGCTGAACCAGGACGCAAGTGATTTCATCGTGCCCGGCAGATCCAGTTCACGCTCGATTTTCACGGCCACAGGTGCCAGACGTGGCTGCGCGTCGATAGCACGCCGCCATTCGCCGGTGGCAACCTTGGTTTCGATGAGCTGTGCGCCCTGAGCGGCCTGGCCGATGAGTTTCTGACCGACAAAGAGCACAGGAACGACGACGATAAAAGCGATGACGACAACCGCGATGATGGCAGCCAGACCAGGATGTCTGATCTTCGACTCCAGCCATCTCTGAAACGGTGCAAAGAGTACGGACAACGCAATCGCCCAGGTCAGTGCTGGCAAAAAGGGTTCCGCCAGCAGATAACAGAGGTAGATACCTACCGCAGTGGTGGCGATGAGCACGAGCGTCCGCAGCTGGATGGCGTCTTGCGCATGCCCAGATGATGGAGTCACGTTGCTCATCCTTCGATTGTTGGGCAGCAGCCGAGGTCGTCGGTGTTCATCGGTTCCGCCCGTTTATCGTGATCGGGTTCACTAGTCCTGGATTTCGAATCCGACTTTGAGGGTGACCTGCCATTGTTGCACCTGGCCTTTGTCGATGCTGCCACGTGTCTCCAGGACCTGAAACCAGCTGAGGCCCTTGACTGTTTTGTGGGCACGTTTGAGAGCCTTGTTGACGGCATCCTCAATGGTGGTGTTCGAGGTGCCGGTGAGTTCGATGATCTTATAGACGTGGTCTTTCATGACCTTCAAGATAGGCTACGGGGCGGGCTGCCGCGATGGGGTGTACACCTACATCTTCTCCTCTGCTGCCGCGCAAGCGGCAGGCACACCTAGCGGCGGGGTGTTTCCTGAATCAACGCCAACGGACCAGTAGGCGGTGCCAAGGGAGCCGCGCACGCAGGGTGGCATGGCTCGGCTGCCATAAAAATTGCCGAGCCCGATGCGCAGCCCGTACGAGATGGGTGTATTGTCACCAGACACCGCTATGAGATTGCAGACGCACTGGGGGCCGTTGCGAAAGGTGCATGTCATAGGGCAATCAATGTTGGGACGACGGCAGTTCATGGCGATTTTTTCAGGATGCAATCATGCACGCACGAGACGCCGCTCTGCGGTCAGTTCTGTTTCGGCGCGCAGCCAGTCGTCCGTATGATTGCCGTATTCGGATCCACGCTTTTGAAAATTTGTGTAGGCTCTGGCACGAATCGCATCCGCAGAGTGGGTCACAGGCTGCATGACATCGTCCTGGGGGGCAGCGGTTCCTGGTGACAGGGCTTTGGCTTTGCGGGCCGGGAAAGCCTTGGGGATCTGCATAGCATTGGTTCGAGGCTTCGCCTTGGGACCTGCAGAGTTTTTGACACTTGGGGACGGTTTGAGACTCTGTGAGGCTTTGGCCTTTGGGGGAACATTGGCGCTATTCCGACTGCTGGCGTCCGGGGTGCTGTTCTTGGATTTCATGGGGTGGCCCACGTTCCAAAGACAGCTTGATCGCTGCCATGGGGTGTTCACCCCAAAGTGACTTCTGATTCTCAGTCGGCTGGAACCGTGCCGCTCTCGGCGAACGCCAGGGCCACGTTGAGAGTCTCCATGAATTCGTTCACCTTGATAGGCTTGGTGAGATAGCGGAAGAAGCCGGCTTCGATGCCTTTTTCAATGTCGCGTGGAATGGCATTGGCGCTGACAGCGATGATGGGAATGTGAGCGGTGGTGGGATCGAGGCGAATGATCTTCATGGCCTCGATGCCGCTGATGCCGGGGAGATTGATGTCCATGAGGATTACATCCGGCAGATAACCAAGGGCAAGGCTGATGCCGTCCGTGCCGTTCTGGGCCGTGAGCAGGCGCAAATCGGAACGGCGGGCGATCAACTGCTCAATAAGCTTCAGGTTCGCGGGATTGTCCTCAATGTAGAGCAGCAGGCGAGTGCGCGTGCCTGTATCGACGGGAGTGGCGACCAGTGTGGTGCTGACGGATTTGATGAAATCAATGTGGGGATCCGTATCGGCACCCAGCTCAATCCAGAACACGCTGCCGGCACCGACGGTGCTGTGAGCTCCGATGCTGCCCTCCATGAGCTCCACCAATCGCTTGCTGACCACGAGGCCGATGCCGGTGCCTTCCTCCCCCGTGGCTTCTTTGCCAAGACGATTGAAGGCTTGGAACAGCTGCGCCAGCAGTTCCGGTGAAAGTCCGGCTCCGGTGTCCCTGACACTGATGCGCAGGCGGCCAGGGAGGGGCAGATCACAGTCCACCACGACGGTGCCTCCGGCACGGTTGTATTTGATCGCATTGGAAAGCAAATTGATCAGCACCTGCTTCAGGCGCATGCGATCGGCCTTAATGAAACATGGGGTCTTAAATTTCGGGAACGACATGCTGATGCCGCGCTTCTGCGCCTGAGGCTCGATCATGGCCTGGCATTCGATGAGGACCTCGGGCAGCGAGACCGCCTCCAGCGAGAGTGAGAGGCGGCCTGACTCCACCACGGCAAGATCGAGGATGTCATTGATGAGTTCCAGGAGAAACCAGCCTGCATGAAGAATCTGGTCGATGCTGGCCTTCTGCGAGGCGGTGGGGGGCGGCGTGTCGGACTCGATGAGCTGAGTGAAGCCGAGGATGGCATTGAGCGGCGAACGCAGTTCATGGCTCATGCTGGAGAGGAAGTCGGATTTTGCGAGATTGGCCTTCTCAGCGACGGCCTTGGCCTTTTGCAGCTCGACGGTGTTTTCCTGCAGCACCTTGTCCCAGCGTTTGCGCTCAGTCACGTCACGAGCGGCGGCAAACACGCCCTGCAGGATGCCATCACGATTATGAAAGGTGGTGGCGTTGTAGGAGACGTCTGTTTCGGTGCCGTCCTTGGCGCGTGCGGTGAGTTCGTAGTCGGTGACTTTGCTCTCGCTCAGCACGCGTTTGATGCCGGCCTCCGCGCGTTCGGGATCGGTGAAATAGTTTTTAAACGCGGCGCCAATGAGCTCTTCGCGCGAGCGTCCAGTCAGCGTTTCCATCTGGTTGTTCACGTCGGTGATGATGCCAGAGGCGTCGGTGGTCATCAGCGCATCGATGTTGGATTCGATCAACGAGCGGGTGTAGAACTGCTGGTCACGCAGGAGCTGGTCGAGCTTCTCCTGTTTGGCTTCCGCCTGTTTGCGCACGGTGTTGTCGGTGCCGATCAGAAGGTAGCCGATGATGCTGCCGTGGTCATGCACATCACGCAAAGCCGTGACCGAAACCACGGCGGGAAAACGGCTGCCATCCTTGCGGATGTAGGTCAGCTCATAGATGTCCTCGATGCCGCGTGAAGCCTTGAACACGAGCGCCTCGAAACCAGGGGCGATGGTGGTGCCCAGTTCCAGGCTCAGCTCTGCCGCGCGGGCGACCACTTCCTGCGGATCTGAAATTTCCGCCGGAGTGATTTTGTTCAGCACGTCAGCGGCGGTGTAACCCAGCATGCGCTCGGCACCCACGTTGAAGATCTGGATGACGCCCTTTTCGTCCGTGGCAATGCTGGAAAAGTTGGCGCTGTTCAGGATCGCGTCCTGCAGGGCTCCGGTCTTCAGGAAGGCGTCATTGTGCAGTCGATCTGTGAGGCTTCCTGTGGTCGTCGCCGCAGGCATATCGTTGGCGGGCATGGGCCTTGAGGGTGTTGTCATGGTGTCTCCGTAAGGACATCCAACTTGCCAGATGTCTCACGCCATCCTCGGGGCAATGGCTTGAAGATGTTATGGGGTGTTTGCCCCATTAGGAGAGACTGGAGCTCTCGTTAGCAGCGGAGTCGGTTTGGGGCACATTCACGGGTTGATCCAGCAACTCCCGCAGATTCTGCGCCAGCGCGGCGGGAGTGAAGGGCTTTTGCAACAGCGCCACACCCTGGTTCAAGACGCCTTGATGGATGATGGCATTCTCAGTATAGGCGGAGGTGAACAGAACGCGGGTTTGCGGACTGAGCGCGCGCACCCGTTCAGCGAGTTCCTTGCCGCTCTATTGCGGCATGACGACATCAGTGAACAGCAGGTCAATACGGCCGGGGTGGTGAGCATCTAGCAAGTCCAAGGCTTCGATGCCGTTGGCGGCCGTCAGCACGGTGTAGCCCAGGCGTTGCAACAAGGCTCCAGCCATCTCACGGAGAGTAGGCTCATCCTCAACGAGCAGGATGGTTTCTGAGCCACGTGGCAAACCAGGGGCGGCGGCGCTGCGCTGGAGTATGTTTCCATGCGCGGCTGCGACCTGTGGCAGGTAGATTCTGAAGGTCGTGCCCAGAGAGGGCTCACTATAGACGGTGATATGGCCGCCGCTTTGTTTGATGATGCCGTAGCAGGTGGAGAGGCCCAGCCCGGTGCCTTCGCCCACGGCTTTGGTGGAAAAAAATGGCTCAAACACCCGCGCCTGCACTGCAGCGCTCATGGTGCAGACTCAAGACTGTCAGCAAGATCTTCGGGATAGGTGATGTCCTGAAAGCTGCGAGTGAGCAGTTCGGCCTCAGTGTAACCGACCAGCTTGCAGAGCGCCCGGTTGACCTTGAGCCACCGCCTCTCAGGTGAGGCAAGGGCCACACCGATGGGTGCATGCTCAAACGCACCGGCGAAGCGTTCCTCGCTTTCCTTCAGTTCTTTCTCGGCCTGCTTGCGCTGGATGATGTCGTGAAACGTCCAGATTCTACCGTAGCGGGTGCCATCTTTGCCGATCACGGGGGGCGAGTAGCGGTCCAGCACCGTGCCGTCTGTCAGTTCAATCTCATCGCGGCTGATTTCATCCGGGTGGGAATAGAGATGGACCACTTTTTCGATGAACTGCGCGGGATGCATGGTCATGACCGTGACCCAGCGGACTTGCAGCGTGTCATCGGGATCGTCCACGATGTGCCGGGGGATTTGAAACAGGTCGGCGGCACGCTGATTTTGCAGGATCTTGCGGCCCTGCGGGTCTACCACGATGATGCCGTCGATGGTGGAGTTTACCTGGGCTTCAAGGAATGCGGTCTTCCAGTTCAACTCCTCCTGCGCACGGTTGAGCCGGGCCACGGTCTCGCGCAGTTCAGCTTCAAGTGGTTCGCAACGGTGCTGTACATCGTCAGTAGATGGCAGAGGCGGTGGCATGGGGGATTCAGGCATCCAGCAGTTCGCGTACTTTGCGGGTCAGAATGGCGGGCGTGTAAGGTTTAGGGAGGAACTCAACGCCAGCGTCAAGCACGCCATGATGAGCGATGGCGTCATCGGTGTAACCGGAAGTGAAGAGGACTTTGAGATCGGGATAGGTCACCCTCAGCCACTCCGCCATCACCATGCCGCCCATCAGCGGCATGATGACATCTGTGACCACCAGACGGATCGGCGGCCCTTGATGCATCCGTGCCACGTTGAGTCCATCCTGCCCGTTGATGGCGGGAAGCACGACGTAGCCTTGTGTCTGCAGCACTTCTGCCGCCAAATGACGCACGGCGGGATCATCCTCCACCACCAGCACAGTTTCGGTGCCGCGTGGCAGTGGTCCGCTGAGGGATGATGGGGCCGCGACCTCGAGCGGCTGCTCGACGCAGGGGAAATGAACTTGGAACAGCGTGCCTTTGCCTGGCTCGCTGTAAACACTCATATGACCGCCGGATTGCTGGACGATGGTCTGACAGGTCACGAGGCCCAGACCGGTGCCTTTGCCCGCCGGTTTCGTGGTGAAAAATGCCTCAAACAAACGTGCTTTAACTTCCTCGGTCATGCCGGTGCCGGTGTCACTGACACTGAGCATCATGTAATCA
>NCCR01000009.1:0-46355 GCA_002279765.1 Verrucomicrobia bacterium 12-59-8 | reverse complement strand
TGGTTAGCTTGCCGCCGTCCGACATGGCATCGCGGGCGTTGACGACCAGATTCATCAGCACCTGCCCGATGTAGCCGGCTCGGCTATGATGCGGCCAGGGTGAGTGCAAGGAAGGATCGTCAGCTCGATGTTTTCGTCGATGAGCCGCTCCAGCATTTGTTCGAGATCCCGCAGCACGATATTGAGATCAATGACGGCAGGCTGAACCATCTGTTTGCGGCCAAACACGAGGAGCTGCAGAGTCAGCCCGGTGGCACGTTCTGATGCCCGCCGAATTTCTCCGACATAATTGCGCAGGGGGTCTGCAGGAGGGAGCTTCATCAGCATGATGTCGCTGTAGCCCATGATGACGCCGAGGATGTTGTTAAAGTCATGCGCCACACCAGCGGCAAGCTGGCCGATGACCTCCATTTTTTGCGCCTCGATGAACTGCGCCTCCAGCCGTCGGCGTTCGGTCCGCTCCTCGACCTCCTGCATGGCACGGCGCACCGCTGGAACGAGCCGGGAGAGCCGAGACTTCAGGACATAACCTGTCGCGCCACTTTTGAGAGAATCGATGGCGAAATCTTCGCCCACAGTGCCAGACACCAGAATGACCGGCAGGTCAGGCCATTGCGCACGCACGGCGGCGATGGCGGAGAGGCCATCGAAGGCAGGAAGCGTGTAATCCGAGAGGATGAGATCAAGGCCGCCGCGTTCGAGTGCCGCACAAACTCAGCGTGGTTATGCACGCAGGTGATCGCACAAGCGATGCCTCCTGCTTTCAGCGTGTAGAGAATGAGCGCGGCATCAGCGGCGTTGTCTTCAAGGTGCAGGATGCGAAGAGGTGAATTCATTTTTTCGCCTCTTTCTTTCCGAGGCTGATGGTTTCATTGCCTGACATCGCCGGGTTTTTCTCTGGCGGTGGTGGTTCATTGACCGCCGCCCAGAAGACGCCGAGCCGCCTGACTACCTTCATGAACTCGGTGAAATCCACAGGCTTTACCACATAGGAATTGACGCCTTGCTGGTAGAACTCATGGAGGTCCGGCGTTTCACCCGAGGAGGTGAGCGCCACGACGGGAACCTTCTTCAAACGTGCGTCGGCCTTCATGACTTTCAGCACTTCAAGTCCGCTGACCTTCGGCGTCTTGTTGTCGAGCAGCACGAAAATGGGATCCCCACCGACGCGGTCCTGGAATTTCCCCCGGCGGAACAGATAGTCCAGCGCCTCGGCACCGTCCTAGACGACGAAAACTTTGTTGGCCAGATGGTGCTCTTCCAGCGCGGCCAGAGTCAGTTCCACATCGCGGGGATCGTCCTCGACGAGAAGGATGTTTTTAATGGTGGTGGGTTCAGGGGCCATGAGGTCTCCGTTGGGTTTAAGGATGAGTCAATGGATGATGCACTTCACGGCACACCAACGCGGGCCTGTCGAGAGACAAAGAACCACGGACCACTTTGCAAATGCTCATTAGCATCAGGCTGCTCTGCCGCCGCGCTGACATTACCGATTAGGATATGAAGTGAGTTCTTGGCGGTGGTTGGAAGACTCTTGGGTATTCATGGTTGTAGCATACTTAGAGAGCCTGCGGGCGTTCTATGACAATAGACACATAAATCACATAAGTATCGCCTTAGATGTGCAATCCAAGCTGGACTTGACGCAGCCACTCCCTGATACGGATGTCATGGGTGCTCTGCTCGTAAGGATGGCGATGGCTCATTAAGCTTTCCCCAGAAGGCGCCGATCTGCCGGACGGAGGTCATGAATCCCTGGTAATCCACGGCCTTCACGACGTAGCCATTCACCCCGTGGCGGTAGCATTCGGTCACATCGGCGGTTTCGCGTGAGGAAGACAGTACTACGACGGGGATGGCCTTGAGCAGCTCGTCGGCCTTGATGATCTTCAGGACTTCCAGCCCGTTGATCTTCGGCATTTTGAGATCCAGCAGGACCAGAACTGGACAGCTGCGGATGCGGTGCTCGAACTCACCCCGATAGTACAAATAATCCAGAGCTTCGGCGCCGTCGTGAACCACGAACACCTGATCCGCCAGATGGTGCTGTTCCAGCGCCGCCAGCATGAGCTGCACATCCTGTAGGTCGTCTTCCACCAGCAGAATGCTCTTGAGTGTTTCAGGTTCAGTCATCATGCCGGGATGGGTTGAGTGGGAATGGAGAAGTAAAAAGTTGCGCCGCCGTCCTCCACGCCATCCGCCCACACCCGGCCGCCGTGCCGGTGAATGATGCGCTGAACGTTGGCCAGGCCAATGCCCGTGCCTTCGAATTTGTCCTGACTGTGCAGGCGCTGAAACACGCCGAAGAGCTTGTCGGCGTAACGCGGATCAAATCCCGCGCCATTGTCGCGTACGAAGACGACGATTTCATCCTCACCGACACGGGAGCCACCGATCTCGATGTGGGTTTCAGCGCGTTCGCTGGTGAACTTCACGGCATTGGAGATCAGATTAACCAGCGCCATGCGCAGCAGGGCGGGGTTTCCCCACACCGGCGGCAGAGGATGGATCCGCCAGTCAATGTTGCGTTTGGTGGTCTCCTTGTGAAAGTCACCCATCGTTTCGCGCACCAGTTCATCGAGACTGCATTCCTGCTTTTCCATTCCGGCCTGTCCGATGCGGGAGAAGGCCAGCAGGTCATCGATCAAAGCGCCCATGCGTTTCGCCGCCTGGGACACCGTGCTGAGGTGGCGCAGGCTGCTTTCAGACAGAGTCGGCCCGGCGTCTTGCTGCAGCAGTTCCACAAAACCCATGATATGGCGGAGCGGCGCACGCAGATCGTGGGAGACCGAGTAGCTGAAAGCCTCCAGCTCCCGGTTGGCAGCCTGCAACTGCGCGGTGCGTTCCGTGACGCGCTGCTCTAGCTCCGCATTGAGCCGGCGAATTTCATCCTCCGCGTGCTTGCGCGCTGTGATGTCACGGATGTTGCACTGAATCACCTTGTGGTCGCCGGCCTGATAAACGTTGCTGACAAACTCCACCGCAATATGGCGGCCATCACAGGTTTCCAGCGGCAGGTTTTCATACCGGACATAGCCATGATTCTGAAGCCGCTTCAGCATGATTTGATTAGACTCGATGTCCCTGAAGGGGCTGAGTTCGCCGACGGTTTGGCCGACCATCTCAGCGTGTGAAAATCCCAGCAACTCGGTCAGAAACGGGTTCACGTCCGTGATTCGTCCCTCATCAATTTCCAGGATCAGAATGCCATCGCGCGCCGCTTCAAACAGCCGCCGGTAGCTGAGCTCAGAAACACGTAGCGCGGCATCTGGCTCGGGGAACTGCGCGGATAAATCTTCCTTGGAAGTCATGGAGGACGCAAGGTGTCTGCTCTGTGCGCAAGAGCCATGGGGTGTACTACCCATTCACACACAGGTGCGGCCTTCCAAGGCTTCACGCCTGACCTGGAAGAATCAACTCGATCAGCATCGGGGCAATCTCGTTCAGCGGAAGGATGAAATCGACATCGCCGGTGGCGATCGAAGTCTGCGGCATGCTGAAATCCCGCGACGTGGGCCGGTCCTGAGCGATGACCTTTCCGCCGTTTGCTTTTATGATCTGCACTCCGAATGAGCCATCACCATCGCCTCCAGTGAGAACCACCGCAACGGCATGCGTTTGATAAACGGCCGCCACGGAGGCAAACAACGGCTCGGCGGACGGACGGGCAAAATGAACTTTTGCCGCATCTGGGGAGGAGAGCTTAATGCGACCGCTTTTGACGACGGACATGTGCTGATTGGGTGGGGCGACAAACACATTCGAATGACACAGGATATCGCCGGTCTGCGCCTGCTGAACTTTCAACAGCGAGCGGCTGCTTAAAATCTCTGCCAGGAGGCTTTTGTGGACGGGCGAAAGATGCATCACGATGGCGATGGCGGCCGGGAAACCTGCCGGCAGGCCGCCCAGAATGACGGATAAAGCCTTCAAGCCGCCGGCTGAGGCGGCCATGGCAATGACGCTCTGGGCCGGTTCACAGGGAGGGGCATTCATGTAGCATATGGTTCCGGTGCTCACTTGCCGGCGATCTTCCACTCTGCGGTCAGTTCTGCCTCGGCCTGGAGCCAGTCCTGCAAATCACGGCCGTTGGCAACGCCGTGGTTTTCAAAGTAGAGGTAGGCCCGGCGTGCCACCGCATCTGCGGCAGGAACAAAGGCTTCCTGCGGCAATCGTGTCGTCACGGAGTCGTGACCTGCGGCTGGAGGATGACGCGCTTCGGATGCTAGGCTATGTGTCATGGGACCTCCAGCATCCAATGCGGATACAGAGTTCACCATGGGGTCTTCACCCCAAGAAACCTCCGCGGGTTCAGACAATCGTGACCTGCACGCTGTTCTCAATGATGCCCGTGGAAATGGCGTAGCGGGTAAGGCCAGCGGTGTCGTGGATGTTGAGCTTGTCCATCAGGCTCTGGCGGTGCTTTTCGACCGTCTTGACGCTGATATGCAGCACATCCGCCGTTTCCTTGTTGGCCTTACCTTCCGCAATGAGCTGGAGCACCTCCATCTCCCGTGCGCTGAGAGTGGGCGCGGCCTTGCCCGGCAGTTCGCCCTGGTCACGTTCCTTCTGCTTTTGGTGATTGCGGCGTTTGGCAATGATGGGGCTGAAATAGGTCTTCCCTTGATGGACGGCACGAATCGCCTCAGGCAGCACGTGTGCGGCGGTTTGTTTGATGAGATAGCCCGAAGCACCGATGGCCATGACCATGGCGACGTAGGCATCATCGCTGTGGGCGGAGAGAATCAGCACCTTGGTGCCGGGAAAAGCCTGGAGGATCTGCCGCGTGGCCTCCATGCCGTTGAGCAGCGGCATGGCGATGTCCATGACCACAACGTCGGGTCGCGCTTTGGCGACGAGTTCCACGGCCTGCCGGCCATTCTCAACTTCGCTGATGACCTTG
Source organism: Verrucomicrobia bacterium 12-59-8 (assembly GCA_002279765.1). Next base: position 41,452 of record NCCR01000009.1, on the reverse strand, counting down.
ATGTCAGTTTCCAGATTTAACATGGCCCGTAGTCCTTCGCGGACGATCTGGTGGTCTTCAGCGAGCATGACGGTGATGGAACTCATGGGTGTTGCAGGGTGGCGGGTTGAATGGGCTTGAAGTAAACGTGGCCTTGATGAATTTCGCGGATCGCAGTGGCGAGCGCGTGCGCGTCGCTTTGCTTGACCAAATATCCCGAGGCCCCCAGCGATCTGGCTTGCTGAACGTAGTCGTGCTCGTCGTAAGATGAAAGTACCAGTATCTTGGTGGAGGCTGGCGTGCATTCCCGAATCCGTGATATGGCGTCCAGACCGCTTAGCAGCGGCATGGAGAGATCCATGACGACGACATCCGGGGCGAGCTTGTTGGCGAAGGCGACGGCCTGATGCCCGTTTGCGGCCTCTCCGACGACTTCCATGTCAGTCTCGAGGGAGAGCAGGGCACGCAGTCCTTCACGGACGATGGTGTGGTCATCCGCGATCAGGACGGTGATGGGCTTCATGGACATGTCGTGCTGGTGAGTTTGCTGGGGCAGATGAAGGGGGAGCCGTGATGTGCCCCGCGAATCGCAGAAGGCAGCAGGAGCGTGTCGGTTTGTTTGACGAGGTAGCCCGATGCGCCGTAAGCCACGGTCTGGCGACCGTTCTCGGCTTCACCGATGACCCGGATGTTTGCTTCTATCTGCAGCAGGTCGCGCAGACCTTCGGGGATGAGGCGGTGGTCTTCAGCCAGCAGGATGGTAATGGGGCTCATGATATGGAGAGGAAATATTTCTGGCGTTATTTGTGTCAGCGGGAATCTCGACGAGGATGGTGGTGTGCTGGCCGGGCACGGAAGCCACGCGGAACCTGCCGCCTATGATCTCGACGCGCTCGCGCATGCCGAGCATTCCCAGCCGTTTGGAGTTTTTGGCCATGAGGGAGTCGTCCCAAGCAAACCCTTGGCCGTTGTCAGTGATGACCATGCAGTGGATGCCGTTGGTTTTCTGGAGGCTCACATCCACGCGGGTGGCCCTGGCATGACGGACCACATTGGTGAGCGCCTCCTGAGCGACGCGGTAGAGCACGGTGCGACCGGTGCTGCCGAGTTCTTCGACGCCGGCATCTGTCTTGAGATTGACCTGAAGGCCCGTCTGCTGAGTGAAATCTTTTAAATAGGCCTCAAGTGCCGGGATCAAACCCAGATCATCCAGCATGGCCGGACGCAGATCACGGGCGAAGCGATGCACCGTGTCCACGGAATCTGCGACGAGCTGCTGTGTCTGCGCGATTTTTTCATGGAGTTCCTGAGTGCTGGCGCAGGTCTCTTTTTGCAGCAGCGCCAAGCGCAGATTGATGCCTGTCAAGGTTTGGGCGATGACGTCATGCAGCTCGCGGCTGATGCGCTTGCGCTCCTCTTCCTGCGCCAGCAACGCCTGGTGGGACAACTGCCGCAGTTGCTCCTGCATCTGCCGTGAGTTTTCCAGCAGCTCGTTGGAAGTTGCCTGACTGGTCCGCAGGGCCTCCTCCACGGTTTTGCGATGGAGAATTTCCAGCTCCAGCTTCCTGTTGGAAGCGGCCAGCACCTCGGCACGATGCTGAGCCTCCTCCACCTGCATGCGCTCGGTGATGTCCTCCTGGACACTGACAAAGTGGATGATTTCACCGTTGTGATCCTTCACGGGTGCGATGGTTTGATCGGAAACATACATGGTTCCTTTTCTGTGACGGTTGGTGATCTTGCCACGCCAGATCTTGCCGGCGAGAACCGTCTGCCAGAGGTCATGATAAAAAGCCTGCCCATGGGTGTCTGACCGAACCAAACTCGCCTTTTGTCCAATGGCTTCAGCGGCTTCATAACCGGTCAGCGAGGTGAAGGCCGGGTTGATGTATTCAATGAAGCCGTCACGATCCGTGATGAAGATGGCGTTCCCGGCAGCTTTCATGGCCGCATTCGCCAGACGCAAGGATTCCATTGTCTGCCTGCGTTCAGTGATGTCGTAAAAGCAGTTGATGACGCCCGTGATTTCTGCGCGTTCGTTTTTCTGCGGCCGAATGTTCACGATCACCGTCACTTGTTTGCCGCAGGGCCGCTCGAGGACCACCTCAGCGTCACACACCGCTGGCAATGCGCCCCTCAACACGTCGGCCATGGGGGTCCGATCATGAGGTATGTAACTGCCATCCGAGCGCAGCAGCTTGAGCGTCCCGAAAAACGTTTGATCTGCATCTCCTGGTGCGGGTTCGCGGCCCCACAGTTCCACTGCACGGCGGTTGTATTCTTTAATCACGCCCTCCGCATCACAGCAATACACGGCCATCGGTCCCAGCTCAAACAGGGCGTGGTAGCGGGCTTCACTGGCACGCAAGGCCTCTCCGGCCAGGGCAATGACCTGATGAATTTGCGGCGGTGCGCCGTCGTGGATGCACAGCTTTCGCAGGCCATCGGCCACGGTTGGGTCTTTAGCTGGTGACTTGGCAATCGTGTTCATGGGCATTCCAGGGTGGTTGAGTCGCAGGACGGTTTATGCCTTGGGTGCTGGGCGCTCTCCCTCGCTGACGGGATCTCCACACGGATGGTGGTGCCAATGCCGGGGGAGGACTCCACGCAGAAGGTGCCGCCGATCATCTCGACGCGCTCGCGCATGCCTAGCAGTCCGAGGCGGTTGTTCTTCTTCGCGCTGCCTTTTCCCTCCACGGCAAAGCCACAGCCGTTGTCGGTGATTTCCATGCAGATGCCGCCGTCAGGATTCTGGATACTCAGGTCTGCCTGGCTGGCCTTTGCATGGCGAGCTACATTGGTCAGCGCCTCCTGGGCGATGCGGTAGAGGACGGTGCGCGTGTTGCCGTCCGCCTGTTCAATGCCGGCGAAGGCCTTCAACGTCACGCGGATACCGGTGTCCGCCATGTAGCCGGTCATGTAGGACTGCAGCGCCGGGATCAGTCCCAGATCATCCAGCATCGAAGGGCGCAGTTCGCGCGCGAAGCGGTGTACGATGTCCACCGATTTTTCCACCATCTGCTGCGTGCTGGTGATCTTGTTCTGGAGTTCCTTGCTGCTGACCATGGACCCAATGTTCAAGGCCGCCAGCCGCACATTGATGCCCGTCAGCGTCTGGGCGATGACATCGTGCAGCTCACGGCTGATCTTTTTGCGCTCCTCCTCCTGCGCGGACAAGAGCTGGCGTGAGAGCTGCCGCAGATCCTCCTGCAATTCGCGCGACTTCTTCAGCAAATCGCTGGAGGTCTGCTGGCTGATGCGGAGGGACTCCTCCATGGCCCTGCGTTGCACGACCTCCTGTTTCAGCTCCTCCACCGAGGCTGCCAGTTCCTCGGTACGCTGGCTCAGCGCCTGGACCATTTGATTCAGGTGGACGTTGGCCTCACGCGCACCGCGGTGGGTTTCCTCAAGCGGGGTGATGGCTTCGGCAAAGAACAAACCTGCCCGCCCCATCAAACCATCATTCGTGCTGGAGGAGTAGCCGGGAAGCACCAGCGAAACCAGGGCCACCTCGTGCATGCGCGCCAGATCCAGTGTCTCAAGACCGAGGGCGATGGCCTGATGCCCCAGCTCATGCGCTGGCACCATGCTTGCGGCAGGGCCTTCCTTCAAGAAGTGCCGCAACGCCGCATGATAGAGCCGCGAAAGATTCGTGCGTTTATATTTCATGGGGAATGCCGAACTCGTGGGCGAACTGGTTGATGGTTTTGACGGACTCTTCCAACAGCCGCTGCGTGATGGCGATTTCCTGGTTGAGTACCCCGTCCTTTGCGGTCGCCTCTGCCTTCAGAGTCAGCAGCCGCACATGGATGCCCAGCAAGGTCTGACCGATGTCGTCATGAAGTTGCAGACTCATCATCTTCCGCTCCACTTCATCTGCCGCCATGATGTGACGCGCCATGCCTTTGAGCTGCTGCTCCAGCACGCGGGATTCCTGCAGTAGCTGACTGGAGACCCGTTCGCTGTGCTCCAGGGCCGCCTCGGCGGTCATGCGCTCCGTGATGCCTTGTTGGAGGTCACGATTGGAATCCGCCAAATCCATCGTGCGCTGCCCCAACCGTTCCTGCAACTGCTGTAAGTCGGCATGGGCTTCCAAGGCGAAGCGGTGCGTCTTTTCGATAGGGACGATGGCTTCGGTGAAAAACACCTCTGCACGCAGGGTCATCTCATCGCGTGTTACCGGTGAGCAGTCTGGCAGGATTAGCAGCTCCAGGGCTTGATGGTGAACCTTGGCCAGATCCAGCGTTTCCAGGCCGAGGTTCACCGCCTCGGTGCCCAACTCATGGGCTGGCAGCAGGCTCGCCTGGCGGCCCTGTTCCAAATGGATGCGCAAAGCCGTCAGATAGCGGTCTGAAAGATGGCTCAACTGGGATTCACTCATGCTTGTTAAGGAAGGCCCGCAGGCTGGGCATCGAGAATCGATCCGTGGTGGTGCGGCTGTTCAGAGTCAGCTATCGACCAGCGGCGGCTGACAAGCCATGGGGTGAAACCCTACCAGCCGGCATTCACACAGCTTCCCGACTCCTGTTCCGCGCGGCCTTGCTGCTCTGGTGCGGTGGCGGATTCATGAACTGGCGGGATGCAAGGATGCACGACAGCCCCGCCTGGCCAGCAGGGTAGGGTTTCACCCCATAGTGGAAACTGTCGCAGCCACTTAAAGATGTGCCGCTTTTGGACTTCTCCTCCAGGGGCAGCAAGCACATACGCCATCAACAAACACAACGCATCCCATGAAAAAAATCGCCTCCCTCCTCCTCTCTCTCTCCTTGGCATCCAGCGCCCTCGCTGGCACCGCCGACAACTCCAAAGCCGTGCAGTCCACCATTGCTCCTCCACAAGGCTGTGACTGCTTTGCCCCCGGTTTCGCCCTGGGTGCCTTTGGTGGTGCCTTCATGCCCAACCATGGTGGCTCCGGTGTGGGCGGCGGTGGCGTGCTGGCGGAATATTTTGTCAGCGAGTACCTGGGATTTCAGGGCAGCTACGGCGTCTATGCCACCAACAGTGAGCATCATCAGATGGATGGCAGCATCGTTCTGCGCGCCCCCATCAAGAGTCTCTGCATCGCCCCATACGTCATGCTGGGCGGCGGTGTCGGCACGAATGCGGTGACACGTGGTGACTTCCATGTGGGCGGCGGTCTCGAAGCCCGCTTTGCCAGTCTCGACTGCATGGGCGTGTTCGTTGACGGCAACTACTACTTTGCCTCCGGCAACAACGCGGATTTCACCGTGGCACGTCTGGGCGTGAAGTTCCGCTTCTAACATCGACAGCAGATTTCAATCACCTCCAGGAGGAAGCGGGCAACCGCTTCCTCCTTTTTGTTGGCAGGTTGCCCTGGCGAGGCTCAGGACTGCTGCAGCAGATGCTTCCACCAGGCATCGTAGGCGGTCATCGGCCTGCCGAGAGGGGTCTGCTCGTAAAGCCAGTGCAGGGGCTGATAGAAGGCGGTGACAGCGTTGGGAACGGAGCCATGAATGCGCTGGCTCGAATACAAGGCCATGACCGGACCGTGGCTCAGCAGATAAACCGCCAGCAGTTGCAGCAGCGTCAAGAGGCAGCCGGTGGATCTGAATCGTCGAGAAATGGGAGAACTCATGGGTGCAAGACTAGCGCTTCCGCTGCGGCCGCCAATGGGGTGAACACTCCATGGTGAATCTGCGTGCTGCCGCTCATGGTGTGGCGTTACGAACCGTCGGCACTGGGCCTCATTGAACTTCATGAAACGGCACCCTGCACTCAACTTCAGCGTCGTCCTGATACTGACGTTTGCGGCGCAGTCCGAGGACAAAACTCATGCGCAGCCGCAATGAGGGCAGCCACCCATTCAAGCAATCAAATCTTAAAACCACAACCACCATGCCTCAAAAATCTGTCTTCTGCTTCGCCACCTCCCGCACCCAGGCCGGTCAAATCGTCGATCAGCTCAAAGCCGCGAGCTTTTCCAGCAACGACATCTCCGCGCTGTTTGCCGACCACCCTACGAGCCGCCACTTTGCGCAGGTAAAGCACACCAAGGCACCTGAAGGAGCCATTGTGGGTGTAGGCATCGGCGGTGCCTTGGGCTGGATTGCTGGCATCGGAGTTCTCGTCATTCCGGGATTCGGGCCTTTCATGGACGCCAGCCCCATCCTGGCCGTGCTCAGCGGTGTGGCGATGGGGGCTGCGGTGGGCAGCATGGCGGGGGGATTGATCGGACTGGGCTTCCCTAAATTCGATGCCCAACGTCATGAGGACAAACCTCGGGATGGAGACTTCCTCATCTCCGTACACACCGGGAACGCCGCAGAAATCGCGCAGGCGGAGGTCATCTTTACGCAAGCAGAAGCACGGGACAACTGCACTACGGAAGAAGCGGCTGTGGCGGATGACGAGCGTGTCACGGAGATCCTCATCTACCCGATCACGACTGCACTGAAAGACGCTGGCACCCGGTAAGCACCCTGCGCCGCCGTGATCCTTTTCGTCATCGGCAAAGTATTTCGCAAACAGGGCCGCAAGTCGGGTTTCACCCCATGGTGAAAGCACCGTGGGCCAACGATCCATGTGACCTGTGAAACCAACCATAACCTCACAGAACAACAAACCAGACACACCCATGAAAACCCAAACCATCTCCCGCCTGACCTCCACCACGCTCGCCTTGTGCGGCATGATGATGCTCGCCTCACACAGCAACGCAGCGCCGAAGGACACCCTCGACGCGGCTGACGTCAAATTCGTCAAAACCGAATCCGCCGCCGGTTCTGCCGAGCTGAAACTCGCCGAACTCGGCGTGCAAAAAGCCGAAAGGGCTGACGTCAAGGCTTTCGCCGAGATGCTGGTCACCGACCATACCCAGGCGAACAAGGAGCTCAATGCTCTGGCTGTCGAGAAGGGTGTGGATGTGTCCGCCGTGATCGACCCGAAACACGCCGCAGAATTCCAGAAGCTGGAAAAGGCTGGCAAGGCGGATTTCGACAAGGAATTCCTGGCCGACATGATCAGCGACCACAAGAAGTGCGTCAGCAAGTTCGAGGCAGCTGCCAAAGACGCGAAAAACAGCGACGTGAAAATGTGGGCGGATAAAATGCTCCCATCGCTCAAGGCACATCTGGCCAAAGCCACGGAACTTGCCGCCAAGTAATTTGCGCGAGAGAAGCAGGGAAGCTGGCGAATTCGTTCGCCTAATTCTCTGACGCGCCTCTCACCGCATCAAGCTGTGGCAGTTGAGGCACCCCCGCCCAACTGTCACAGCTCCTTTTTTGAGGAACTGCGCCTGAACACCCCCAAGCCCCCCCTGCCCTTCCATGACCGCCACTGACCAGACCCTCGACACCTGCAACGCGTTGCTGATCCGAGAGATCGCCGCCGTTGAAACTTACAGTCGGGTGATCGACAAATTTGACCCTGCGGCCGCCGACACAGCGCTGGAGCGTATTCGTGCCGATCATCAGGAGAATGTCTTTGAACTGCACAAGTTTATCTCTGACGGCCATGCGGAACCAGCCACGGACTGCGGGACCTGGAGCGGCTTTGAACAGGCACTGCTGGAGGCGGACACGCTGCACGGCGAATCTCCGGTGCTGAAAATCCTACAGGCTGGCGAAGAGCTGGGTATCAGCCAGTATGAAAACGCCCTGGCCAATGCGGACATTTCCGCAGCGGCCAAGGCCACCATCAAGCGAACTTTGCTGCCCATCCTTTCTGCCCATCTCATCGACCTGCAGCAGCGGCGTGACAGTGGGCAATGATTGTGCTCTACGCGTGGTGCGGTAATCAACCCGCCGGATTCCGGCGTTCCATGCACTGATGGAGGTGCCGAACGTCCATCTCACGCGGCAGCGCCCGTGATTTGAGCGCCGCTCTGGCAATGGCTTCTTTTTCCGCCTCGTGCAAATCTCTTCCCTCGACCAGGCAATCCATCAGGAAACGCCCGGTGGTGAGATGATGAATGCTGGCATGGCAGCTCATGTGCGTGACGTGGAGGGGTGTACAGAATTAATAGTAGCGGCGGCGGTCACGGCGACCGCCGATGTAGTTGCCAGCCAGCGCGCCAACTCCGGCACCGACAGCGGCACCGCCAAGGCTTCTGGTGGCAATACCGCCGACAGCAGCGCCGCCGACAGCACCGATGACGGTGCCATTGCGGGCGCCGGGTCCATTCGTGCAGGAGACCAGGGAAACGGAGGAGAGCAGCATTGCGAGGTAGAGTGTTTTCATGGCGGACAGCTAGCCGTACACTCTTCTCAATCGCCATGGGGTGTTTCCCCCACAGGAAGCGCTGCTGACCGCGCTCGACAAAAGGCTGATCGTGCAGTCTGCTGAGGGCACAGTCGCTACCGAGGCAAAAAGGCGGGGCTCGTGATCGATTCATGAAAAAGTCAGCATCATCTCCAGCGCCGAAACACAGGGCCAAAACGGCCGCCCCTGTGCCAGGGAAAGTCCAGCCGAAAAAAGCCCCTGCGTTTCCCATCGTCGGCATCGGTGCTTCAGCGGGAGGTTTGGAGGCGCTGGTGCAGTTTCTTGCGCATGTGCCCAAGGACAGCGGCATGGCGTATGTCATCGTGCAGCATCTGGACCCCACGCAGAAAGGCATGATGCCCGAGCTGCTGCAACGCGCCACGAAGCTGAAGGTGATGCAGGTGACGGACCGCACCAAGGTGGAGCCGAACTGCGTCTATGTGATCCCGCCGAACAGCGACATGTCCATCCTGCGCGGTGTGCTGCATCTGCTGGCCCCCGTGGAATCGCGCGGGCTGCGGCTGCCGATCGACTTTTTCTTTCGCTCGCTCGCGCAGGATCAGTGTGAGCAGAGCGTGGGCATCATCCTCTCGGGCATGGGGAGTGATGGCACGCTGGGACTGCGCGCCATCAAGGAGAAAGCAGGCATCGTGCTGGTGCAGGACCCGGCCACGGCCAAGTTCAATGCCATGCCGCGCAGTGTCATTGACGCAGGGCTGGCGGACATCGTGGCTTCGGCTGAAGAACTGCCGGACAAACTCATCGCCTACCGGCGGCATCTGCCCCATCTTGCCAGGACCGAACTGCATCTGGATGAAAAAATGCAGAGTGCGCTGGAGAAGATCGTCATCCTGCTGCGTGCGCACAGCGGCCATGATTTCACGCTGTACCGCCGCAGCACTTTGTACCGGCGGGTGGAGCGCCGCATGGGCATCCATCAGGTGGGCAGGATCAGCGGCTACGTGCGCTATCTGCAGGAAAATCCGCAGGAGCTGGGCATCCTCTTCAAGGAGCTGCTCATCGGCGTGACGAATTTCTTCCGCGACAAGGCCTCCTGGGAGCAGATGGCCAGCAAGGCGCTGCCGCTGCTGCTCAAGGACCGGCCCCCAGGCAGCACCCTGCGCGCCTGGGTGGCGGGCTGCTCCTCCGGTGAGGAGGCGTACTCGCTGGCCATGATCTTCAAGGAGACGCTGAAGACCCTCAAGTCCACGGACAATTTCTCCCTGCAAATCTATGCCACGGATCTGGACAAAGACGCCATCGACAAAGCACGCCTGGGGCTCTTTCCCGAGAACATCGTGGCGGATGTTTCGCCTGCGCGGCTGACGCGCTTTTTCATCAAGGAGGAAGGCGGCTACCGGGTGAACAAGGAGATCCGCTCCATGGTGATCTTTGCACCGCAGAATCTCATCATGGACCCGCCGTTCACCAAGCTGGACATCCTGAGCTGTCGGAACCTGCTTATTTATCTCACCCCGGAGTTGCAGAAGAAGCTGTTTCCGCTGTTCCATTACAGCCTGAACCCCGGCGGGGTGCTGTTTCTTGGCAGTGCGGAGAGCATTGGCAACTTCACGCACCTGTTCACTGCGCTGGCGCTGAAGGAGCGCATTTTTCAGCGCAACGAAACCGCCATGCAGGGCAGTCACCTGGACTTCCCCGCCGTGTATGTGCCGACCCAGACGAACCGCCAGGAATCGCAAACATCAGCGCGTGCTCCGTCTCCCAGCCTGCAATCCCTGGCCGATCAGATGCTGCAGCAGCGCTACGCACCGCCCGCCGTGCTGGTGAACGAGCACGGGGACATCCTCTACATCAGCGGGAGAACCGGCAAATTTCTGGAGCCCGCCGCCGGCAAGGCGAACTGGAATGTCATCGCCATGGCGCATGACGGACTGCGCAACGAGCTCTCCAGCGCGTTGCAGAAAGTCATCCGGAAGAAAGGCACGGTCACCGCCCATGGCATCAAACTCGGGCCCCCGTCCGACACACGTGCCGTGGACATCATGGTGCAGGCCATTGAGGAGCCGAAGGAGCTGTTTGGCATGATCCTCATCGTGTTTACTGAAACGGTCATCCCTGCCGAGAGCCTGCCTGCTCCTGCGAAAGGCAAGGCCACGGCCAGCCACGGGGCCATGCAGCGCGAGCTGCAAAATGAACTCAAGCATGCCCGCGATGAAGTGCAGGCAGGGCGCGAGGAGATGCAGACTTCGCAGGAGGAGCTGAAGTCCATGAACGAGGAGCTGCAATCCACCAATGAGGAACTGCAGTCCACCAACGAGGAGCTCATGACCTCCAAGGAGGAGATGCAGTCGCTCAATGAAGAGCTGCAAACCGTGAATGCCGAACTGCAGGCCAAGCTGGACGAGCTCTCCGGCACGAACAATGACATGAAGAACCTGCTCAACAGCACGGACATCGCCACCGTGTTTCTGGACAACGACCTGCATGTGCGCCGCTTCACGCTGCAGGCGAAGACGATCATCAAATTCATCGCCACGGATGTGGGCCGCCCCATCACCGACCTCGCCTCCGACCTGCTCTACCCTGAACTGGTCAAGGACGCGCACGAGGTGCTGCGCACGCTTGTTTTCAGCGAGCGCTCCATCGCCACGCAGAACGGCCGCTGGTTCACGGTGCGCATCATGCCCTACCGCACGGTGGACAACCGCATCGATGGCGTGGTCATCACCTTTGCCGACATCACTGCGTCGAAGAAAATCGAGGCCGAGCTGCGGGAACAGCACCGCAAGATGACCCAGCACGCCGAAGAGCAGAACCGCGCGCTGGACAATGCCCTGGGCAAATCCAAACGCCGCAGCGGGGCTGCACCTCCACGGAAATCCAAACCATGAAAGCAGCCACCCTAGATTTACGCCGCCGTGCGGAACGCCAGATGCGCGAGCAGCCGGCGAAAACGCTGACCGTGGCAGACCACGCGGACGCGCAGCGCACGCTGCAGGAACTGCAGATCCACCAGATCGAGCTGGAACTGCAAAACGAAGAGCTCAAGCTCACCAAGGCCGAGGTGGATGAAGGGTTGGAGAAGTTCACCGAACTCTACGACTTCGCCCCGGTCGGTTATTTCACCCTCACCAACGACGGCACGATCCAGCAGGTCAATCTCACCGGCACCACCATGGTGGGAATGCAGCGCTCCACGCTGCTGGGGCAGCGCTTTGGCATGCTGCTGGAGAGCAGGGAACGCCGGAGCTTCAGTGACTTTCTGGCCCGGGTCTTTGCCGATGATGCGCGGCAGTCAGGCGACTTCGTGCTGCAGCGCCATGACCAGCCTGCGCTCATCGTCAACGTCGCGGCCAGGCGCCGGATCAATGAGCAGGAGTGCCATGCGGTGGTGATGGACATCACCGTGCGCAAGGAGGCGGAGCTGGCCTCCGCGCGGCTGGCGGCGATCATCGAATCTTCGGATGATGCCATCATTGGCAAGAATCTAGACTCCATCATCACCAGCTGGAACATGGGGGCGACGAAGATCTTCGGCTACTCCTCCAAGGAAATGGTGGGGACGTCCATCATGCGGCTGATTCCGCCTGAGAGGCAGAAGGAGGAGAAGCTCAACCTGGAGAAAATCAAAGGGGGTGACTTTGTTCAGCACTTTGAAGCGCAGCGGCTGATGAAGAGCGGGAAGCTCATCGATGTCTCGGTCACGGTATCCCCCATTAAAGATTCACGCGGCGAAATTTTGGGCGTGTCCAAAACGGTGCGGGACATCTCCAAGCGCAAACAGGTGGAGGACATCCTGCGCCGCAACGAGGCGCTGTTTGCGGCACTGCTGAACCAGGCTCCCTTTGGCGTCTATGTCATTGATGAGCAGATGCGCATCGTCCAGGTCAATCCCAAGGCGATGCCTTCGTTCAACAACATCGAGCCGCTGATCGGACGCAACTTTGCGGAAGTGACCCACATCCTCTGGCCGAAGCGGGTGGCGGATGCAGTGGAGAAGCGTTTCCGGCACACGCTGAAGACCGGAGAGCCATACCAGTCGCCCGAGTTTGTGCAAAGGCGCAATGACACGCGGGTGACGGAAGCCTATGAATGGCAGATCCAGCGGGTCACGCTGCCATCTGGAGATCATCGCGTGGTCTGCTTTTTCAATGACATCACCGAGCGCAAGCGTGCGGAGGAAGCCCAGCGACGCGTCGAGGTGCTGGCCGCCTCCAATGCCAAGCTCAAGCAGGAGATCATCCGCCGTGAGGCCATGGAGGCCGCCCTCAAGATGAGCGAGCAGCATGCGCAGGATCTGCTGAATCAATCGCGACTGCTGCAGAAAAAGCTGCGTGAGTCGTCCCACCAGAACCTTCTTGCCCTGGAGGATCAGCGCAAGGAGATCAGCCATGAACTGCATGATAAAATCAGCCAAGTGCTGATCGGCATCAATGTGCGGCTGGCGGTTTTCACCCGCACGGCGGGGGTGGATGAGCGCGCCATGGCACCGGTGCGTGAACTGGTGGAAAAGTCCGTGAAAATCGTCCACGACTACGCGCGTGAGCTGCGGCCGGCGATGCTGGACCAGCTGGGCCTGATACCGACGCTGCGCACCTACATCGAAGAAATTCCCAAACGCAAAGGCCACAAGATTGACTTCACCGCTTCTCCCAGAGTTGAGACCCTGGACAACGACAAGCGCACCGTGCTTTACCGCGTGGCGCAGGAAGCACTCGTGAATGTGGGCAAGCATGCGAAGGCGAAGAATGTGCGAGTGAGCCTGCGTCTGGCGCGGGGTGGTGTGTGCCTGGAGATCACGGATGATGGCAAGGCATTCGACGTGGAACTTCTCTCCTCCCCCAAGTGGAGCCAGCGCCTCGGACTCACAGGAATGCGCGAACGCGTGGAGATGGTGAATGGCGTGTTCAGCATTGTGTCCGCGAGCGGCAAGGGAACGACGATCCGTGCGGTGATCCCGGTGGGGAAGACCGTGAGCCGGGCGAAGAGAGGCAAGAAGGGGAAGGTGGCAAAAAAGTAGCCTTGTTGCTGTGCAACAAGGGAGGGCACCGCAATTGGAGTCGGCATGGACTGACGTGAGATGTGGGCGAGGCGGAGCGGGTTCGTTGTTCCGCAGGAACAAGGCTACTTTCATGCTTTCCCTGTTTGGGGTGAAGACCCCATGGATGCATGCACCCATGGCATGAAGGGTATGTGCCATTATGAAACCCACGATCAAGACGACGCAGGAACTTTCGGATATCGACGATCTCAATGAGAAGGTGCTGGAGGACGCAGCCCATGAAAACAAAGCGCTTCAGGCACCGGAAACCATTCCTGGAACAGCTAACATCATAGCGTGGAATGAAACGGCTGACGCTGGAAGTCATCGCGTCGCAATTAAGCCCGCTGAAAACGACGAGACCATTGCGGAGCAACTGGTCGATGCAGGCAACGACGAAGCTGGCCTGGAGCAGCGCCTGTCCGCGAATCTCAACAAGCCGAAGGGTGAACAACGCTGAACGCGACTGCCAATACGATGCAATCCATCCTCACGATCAATGCGGGGTCTTCCAGCATCCGCTTTGCTTTTTATCAGGCGGGTGGGACGCTGGAGAAACAGCTCCACGGCAAGGTGGACCGCATCGGCTCCCCAGATGCGACATTAACCTTCAAGGAAGCGGGAGACGCTGACGGAAGTCTCGTGGTGCCCGAGGGAACTGCCGCGACGGAGTTTCTGCTGAACTGGGTGGAGCTTCAGCCTGTGTTTAAACGGGTGACCGCCGTGGGGCATCGCATCGTGCATGGCATGCACCACACCGCACCGGAACGGATCACCGAGGCATTGCTGGAAGAACTGCGCAGCATCCGCTTTTATGACCCGGAGCATCTGCCGCGTGAGATTGAGCTGATTGAGGCGATTCAAAAGCGGCACCCGCAGCTCGCGCAGACGGCTTGTTTTGACACCGCCTTCCACCAGTCCATGCCGCGCGTGGCCAAGATGATGGCGATCCCGCGCCGGTATGAAGCCAAGGGCGTGCAGCGCTATGGCTTTCACGGTTTGTCCTATGCGTATCTGATGGAGGAGCTCGTACGTCTCGGGGATCACGCCGCGACAAGTGGGCGTGTGATTTTGGCGCATCTGGGAAACGGGGCCAGCATGGCTGCCGTGTGTGAAGGGCAGGGGATGGACACGAGCATGGGCTTCACTCCGACCTCGGGTCTGGTGATGAGCACGCGCTGTGGTGATCTTGATCCCGGACTGGTCAGTTTTTTGTCCCGCACGGAAGGCATGAGAGCCACGCAGTTTCAGCATCTCGCGAATCATGAGTCCGGCCTGCTGGGCGTCTCTGAAACCAGCTCTGACATGCGGGATCTGCTGACGCTGGAGGATACGGATGTGCGTGCTGCTGAAGCGGTGGCGCTGTTTTGCTATCAGGCCAAAAAGTGGATCGGCTCCTTTGCCGCTATTCTCGGCGGCATCGACACTCTCGTCTTTGCCGGTGGCATGGGTGAAAACAGCGCCTCTGTTCGCGCACGCATCTGTGCGGGTCTGGAGTTTCTGGGCATCGAGATCAATGCGCAGCGCAATGAGAACCATGAAGAGGTCATCTCCAGCGCTTCAGGTCGGGTGCATGTCCGTGTCATCCACACGGATGAAGAAGTCATGATCGCACGTCTGGTCCTGCGGATGGCGGCGCCGTGAATCCGCTAAGTGGGGATACACCCCATATCGGAACGGCTGCGGTCAAGGCAGGGTCGGTTGTTTTCAGTACTCACTTCAGGAACACAAGACCATGCTCATTTCCGCCACATCACTCAAGGGTTACAAACTGGAAGGCCTGGACGGCGAGATGGGGAAAGCCCGCGAATTCTACTTTGATGATCGGCACTGGACCGTGCGCTATCTGGTGGCGGACACCGGTGGCTGGCTGACAGGAAGTCAGGTTTTAATCTCCCCCTATGCGCTCGTCGGCGTCATGCCTGACAAGCAGCAAATCGCGGTCAACCTGACCAAGAAGCAGATCCAGGAGAGTCCATCTCTGGACACCGACAAACCTGTTTCCCACCAATATGAAGAAGATTACTACGGCTACTATGGCTGGCCAAATTATTGGAGCGGCGCAGACGCCTGGGGAAATTTCCCCCAGATTATGCGGGATCGCGATCAGTGGGGCTCCGCTGTCAATGACAAGCGGGAGTGGGATCCAAACCTGCGCAGCACGCATGAGGTCTCTGACTACGACATTGAGGCCACGGACGGCGAGATAGGCCATGTGGAGGATTTCATCATTGATGATGCGACCTGGGCCATCCGGTATGTCGTTATTACAACCCGCTACTGGCTTCCCGGAAAAAGGTTTCTCATCTCCCCCAAGTGGATCGAAAGCGTGAACTGGGGCGAGTCCAACATCTCGATCAATCTTACCCGCGAGGAAGTCAAACATTCCCCCGAATACAACGGAGATTCCCAGCTGACACGATCCTATGAGATCAGTCTGCATGAGCACTATAACCGCCCCGGGCACTGGTCTGTTTAGCGCCAATCAATACCCCAACCGGAGCCCGCAAAATCATGTCCTACCAGAGCATCAATCCATACAACGGCGAAGTCATCAAGAGCTTCGACACATTCAGCGACGCGCAGCTTTCATCAGCTATCACCACTGCACAGAGCTGCTTTGAAAAATGGCGTCACACCTCTTTCGCAGAGCGAGCAGCCGTGGTGGGAAGAGCAGCGCAGATCATGAGCCAGCAGACGGAGGAATACGCCCGGCCGGTAACGCTGGAAATGGGCAAGCTCATTGCTGAATCTCGCGGTGAAGTGACGCTGAGTGCCGCCATCATTGCCTACTACGCCAAGAATGCAGAACGGTTCCTAGCTCCTGAGCATCTCAATCCGGGCTCTGGCGAGGCTGTGATCGAAAGCGCTCCGTTGGGTGTCATCTTCGGCGTCCAGCCGTGGAACTTTCCATATTACCAGCTCGCACGATTTGCCGCGCCGAATCTGATGGCCGGCAACGTCGTCGTGGTGAAACACGCGGGCTGTGTTCCACAGTGCGCCATCGCGTTTGAGAAGCTGTGGCTGGATGCTGGCGCACCCGTGGGTGCCTACACGAATCTGCTGATCACACACGATCAGGTGAATCAGGTCATTGACGATCCGCGCATCCAAGGTGTGGCATTAACCGGAGGCATGGCTGCCGCCAAAGAAGTCGCCGCACGGGCGGGTCAGAACGTCAAAAAAACGACGATGGAACTCGGCGGCAGCGATGCTTTCATTGTGCTGGAAGACGCTGATCTCGACAAGACGGTGAAGTGGGCCGTGTGGGCCAAGATGAACAACATGGGCCAGTGCTGCGTGGCGGCGAAGCGCTTCATCGTCGTCGAGTCGATGGCGGACCGCTTTCTAGACAAGTTCCAAGCCGCGCTCCAAGCACTCAAACCTGGCGATCCAATGGACCCGGCGACCACGCTTGGCCCGCTTTCGACGGAAGGTGCTTTGCTGCATCTGCTAGATCAAGTCGAACGAGCTGTCTCTCGTGGGGCCAAGCTGTTGATGGGCGGCCAAAGACTGGACCGCCCGGGCTCCTTCATGGAGCCGACGATCTTGCTGGACATCAAGGCGGACAACCCGGCATACCGTGAGGAGTTTTTTGGCCCCGTGGCACTTTTCTTCCGAGTGAGGAACGAGGAAGAAGCCATCGCGCTCGCCAATGACTCCGACTTTGGTCTCGGCGGCTCCGTCTTCACCCAGGATGTCGCACGTGGCAGGCGTGTGGCGAGCTGCATCGACACCGGGATGGTTTTCATTAATCACCCGACTTGGACCACACCCGACCTGCCATTCGGCGGCATCAACCATTCCGGCTACGGCCGGGAACTCTCCAGCCACGGCATTCAGGAGTTTGTGAACAAGAAGCTCATCCGAATCGATTCCATTGATGCCGCAGCCTAACTACACAAACGACCTTATGAAAAACAACAACGACAAACCTGTCTGGTTCATCACCGGCTGCTCAACGGGATTTGGCCATGAGCTTGCCAAACACCTGCTCGATCTCGGCTACCGTGTGGTGGTGACAGCGCGACATACGGCAGACATCACCGATTTGGGAGGCAAGGGCATCGCCTTGGTGCTGAGTCTGGATGTCACGGATCAACAGCAGCTCGATTCCGCCATTCTGGCGGCGGAAGATGAGTTCGGACAAATCGACGTGCTCGTCAACAATGCAGGCATCGGCTACTTCGCTGCGGTGGAGGAGAGCGAAGAAGATGAAATACGCCGCATGTTTGAGGTCAACGTCTTTGGCCTCAGCCGCATGATCCATGCGGTGCTGCCGGGAATGCGCAAACGGCGCAGCGGCCACATCGTCAATCTGTCGTCCATCGGAGGTCTGCGCGGCTTTCCTTCGCTGGGGTACTACAATGCCACCAAGTTTGCCGTCGAAGGCTTGTCAGAGGCGCTGTGGCAGGAAGTGGAGCCACTCGGGATCAAGGTGACAGTGGTCGAACCGAGCGGCTTCCGCACGGACTGGGCCGGGCGTTCTGCGAACGAAAGCAAAATACAGATCGACGATTACGCACAGACCGCAGGCGAATGGCGGAGTGAAATTCGGGAGGTCTCCGGCAAACAAAAGGGCGATCCCGTTCGCGCCGCACAGGCAATCGTCGAAGCCGTCAATTCAGCCAAGCCACCGCACCACCTGCTGCTGGGAAATGATGCCTATGATGGGGCGATGGCAAAACTTGAGGAACTGCGCACAGATTTCACCGCATGGGAAGCTGTCTCACGCGGTGCAGATTTCCCATCAACCTGAGCCAGGATGAATACTGACACCGCACTCCTCACCGTGAGTCAAATGAGCGAATCTGACAGCCTCACTGTGGCTGCGGGCACATCCGCAATTGTGCTGATGGAGAATGCAGGCCGTGCTGTGGCCCAGGAGATCATACGACGCTCCAGGCCCTGCCGTGTCAGTGTGCTGTGCGGTCCAGGCAACAATGGCGGAGATGGTTTCGTTGCGGCCCGGCATCTGGCTGAAGCAGGCTGGCCGGTGCGTGTAGCACTGCTCGGCACACGGGAACACCTCACGGGCGAAGCACGCTACCATGCGGAGCAATGGCTGGAGAGCATCGAGCCCATGAATGCCGCAGTGCTGGACAAGGCCGAGCTGGTGGTGGATGCGATCTTTGGCGCTGGCCTGAGTCGTGCCTTGGAGGGAGCTGCAGCTGACACGCTGGCTGCTGCGGCGAGCCTGAAGATCCCCATCGTTGCGATTGATGTTCCCAGCGGCCTGATGGGAGATACGGGCGAAGTGCTCGGCTCCATGGCGGCGGTTTTCACGGTCACGTTCTTCCGCAAGAAGCCCGGACACCTTTTGCTGCCAGGCCGGATGCTGTGTGGCGAAGTCGTCGTGGCTGACATCGGCATCGCGGCATCGACTTTGGAGGTGATCAATCCGAACACGTTTGAAAACGACCCCGCGCTCTGGCTTGCTGAGATGCCACGACTTGGCGATGGGGGGAACAAATACACGCGCGGGCATGCGCTCATCTGCGGCGGTTATCCCGTAACGGGTGCATCAAGGATGGCGGCGCGCGCTGCGTCACGTGCGGGCGCAGGGCTGACCACAATCGCAGTGCCGGAGATCGCTTTTCCCATCTACGCAGGCGCTTTGACCAGCATCATGGTTCACCCGTTGGTCAAACCGGAAGACGTTGATCTGCTGCTGGAAGACCATCGCTTCACGGCTTTCCTCGTCGGTCCGGGCTGCGGTGCTGGCCTGCTAACACAAGATCATGCGCGGAAGATGCTGGCGACAGGTCTGCCGACGGTGATCGACGCTGATGCCATCACCGCGTTTCAGGATGAGCCCACACAACTTGATGCCGCCATTGTGGGACCCTGTGTGCTCACGCCGCATGATGGCGAGTTTCGCAGGCTGTTCGATACTGCCGGCGACAAGCTCACTCGCACACGAGCGGCGGCCCATCGCAGTGGTGCCATCATCGTACTGAAAGGCAGCGACACGGTGATCACTGCGCCCGACGGACGCTCGATCATCAATACCAATGCGCCACCAACTCTGGCCACGGCGGGAGCGGGCGATGTGCTGAGCGGCATCGTGCTGGGGCTTCTCGCGCAAGGCATGGACCCATTCCTAGCAGCCGCCGCTGCGGTGTGGATGCATGGCGCGGCAGCCACCGAGTTTGGCCCGGGATTGATCGCTGAAGATCTGGCAGACCTGCTGCCGGGCGTGCTGTGCCGTCTCAACTTTTAACGCCTTTTATTTTATGCAAGCCATGGTGCTCCATCGAATCGGAGGCTGCGCCTGCCGCACGGATTTGCATGTGATGGCATGGTAGGGTTTCACCCCATGGCGGCCCCGATGCCGTGGGGACTATGCGTCCAGCCATGAACACTCATTTACTGATGGAAGGTGTCTCGACTGGCAATCCCGCGATAGCAAACAAGGTCTCGCGCAAGAGATTGCGCGAACGCGCGGTGGAGCTGGCGGCGCTGGATGGACGTGCCCCTCAGGATGCCGGAAAATCCGACTGGGAGACGGCCAAACATGAATTGATCGGAGAACCCAATCAGGAACCGGAGCCGAAGGCACCTTCCGACAGCGATTTGCAGGACGAGAGTCAGCCATCTCCCGAAGTGAATGCTATAACACCGGGCTGGTTGTCATGAGCGACCGGCTTGACGCGTTGCACGCTCAAATTCGGCAACTGCAAAAAGAAGTGGTGGATGAAGTCCGAAAAAAGGAAGCCGAATTTTGCTACCAGATTCACGAGAAGCGGGTCGAGTTTACGGCGGCAGCCAAGGCCGAGCACCGGAAGCTGCGCCTGAGCATTCACCGCTACTTGATCAGCTCGACTTTCCTCGTAGTGCTCACCGGACCGCTCATCTGGCTGTGTCTGGTCCCTCTCGTGCTTTTAGATTTGGTGGGCTCCATTTATCAAGCGATCTGTTTCCCGATTTATGGCATCCCGAAGGTGCGGCGGCGTGAATACGTGGCCTTCGACCGCCATCATCTGGCTTATCTGAACTTTTTCGAGAAGCTCAACTGCGAATACTGCGCCTACGCCAACGGCATCCTAGCCTACCTCACAGAGATGGCCGCGCGCACCGAGCAGCACTGGTGTCCCATCAAGCACGCTAGCTGTGTGAAGTGCGAGCACAGCCGTTATAAAAAATTCGTCGATTTTGGTGATGCCAAAGCCTACCGGGAGCATGTCGAAGAGATCCGCCATGCATATCAGGACCTCACGGTCGGCGAGCCGGAGCAGGAGAAATAGTCAATGGCAAAGAAGCCCCCCGTTAAGAGTCGGGTTTCACCCCATGGTGATTGTTGAGAGGTAAGGCAAAGTCAGCCTTGCATTCAAATTCTCTGGTCTTCCACCAGTCCAGCAGTCGTGTGCTTGAATCGTTAATCTGAATATCCCACCCTCTGTCCTTCGATTGAGCTTAAAAATGCCGCAGCCACATTACCAACGTGCGGCAGCAAGTCCGTTCCGGTGCCAGCGGCATTTTTGTCCAACACTCCCACCCCTATGCCCGAAATCACCAGCCGCGAAGTCCACCTCATCTCCCGTCCGAAACGACTGCCTGAAGTTTCTGATTTCGAAATCACGCAAACCAAACTGGAGCCGCTGCAGGATCAGCAGGTGCTTGTACGGAATCTGTTCATGTCGGTTGATCCGTACATGCGTGGTCGCATGAACGAAGGGAAGTCCTACGTGCCAGCGTTTGAATTGAACAAGGCCATGGAAGGCGGGGCGGTGGGCGAAGTGGTGGAATCGCGTGCCAGCGAATTCAAGGTGGGCGATGTCGTGACTTCCAACTATGGCTGGAGGGAGTACTTTATCGCTTCCCCCAAGGAGCTGCATGGAGTCAGCAAAGACATTCAGCCGCTTTCGATTTATCTTGGCACGCTCGGCATGACCGGGATGACTGCGTGGGCGGGCTTGAAACTGGGTGAAGTTAAAGCTGGAGATGTCATCTACATCTCAGGGGCAGCGGGGGCGGTCGGCAGTGTTGCGGGACAGCTTGCCAAGCTGAAGGGATGTCGTGTTATCGGCTCCGCCGGGTCCAATGAGAAGGTTGCTTTTCTGCGCGAAGAGTGCGGCTTTGATGCGGCCTTCAACTACAATACTGGCCCGGTGGCGGAGCAGCTCAACGTTGAGTCTCCAGACGGTATTGATGTGTATTTTGACAACGTTGGCGGCGAGGCATTGGAGGCGGCACTCTCCTCTCTTCGACTGCATGGCCGCATCATCGCCTGCGGCGGCATCTCGGGGTACAACGACGTGAAGCCGAAACCCGGCCCCTCCAATCTTTTCAACATGATCACCAAGCGGCTTACGATGAAAGGCCTGCTCGTGTGCGACTGGCTGGATCATCAGGGCGAGTTTGAAAAGGAAGTGGGAGGTTATTTCAAAGCAGGCACATTGAAGCACAAGGAGACCGTGGTGTGCGGTGTTGAAAACGCTGCCGTGGCTTTTATCGGCCTTTTCTCAGGTCAAAACATTGGCAAGATGGTGGTAAAGCTGGGTTCCGAAACGTGAAAGCCGCTGATGGAAAAAGCCGCCTATCCACTCGCTGAAGTCTATCGCTTGCTTGAACCGGGACCTGTCGTGCTGGTCAGTACCGTTCGTGATGGACGGGTCAACATTATGACGATGTCCTGGCATCTGGTGATGGAGTTCGCGCCACCGCTGGTGGGCTGCGTGATCAGCGACCAGAACTACTCCTTTGCTAGCCTCAAAGCCTCACGCGAATGTGTCATCAACATACCCACGGCCGAATTGGCAGAAACGGTGGTGGGCTGCGGCAACACCTCCGGAAAAAACGTGGACAAGTTTAAAACCTTCGGACTTACACCCGAGCCTGCCGTGTGCGTCAAGGCACCACTTATCAAGGAATGTTACGCCAATCTGGAGTGCAGGGTCTGGGATGGGAAGCTGATCACTGAATATAATTTTTTCATTTTGGAAGTCGTCCAGGCATGGGTGGCGACTTCAAAGAAAGTTCCGATGACGATTCATCACCATGGAGAGGGTGAGTTCATGGTCGCGGGACGGATGCTCCACCTGCCCTCCAAGATTACTTCTCTTGCTTGATCTCAATCAACCAAAACACCCAGGAACTGCCCCTATGCCCGACCCACTGACCCTCCAGCAATACAAGCCGATGCTCATCGGCATCGCCGCTGATCACGGCGGCTATGAGCTGAAGGCGCACTTGGTTAAAATGCTGCGAGAAGCCGGATATGAGTTGATCGACTTCGGTGATCGTGTGCCAGATGCGGGCGATGACTACCCTGATTTCATCGTTCCGCTGGCTCATGCAGTGGCAGGAGAAGAGGTGGCTCGTGGCGTGGCCATCTGCGGCAGCGGAGTGGGCGCATCAGTCGCCGCGAACAAAGTGCCTGGCGTGCGTGCGTGCCTGATCCATGAGACCTTCTCGGCGCATCAAGGCGTGGAGGACGATGACCTCAACATGATCTGCCTCGGCGGACAGGTGGTGGGTCACGCGCTTGCCTGGGACTTGGTGCGCACCTTTCTCGCCGCCCGCTTCAGTGGTGCAGATCGTCATCGTCGTCGCCTGGAGAAGGTGACTGGCCTGGAGCAAAAAGCCGTGGAGGTATTCCACGCCATGGACGCCCCCATCCACGCTCAAACTGTTGGCGAGGCGGTGGATGCTTGGCGCAACGAGGGAGACCCCAACTGAGGCCAGCCATGAACGCACTCTTGCTATGAGCGGCTCAACACTCGCCAATCACCGTAACTACAGTCTGCTGCCAACGGACGTTGACGGCTTCGATTCCCTCGCGGAGCTGGCTCTGGATCTGCGCTGGTCGTGGAATCATCGTGCCGATGAGGTCTGGCGGCTGCTGGATCCGACACTCTGGGCACTCACACAGAACCCCTGGGTGGTGCTGCAGACCGTGTCGCGGAATCAGCTTGAGCGTGTGCTGGCCGATCCTGCCTTTCGCGACAAGATTGAAATGCTGCTGCAGGAAAAACACCAGACCGAGAACACTCCCGCGTGGTTTCAGCAAAGCCATCCGAAAACCGCGCTCACGTGCGTCGCCTATTTCAGCATGGAGTTCATGCTGAGTGAGGCACTGCCCATTTACTCTGGAGGGCTCGGCAATGTGGCGGGTGACCAGCTCAAAGCTGCCAGCGATTTGGGCGTGCCCGTGGTCGGCGTGGGGCTGCTTTACCAGCAGGGCTACTTTCGTCAGGAGATTGACAAGGATGGGGTGCAGCAGGAGCTCTATCCGTACAACGAGCCCGGACAACTGCCGATCACCCCCTTGCGCCAGCCGAATGGTGACTGGCTGCGGCTGGAGATTGCCCTGCCAGGTTATTCGGTGTGGCTGCGCGCATGGCAGGTCCAAGTGGGCCGGGTGAAGCTCTATCTGCTGGACAGCAATGATGCGGCGAACTTTCCGGCGCATCGCGGGATCACCAGTGAGCTGTATGGCGGTGGCCCGGAACTGCGTCTCAAACAAGAAATGCTGCTCGGCATCGGTGGATGGCGGCTGCTCGTCGCACTGGGCATCCAGCCGGAGGTCTGTCATCTGAATGAAGGCCATGCCGCATTTGCGGTCCTGGAGCGGGCGCGCAGTTTCATGGAGGAGAGCGGACAGCCCTTTGAAGTGGCTCTGGCGGTGACCCGTGCGGGGAACCTCTTCACCACGCACACGGCAGTGGCTGCCGGCTTTGATCGCTTTGCACCGGCGCTCATCGAGCAATTCCTCGGCCAGTATGCAGAGCACAAGCTGCATATCTCACTCCACGATCTGCTGGCGCTGGGGCGCACGAATCCGGAAGATGCATCCGAGAAATTCAACATGGCCTTTCTAGCCATTCGCGGCAGCGGAGCTGTGAACGGTGTGAGCCGGCTGCATGGGCAGGTCAGCCGCCATCTCTTTGCGTCTCTTTTTCCACGGTGGCCCGCTGCCGAAGTGCCGGTGGCGCATGTGACGAATGGGGTCCACATGCCGAGCTGGGACTCGGCGGAGGCGGATGATCTATGGACGAAGGCATGCGGCAAAGACCGCTGGCTGGGAATGGCGCAAACGCTGGAGCAGGACATGCGCCATGTCTCCGATGCCAGCTTTTGGGAATTCCGCACCACCGCCAGCAAGGCACTGGTGGAATTCACCCGAGAGCGCTTGTCCAGACAACTGGCCGGCACGGGTGCATCACCCGCTGCGGTGGCTGCGGCGAAACAACTCTTTGATCCCAACGTGCTGACTCTGGGATTTGCCCGGCGCTTTGCCACCTACAAGAGGCCGAACCTGCTGCTGCACGATCCGGAACGACTGCTGCGCCTCTTAACGAATCCGCAGCGACCGGTGCAGCTCATTCTCGCTGGCAAGGCTCATCCGGCTGATCATGCGGGACAGGCGCTGATTCAGGAATGGGTGCATTTCATCCAGCGCCCGGAGGCCCGCGCTCATGTGGTCTTTCTCAGTGACTACGACATGCACCTGACCGAGCACCTGGTGCAAGGTGTGGATGTTTGGCTGAACACACCCCAGAGGCCCTGGGAGGCCTGTGGCACGAGCGGCATGAAGGTGCTCGTCAATGGTGGCATCAATCTCTCGGAACTGGACGGCTGGTGGGCCGAAGCCTATGCGCCTGATCTGGGATGGGCCATCGGCGACGGTCAGGAGCATGGCAATGACCCTGACCTGAACAGGGTGGAAGCAGAGATGCTCTACGACACACTCGAACACCAGGTGGTCCCCGAATTTTATGACCGTGATGAAAATGGCATTCCCACGGCCTGGGTGGAGCGGATGCGTGAAAGCATGGCGCAGCTGACCCCGCGCTTTTCAGCCGACCGCGCCGTGCGTGAATACACTGAGCTGCATTACCTGCCTGCCGCGATTCGTTTTAATGAGCGCAAGAATGACAAGGGCACGCTAGGCCAGCAGATGCTCAGCTGGCACCATATGCTGGATGAGAAATGGGGGACGTTCAGGTTTGGTGAAATGAAGATCGAGACACGCGATGAGCAGCATGCCTTTGAGGTGCAGGTGTATCTCAATGAGGTGGAACCCAAGGCTGTGTGCGTGGAACTCTACGCCGACGGCATCGCGGACCGGGCCGCCGAACGACTGGAGATGATGTGCGTTCACCCACTGACCGGCATCTCTGGCGGCTATCTCTATCATGCGGCGGTGCCTGCCATTCGCTCCTCAGATGATTACACGGCACGCATCATCACTCGCTATGACGGGGTCGCCGTCCCGCTGGAAAATGCGCGCATCCTGTGGCAGCGGTGATTCACCGCCCCCGCACAATCTGCCGCGCGAGCTGTTCCAGTGCCTGATTCATGGCCGTAACGCGGGCGCTCATGGATGAGGGACCGGGTAGGACTGGCGCGAGCAGGCGAAAGAAGTGGGTGCTGGTTTCGCGGCCTGACACGGGTTGCAGTTTCCAGGTGCCTTCCAGTACCATTTGATTCGCAGCTTCGGGTTCGAACTTGGCAATTCTCAGTTCGAGGAGCGTGGCGTAATCCAGCGTGGTGAAATTTTCCACCGGCTGGATGTTCTTGGAACCGGTGAGGCGGCTAAGGCTGCTGGCGATGACACGGGAGATGCCTGTATCAAGCGGCTCGCCCCAGATGTCGCGGTTGCTGACCATGAGTCTGCCATCGGAGCGGGTGACGAGCTGCGAGCTGTCCAAATAGCCGGGAAGAGAGGGTCGGTTCACCGCTATGGCAGGCCGCGCAGCCGTGAGGGTGTGGTCTGGCACCAGCGACTCAAGCAGATGGCGGACGGTAGTGTCCTTGACGGGCTTGAGAACACTGCAGCCGGTGAATGCCAGCAGAAGACCAAAGGGGAGAAGGCGAAGGTTCATGGATTGAGGTCTTTCCCGCGCAGAAGGGTGTTTGGATTTCGTTTCAGTTCGTTGGCAAGGTCTTTGATGGCTCGTGATGCCCGCTCAGCCTCCTCCAGCACATTTTGTAGGCGCATCAGCACGGGAGCGCGCGGATTGGTGACGTTGGAAATGTCAGCGGATGCCTCCTGAATTTTTTCCAGCCCCGCCGCGGCCTGTTGCATGACTTTTTCCAATCCTTTCAACAGCGGGCCAATGCCCTGGTCGGCCTTCTTCGAGAGTTCATTAAAACTTTTGAGCGCCTCATCCAGGGTGTCGATGGCCTTGGCGAGTTTTTTGTTGCCCGTGAGCGTGCGCACATCGGAGGTGATGCCGAGGATGTTGTCGTTGATCGCTTTGAGATCCAGGGCAGCGATCTGGGTCTTGGTGGCGGTGAGGACATCGCGCAGCTCTTTCATCACCGTGGCGAGGTCGAGGTCGTTGAATTTTTTCAAACCGTCCGAAATGACGGAGATGATGGCAACCAGGTCCGTGCCCATGGTGGGAACGGATGGATAGGGCGGCGGGTAATCGGGCTTGAAGATGAAACCCGGATTGTCAGGGGCGATGTCGAACTCGATGTACAACTGGCCTGTGAGCAGGCTTTGCTGCTTCATGCGCCCGCGCAGGCCATCGGCCACGGCGGACTTCACGCCTTCATCGGTGGTGAAATCAATTTTGTCTCCGGTGGTCGAGCCCACATGACGGAGGTCCTTCTCCGAGAGCTCGACCACGACCGGGATGATCTTGCGGTTATTTTTTGAATCGACCAGCACACGGATGGAGGCCACGCGTCCAATGCGCACACCGCCGAAGCGCGCCTCCGAGCCGACCAGCAGGCCATTGGCGCTTTGATCGAAATAGAGCATGATGCGGCTGGTCTTTTCAAAGAACCTGCTGGCACCAAAAAGGATGAGTGATGCAGCGGCGAAGAGCACACCCACCAGGGTGAAGATGCCGATGAGTGTTGGGCTGGCGGTTTTGCTCATGGTGGTGTTGCGGGTGTTTCTCCGCGATTCAAAAACAGACGCACGGCTGCATTGTCCGAATGATCACGGAGTTCAGACGGATTGCCCAGAGCGCCCTGGGTGTGGGTGGCAGTGTCGAGAAATACGGAGTTGTTGGAGATGCTGAAAATGCTGGCGAGTTCGTGAGTGACGATGACGATGGTGGAACCCTGGCTGTCGCGAAGGCTGAGAATGAGATCGTCCAAACGGCGAGCGCTGAGGGGGTCGAGGCCAGCGCTGGGTTCGTCCAGAAAGAGGATGTCGGGGTCCAAGGCCATGGCGCGTGCAATGCCTGCGCGCTTTTTCATGCCACCGCTGATCTCAGACGGGTAGTAGTCTTCAAAGCCCGAGAGGCCGACCAACGCGAGCTTGTAACATGCGAGATCGCGCACGGTCTTGGCCGGGAGCTTGCAGGTCTGCGACTCCTCCAGAGGCATGGCGATGTTTTCAGCGAGGGTGAGAGATGACCACAGCGCGCCTGATTGATACATGACGCCGAACCGCTGGATGAAGGGGCCGCGCTCCGAAGGATCGGTGGCGGTGAAGTCTTTGCCATCGTAAAGAATGGAGCCTTTGGCGGGCTCGCGCAGGCCGATGAGGTGCCGCAGCAGGGTGCTCTTGCCGCAGCCACTGCCGCCCATGATAACAAAGATGTCATTGTCCTGAATTTCGAAATTGAGATCATGCATCACCACCAAGTCGCCATAGGCCATGGTGAGATCGCGCACGGTTATTTTGGCAGCCATGGTCAGATGTCCAGAATGGTGAAGATGGCGGCGAAGCCGGAGTCGAGAACGATCACAGCCGTGATGGCCATGACCACCGCGCGCGTCGTGG
Organism: Verrucomicrobia bacterium 12-59-8; assembly: GCA_002279765.1. The sequence goes on along the minus strand of NCCR01000009.1, from coordinate 13,559 downwards.
CCTCGCCCACAGCGGCGGAGGAATTGCCTGCCTGCATTCCCTGCATGCAGCCGCTGATGGCAATGACTGCGCCGAAGAAGAAGCTCTTCATGACGCCGAGTGAGGCGGTGGTTATGGTCAACGAGGCCACCGTTTCTGTCCAATACAGCACGGGCGGGATGCCTGCAAAGGCCCCCACCAGCATGCCGCCCAGGATGCCCACGATGTCGGCATACACTGTCAGCAAGGGCATCATCAGCACCAGGGCGAGAATTCGTGGCAGCACCAGAAAGTCAAAGGGATCGAAACCGAAGGTGCGCAGGGCATCGATCTCTTCATTGGCCTTCATGCTGCCAATGTGCGCAGCGAAGGCGGCACCCGTGCGGCCACTCATGATGATGCCGGTCATGACCACGCCCATTTCACGGACCATTGAGATGCCAACGAGATCGGCGACGTAGAGGCTGGCACCAAAGCTCGTGAGCTGCACACCGCCGACAAACGCCAGGATGAGGCCGATGAGGAAGCTGATGAGTGAAACGATGGGCAGAGCCTCAACGCCGCACTGCTGCAGCGTCATCCAAAAATCCGACCGGCGGAAGCGTGCCCGGCCTTTGAATAATCGACCGAATGACAGTACCGTCTGCCCAACAAAGTCAATCATCGACAAGCAGCCATGCCATGTGTTTTGAGCAAAGATGCCGATCGTCTCGATTTTAGACGCAGGTATTTCATCCGAGTGGGGGCCACCCTCTTCAGGCACAGCAAGAGCCAGCTCCAACAAGCTGCGCAGATTATCCGGCAGCCCCTCGAGTGGTGCTGGTTCATGAGCGCCAGGTGTGGGCTTCAGTGTGCGTAGGTGTGCCAGAATGAATGCTGGCAGGGTGGAGTCATGGGTGCCCAGCGCGTCCGTTTGGTAGCGTGAGGGGGCTTGATCCGGTGCCGTGCCCGTCACACTCACGGCGGCTCCATGGCGCAGCCAGTCTCCGGCGATGGTCAGAATCACTCCTTCCCCGTCTTTCTGCCAGACGGCGGTGGGTGGAGGATGAGAAGGTGCAGTCATCCAGTGGCGCAGCAACAGAGATCACCTAAATACATGAGGAGGTCAACCAGCATCCCATGCGGTCCCTGGGTTTGCCATGGGGTGAACACCCACCTCAACCGCTGACATCAGCGCTGCAAACAACGGTAGGGTTATACCCCATGGTGAACCCCGGCCTTCGGTGGTAAATAAGATGCTCTAATTGGCCTCTGTTTCAAAGCTCTGTGTGGTGGCTCCGCAGTCACTGGTGAAGCGATCAACCAAAACACAAATATGCAAGACCACGTTCATAAACCCCTCGAACTCACCGGCACCTCGACCACGTCCATCGCAGACGCCGTCGATAAGGCCATCAAGCGTTCGCACAAGACTCTCGAAGCCTGTGCAGGTTTCAGATCGTCGAAACGCGCTACTAATTCGACCAAGGAAAGATTCAACACTGGCAGGTGAACCTCAAAGCAGACGCTTTCATGGAGAACTGAATGTTGTCATGAAATCGAAGAAAACTTTCTTATGATGAACCAAACCGTTGGATCGATGAACGGCTGGATGGGCGGAGGCATGTGGACCTGGTCAATCACCGGCGCACTGCTCGTGGTGGTGCTTCTTCTGGCAATCAAGATGCTGTCGAAAAAATAACCCCTCGTTCCTCGACGATGCGAAGCAAGTCCAGAAACAAACAAGTCAATTTATGCTAATCCAACTATCCACTGACAAGACGGTGAAAGAGACGGCGGCAGCATTGCAGCTTGCCGTCCCGGCTAATAAGTTCGGCGTCATGCAGGTGCATGATCTCAAAGACTCCATGTGGAAAAAGGGGGTGGAGTTTGCTCATGAGTGCCTGATCTTCGAAGTCTGCCAGCCACAGCAGGCCAGGAAGGTGCTGGATGAAAACATGAGCATCTCCACAGCGCTGCCATGCCGCCTCTCCGTCTATGAGGAAGAGGGCAAAACGATCATCGCCACCTTGAAGCCCACAATTCTGCTGGGGATGTTCAACACGCCGCGACTGAACGACGTGGCAAGGGAGGTGGAGGCTACTCTGATCAAGATCATGACGGAGGCGGTGGCAGCGTGAGGTCTAGAAGCCAGTGAATTCGAGAACAGCATTTAATGCTGCTCCTGGCAGATGCCTCGCGGCGGCAGATTCCAGGAAAAACAAACGTCCATGAAAGAGCACAACCCACAAGACGACCAGGATCCGACTCATAACGGGGCGGCCAGCACGGCCCATTCGCATCCGATTCTTGACGATGCCAGCCCGGCATTGCCAACCGAACATCAGCATTCTCATGCTCCATCAAGCATTCGCATCTACAGTCACTCCTCACTGCTGTTCTGGTGGCCGGTCTGGGTGGTGGGGTATGTCATGGCTGCGCTCACCTACTGGCATGGTAAAGCGCAACACCTGGAGGCCACTGGGCAGGTCCTGGAGTGGGTCCATCCCGGCAACAACCTTGGTGTGATCTACTTCCTCACGCTGTTCCTGATCATCATGATCACGAATTTTTCCGTGCGCGGTCTGGCCTCGGGAATGGTCATCATGGGCGGTGCGCTTCTTACGGTGATCCTGGCCTACGTCGGCTGGTGGGACGAGGTGTTCCAGTGGTTTGAAAACCTCACAATTCATCTCACCATGGGTGCCTATTTTTGGTTCTCCACACTGATGTTCATCACTTGGGTGCTCACCGTGTTTGGCTTTGATCGTCTGAGCTACTGGGAGGTCAGGCCTGGACAGCTCACCCACAAGATGCTTTTCGGCAGCGGTTCGAACAGCTACAACGCGCAGGGCATGGGACTGGAGAAGCATCGCGATGATATTTTTCGCCACTGGCTCCTTGGCTGTGGTTCCGGGGACTTGAAGATTCGGACCTCAGGAGCCACCCGTGAAGAGATCGATCTGATGAATGTACTCTTCATCGGTTCAAAGGTGGTGGCCATGCAGCGGCTTATTTCCGAGGTTCCTGAGGGACCGAATGATACGTAAGCATGGGTAACGAGGGAGAAAGTGGCGCCGTGAGCGAAACAAAAAAAACCACAAAAGACCCCGTCTGCGGCATGACGGTGGACTAGGCGACGGCGCTCCACGCGGAACGCGATGGCAAGACGTTCTACTTTTGCAGCGAGCATTGCCGGAAGGAGTTTTTGCGCCCGTCTGACTGCACGAAGCAAAAGAAAGAGATGTCTGAGAAGAAGCCGAAGGGAAAAACCATCTACACCTGCCCGATGCATCCCGAAGTGCAGCAGGACCATCCCGGTGAGTGCCCGAAATGTGGCATGGCGCTGGAACGGATGAATGCGCCTGCAGGGGCTGACGATGAGGAGGAGAATGCGGAACTCGATGACATGACGCTGCGCTTCTGGATCGGCGCGGTGCTGACACTGCCGGTGTTCTTTCTTGCGATGGCGCACATGATCCCGGCGCTGGGCCGGCAGCCGTGGATCACCGGTGATGTTTCGCGCTGGATTCAATTCATACTCACGACGCCTGTGGTCTGGTGGGCTGGCTGGCCGTTCTTCAAGCGCGGCTGGCGTTCGGTCATGTCGATGAACTTGAACATGTTTACGCTGATCGCCATTGGTGTGGGGGCGGCCTATGTGTTCAGCGCCGTGGCGATGCTGCTGCCCGATTTATTCCCGCATTCGATGCAGCATGGCGGCAAGATCGGCATCTACTTTGAAGCGGCGGGGATGGTGACGGTGCTGGTGCTGCTGGGGCAGGTGCTGGAACTTCGAGCGCGCAGTCGCACCGGCAGTGCGATCAAGGCATTGCTGAATCTTGCGCCACCCACAGCGCGCAAGGTGGTTCCAGGCGGCGATGAGGAAGTGCCGCTCGATCAGGTGCAGGTTGGTGATCAATTGCGCGTCGTTCCGGGTGACAAGGTGCCGGTGGATGGCGAAGTCGTGGATGGTCACTCCAGCGTGGAGGAGTCCATGATCACTGGCGAACCGCTGCCGGTGGAAAAAGCTGTCGGTTACAAAGTGACTGGCGGCACGGTGAATGGGTCGGGGAGCTTTGTGATGAAGGCCGAACGTGTGGGTAATGACACGCTGCTGGGGCAGATCGTGACGATGGTGGCAGAGGCGCAGCGCAGCCGTGCGCCGATCCAGGGGCTTGCGGACAAGGTAGCGGCGATTTTTGTGCCCGCGGTGCTGGCGGTTTCGCTGATCACGTTTGTTGTGTGGATGTGGGCGGGGCCGGAGCCCAGGCTGGCACATGCCATTGTGAATGCTGTTGCGGTCCTCATCATCGCCTGCCCATGCGCGCTTGGTCTGGCGACTCCCATGTCCATCATGGTTGGCGTTGGCCGTGGGGCGCAGCTGGGTGTGCTGGTGAAAAACGCCGAGGCTCTGGAGCGACTGGAGCATGTGACCACGCTTGTCGTGGACAAAACGGGCACGCTTACCGAAGGCAACCTGCGGCTTGTGGATGTACTGCCTGCGGAAGGATTCGAGAAGAACGAATTTCTGCGTCTCGCGGCCTCGCTGGAACAGAACAGCGAACACCCGCTGGCTGCTGCGATTGTGCTGGGGGCGAAGGATAAGAAACTCACGCTGAAAGACGCGAAGGACTTTCGTTCGGTGACAGCAGGAGGAGTCAGCGGCACTGTGGCAGGGCGTTCGATCTTGGTTGGCAAACCTGACTTCTTGAAGAATGAAAAGGTGACTGATCTTGATTCGCTCGTAGCCACCGCAGTGAAACTCCAGGAGGACGGCAAGACAGCGATGTTTGTCGCCATTGACGGCAAGCCGGCAGGCATTCTCGCCGTCGCGGATCCGATCAAAGACACCACGGCAGAAGCCATCAAGGACCTTCACGCGCTCGGATTGAAAATCGTCATGCTCACGGGTGACAACCGACGCACGGCAGCCGCTGTGGCAAAGCAGCTGGGACTTGATGCGGTGGAGGCTGAGATCGATCCCGCCGGAAAAGTCGTTCACGTGAAGAAATTGCGAGATGAAGGCCAGCACGTCGCGATGGCGGGTGATGGCATCAACGATGCGCCTGCTCTCAACGAAGCGGAGGTCGGCATCGCCATGGGCACCGGGACTGATGTGGCGATGCAAAGCGCGGGCATCACGCTGGTGAAAGGGGATCTGCGCGGCATTGCGCAAGCCATCCGCCTCAGCCGTGCGACAATGAACAACATCAGGCAGAACCTCGTTTTCGCATTCCTCTACAACGCCCTGGGCATCCCCATCGCGGCGGGTGTGCTTTATCCGTTCTTTGGCCTGCTGCTCAGTCCCGTCATCGCCGGTGCCGCGATGAGCTTAAGTTCGGTTTCCGTCATCACGAACGCCCTGAGATTGCGCAAGGTGAAGCTGTGATTGCATGGGTTTGACGGCATCGCGTCAAGCCTCCTTGCCCTGCCGGTAGGGTTACACCCCATTTTCACGGGGATAGGCAGGCTTTAGGCATTTGGCACATCCCCTGTGTGGAGATGGCGACCTGACGCTGCCCATGAAAATGACGACTCTTTCTACTGAACACCTTCAGCGCATCGACGCGTATTGGCGTGCTGCGAACTACCTCTCGGTTGGCCAGATATTTCTGTTCGACAATCCTTTGCTCAAGCGTCCGCTCGTGCTGGCGGACATCAAGCACATGCTGCTGGGACATTGGGGCACCACGCCTGGGCAGAATTTTATTTATGCGCATCTGAACCGGGTAATCAAAGAGAATGACCTCGACATGATCTATGTCTCCGGCCCTGGGCATGGAGGCCCGGCGGTTGTCGGGAACACCTACCTCGAAGGCACTTACAGCGAGGTCTATCCAGACATCAGCCAGGATGAAGCGGGACTGCAAAAGCTCTTCCTTCAGTTCTCGTTTCCCGGCGGCATTCCGAGTCATGCATCGCCGGAAACCCCAGGCTCGATCCATGAAGGCGGTGAACTGGGCTATTCGCTGAGCCATTCCTTTGGCGCGGTGTTTGACAATCCGGACCTCATTGTCGCGTGCGTGGTGGGTGACGGCGAAGCGGAAACCGGACCGCTGGCCACCGCGTGGCATTCCAACAAGTTCCTGGATGCAGCGAGGGACGGCGCTGTGCTGCCGATCCTGCATCTCAATGGCTACAAAATTTCCAATCCCACGGTGCTCGCCCGCATCACACGTGAAGAGCTGGATCAACTGATGAGAGGCTATGGCTGGACGCCCTATTTCGTGGATTATCAGGACGACAACGATGCGATGCATCAAATGATGGCGACGACGCTTGATGCTGTAGTAACGGAGATCAAACGCATCCAGCTCGAAGCCCGCGAGCGTGGCAGTCAGACACGTCCGCGCTGGCCGATGATCGTGCTCAATTCACCGAAGGGCTGGACGGGGCCAAAATGGGTGGCCGGGCTGCAAGTGGAAGGGACGTTTCGCGCCCATCAGGTGCCGCTGCATCCAGCGGGGCATCCTGAGCAGCTACAACAATTGGAAGACTGGCTGCGCAGCTATCGACCCGAAGAACTCTTTGATGAACAGGGCAAACTGAAGGCAGAGATCGCCGATCTTGCCCCGAAAGGTGCGCGTCGCATGGGGGCGAACCCTCATGCCAACGGCGGGCTGCTGCTGCGCGATTTGAAGATGCCGGACTTCCGTGACTACGCGGTGGAGGTGGCATCACCTGGCGTGCAAGGCATTGGCGACACCCATGTGCTTGGGCGCTTTCTGCGCGATTTGACGGAGGTTAATGACGACCAGAAAAACTTCCGTGTCTTTGGTCCTGATGAAACCTTGTCGAACGGACGCGAGGCCCTCTTTGAAACCACCGAACGTCAGTGGGATGCCGCGACTGAATCCAATGACCAATGGCTCGCGCCAGCTGGACGGGTGATGGAAATGCTGAGCGAGCACCAGTGCGAAGGCTGGCTGGAAGGTTACCTGCTGACCGGACGACACGGTGTCTTCAACTGCTACGAGGCGTTCATTCACATCGTCGATTCGATGTTCAATCAGCACGCCAAGTGGCTGAAGGTCACGGCGGGGCTACCATGGCGAAAGCCGATTGCTTCATTGAACTACCTGCTGGCCTCGCATGTGTGGCGTCAGGATCACAATGGTTTCACGCATCAGGACCCCGGCTTCATCGACCATGTCGTCAACAAGAAGGCCTCCGTCGTGCGCGTCTATCTGCCGCCGGATGCGAACTGTCTGCTGTCAGTGATGGATCACTGCCTGCGTAGCCGACATTACGTCAATGTGGTCATTGCCGGCAAACACCCCGCACCGCAATGGCTCGGCATGGACGCCGCCGCCAAACATTGCGCCGAAGGCATCGGCATCTGGCACTGGGCCAGCAATGACGCAGGTGGGGAGCCTGATGTCGTCATGGCCTGCTGCGGAGATGTGCCAACGCTGGAGACACTTGCCGCCGTCTCCATCCTGCGGGAGAATCTGCCCGAGCTGAAAATCCGCGTGGTCAATGTGGTCGATCTCATGAAACTGCAGCCGCAGAGCGAGCATCCGCATGGATTGAGTGATGAGGCATTTGATGCGCTGTTCACCAAGGACAAGCATGTCATCTTTGCCTTCCACGCCTACCCATGGCTTATTCACCGGCTGACCTACCGCCGTACGAACCACGATAAAATTCATGTTCGCGGCTACAAGGAAGAGGGAACTATCACGACGCCCTTCGACATGACCGTGCTCAATGATCTAGATCGCTATCACCTCGTCATGGACACCATCGACCGCCTGCCGCAGACGGGTGAAAAGGGCCTCGCATTGAAGGAGCATCTCAAGGCCAAGCTCATCGAACACAAGCTGTACATCGACACCAACGGTGAAGACATGCCAGAGATCCGTGACTGGAAGTGGGGCGTTGTATCTTGATTGGGGCGTATTCAGGTGAAAGGTGGATGGATGAACAGACTGAAGAGATTCTGGAGCAGGCTGCGTGATAGTTTCTGGTTTCTTCCATCGCTGATGGTCGTTCTCAGCATGGTGCTTGCCATTTCGCTGATCGAGCTTGATTCGAGCGGACTGGAAACTGTGCTCGCACGTTGGCCTCGCGTCTTTGGTGCGAGTGCGGATGGCGCGCGAGGGATACTCTCCACCATCGCGGGCTCCATGATGACTGTGGTGGGAGTCACTTTTTCCATGATTCTGGTGACGCTTACCCTGGCCTCCAGCCAGTACACTTCACGCATCCTGCGCAACTTCGTGCGGGATCGTGTCACCCAGGTGGTGCTTGGATTGTTTGCCGGCATTTTCACCTATTGTCTGGTCGTGCTGCGGACGATTCGCGGCGGTGACTTGAACGAGTTTGTGCCGAGCCTCGCGGTGACGATGGCGGTGTTGTTTGCGATCGGCGGCATCGGGGTGCTCATTTTTTTCATCCATCACATCGCCACGTCGATCCAGGCTTCGAGCATCATCGCCTCGGTTTCTGCGGAGACGCTGGGGGCCATCGAGCGGCTGTTTCCGGAAAAGCTGGGCGAGAGCGAGGGGAAACCGCAGGAGCAGGAGGAGGCCGCGCTGGAACGAAAATGGCAGACCCTGCCTGCGCCGAGGAGCGGCTACATCCAGGGCCTGGACGATGGCGCGCTGCTGCGTGTGGCGCGGGAGCAGAAGACCGTGGTGCGGATGGAGCGCGGCATTGGCTCGTTTGTGGTGGAGGGCACGCCGCTGGTGTCGATCGCCCAGGATGTGATGCCGGATGACATCGTCCGCAGCGATCTGCAGAATGCGTTTGGCATCGACCGGCACCGCACGGTGGAGCAGGACTGCGGCTTCGGCATCCGGCAGCTGGTGGACATGGCGCTGCGGGCGCTTTCGCCCGGGATCAATGACACGACCACGGCGGTGATGTGCGTGGACTACCTGACGGCGATCCTCTCACGGCTGGCGACGCGGGACATGCCTTCGTCCTTCCGGTATGAAGACGGTGAGCTGAGAGTGCTGGCCCTCGGGCCGACGTTTGCGGGGCTCGTTGCCGAGTCCTTTGACCAGATCCGCGAAAGTGCGGCCGGCAACCTGGTCATGATGCTGAGGATGCTCGGGGCGCTGCACACGATCGGGAGTTTTGCCGACAGCGCAGCGCAGCGCCGAGTGCTCAGCCAGCAGGCGCAGCACATCGCGGAGCTGGCGGAGCGGAGCCTGCAATCCCAGCATGAGCGCGGGAGCTTTGACGAACGCTATGCCTTGTCCGGCTTCGCCATGGCGCGCACAAATCTTTCCAGGCTGAGCCCTTGAACGAGGATGGAGAAGATGACGGCCACGCAGGGTGATGCCGAGGAGGATCCTTGAGTGCGCTGCTTTCCATGGAGGAACGCGCGGGGTGCTGGAGGTGAAGAACCTGCTGATCGTGAGCTCGCCCGCAGGGATAGCCCGCCGAGATCGCCTATGAAACGGGGCGCTTCAAGTTTTCAACAACCTCACGGTCAAATAGCCCGCGTGCCACGTTCTAACCATAGAGCGTGAAAGCAGGCCATACGGCGCGTGCGCTTCACCTTTTCTCCAACCCTCAAACCTACCAACCCTTATGTTACTCAAAGCAAACACCCTCAAAGGATTCAAGCTGAGCAGCCTCGATGGCGATATCGGCGCGGTGCGTGAATTTTATTTTGATGACCAGCACTGGACAGTCCGCTACCTGGTGGCGGACACCGGCGGCTGGCTCACCGGCAGGCAGGTTTTGATCTCGCCGTATGGGCTGGTCGGAGCCATCAAGGAAGAAAAAGCCATCGCGGTCAATCTGACCCAGCAGCAGATCAAGGACAGTCCGTCCCTGGACAGCGACAAGCCTGTCTCACGTCAGTTTGAGGTGGACTACCATGGCTACTATGGCTGGCCCATGTACTGGGGCGGTCCGATGATGTGGGGCGCCTATCCCTATCTGGTGCGTGATCCCGATGAATGGAAAGCGCCGGAGGAACCCGAAAAATCGTGGGACCCGCATCTGCGCAGCACGGACGCAGTGACGGGGCACCACATCCAGGCGACTGACGGCGAGATCGGGCATGTGGAGGACTTCATCATCGATGACCAGAGCTGGGCCATCCGCTACCTCATTGTGGACACTCGCAACTGGTGGCCGGGCAGGAAGGTGCTGGTATCACCGATGTGGATCGAGCGCGTGAGCTGGAGTGAGCAGAAGGTGTTCGTCAAACTCTCGCGCGACGCCATCAAAGCCTCGCCCGAGTACACAGATGACGCCCTCATCACGCGCGACTTCGAGAGCGGTCTGTTCCGGCATTACGGAAGCGACGGCTACTGGGCGCACGAAGATGAAAAAGTCTTCTCCAAATAACATGACCATCCGCAGTCTGGCCGGGCACAAGTCCATCAGTCCCACGACTCATCACACGCCCCTAATATTTGCTGATGAGATCAAGACACTCCTTCCTCCATTGGTTTAAGCCGGAACAGTGGCTCTTTTTTGCGCGGCTGCTTGCCGTTGGCGGCCGCGCATTCCTTCGCAATAACGGCCCCTCCTGGGCTGCGGCCATCGCCTATTACAGTTTGCTTTCAATCTTCCCCCTGCTGCTCGCCGCTGGTTCTGTGGCGTCGTACTTCATCGATCCTCAATGGGCTGTTCTGAAAGTCACCGCTCTTCTCGGCGATTTCCTGCCGAAAGGGCGCGTGGCAATCGAGGCCGTCGTCAAGGAAACACTGGAAGGCGGCGGTGTGGGATTGTTGTTTTTCCTGCCCATGATCTGGACTGGCACACTGGTCTTTGGAGCTTTGACCAAAGCGCTCAACATAGCATTCCAAGGAACAAACCACCGGAGTTATCTGCGGCAGATGAAGGTGCGCCTCATCATGCTGCTGAGCCTTGGCGTTATCTTCGGCCTGGCACTCGGCTCCTCCACACTGCTCCGGGTGATCCAGGCCACGGTGGGCATTCTGCCAGTGGGCGGCGAGTTTCTCCTGGCCCTCCTTCGAGGCGTCGCCCCGACTCTGCTGCTGCTGCTCGGCTTTCTGCTGACTTACCGCTTCGTCCCTGCAAAACGTCCTGGCTGGCGCGCGGCGTGGGTCGGTGCCTCCGTGGCGTCGCTTGCCTTTGTCATCGCCAAACCGGTGTTCCTAGGTTACGTCCAGGTCCTGGCGCGTTACAATTTTGTTTACGGTTCGCTGGGCGGAATCATCGCAGCCGTGATCTGGGCATGGGTCGTGTCCATGATCGGCATCTTCGGCGGCCAGATCACCTGGCTCTGGCAGTGCGTTGTGGTGGACGGAGAGTCCCTTGAGGTGGTGGAACGTCGCTGTCTTTCGCGGCAGCACAAGCCTTGACGGCCTGCTTCTGGAAGATGGGGGTGGGAGGCCGCAGAAGCTTGACAGTTAGCATGACATTCACTTTCGACCAAGGCGCTCTGATCAGGAAAGCGGCTATCCCTCCCAGCGCATAAATCCGTTTTATGCGCCACTCCCGATAGTGACATCCCCTGCTATGAACTGCTTTGAAAAAAAAGTTTGTCTCATTGCTTGACTCCTGAAAAAACGACCCAAGTCTCTTTAACAAGATGCCTGACCACTGCATGAGGAACATGAGCCGCAGACCTTCCCTGGAGACGGGGCCATGCAGGCCGGGACACTGAAACCTGAAGGCTGAATTTTTGTTCCAAATACCATATACTACCACACACCAACATGACAGATGACACGATTGACAGTTCTGGATTTGCCGATGTCCCGGCCGGGGCAACCCTGGAAGCGCTGGATGCTGCGGTGGCCACTGTGGCGGAGGCGCGGGGTGAAGGGGCGGTCTCGGCCGCGCTGCCAGACGAGGTGCTGGAGAGCGCGGACATCACCAAAATGACGGATGCGGAGGTGGCGGATTTTGAGAGCGGCGACCCGGAGCGGGTGCATGCGGCGCTGACGAAGCAGACGGGCGGCCCCGAGGGCGGCCCCTCCCGCGTGTCCATCAAGGCGCTGAAGCCGGAGGACCGTGCGCGCACGGTGCAGGCGCTGGATCTCATTCGCGGCGGCACGGCCCCGGCGGATGCGTTTGCGGAGGTGTTTGGCATTTCGGCGCTGCCACCGGCGGTGGCGGCGGCGGTGTCTGAGCCTGCCTACAATCATCCTGATGAAGAAGCGTCCGCGCAGCCTCAGGTGGCGGATCTGGAAAACCATCTGGCGTATCTGCAGCAGCAGTACCGTGAGGCCAAGGAGTCGTATGACCCGGCGGCAACGGACCTGCTGGAGGAGATGACGGATGTGAAGATGGAACTGCGCGAGGCGCGGCGCGAGCAGGCGGTGGTGGCGCAGTCGTGGATGAGCGACCAGTCGGAAAGCCATGCGCGGGCGATGGAAGAGTACGGCAGCATGATCACGGATCCGGACTCGAGCTTCCTGCCTTTCTGCGATGATGAGATTTTACTTGCAGAGGCCAAAAACGACCCAATCCTAACTTTGCCTGACTGGCCCGAGAAGATCGGCCAGCGGGTGATGGACAAGTATTTCACGGGACGCGCGGCGCAGAGCCCAAGTCACGCGAGAGGCCACTCCCAGATACCGCCCGTGCCGAGACAATCGGTGCGGCTCCCCGGTTCACCCGTCGGCCCCGGGTTCTCCGCCGGATCGCTGTCTCCCCAGACGGCGCTGGCAGAACTCGACAAGCTGACACCCGAGCAGCAGGACGCTTTCATTCAAAGTCTGGATCATCTGACCTCAAGGCAGTCACGCCATCAGGCCCGCTAAATCCGTGTCACTGAATATTAGTTCCGGCTACTTTCTACCACTTCAAACAACAACGTTAGAAACATACAAGACAGACAAACACATCTCTTATCTGAGACATTCCTATGGACACCTCTTACAACACTGAATCCATTGTTTCCACACTCGCAGCCGCCGTGGCGGCTGATCCGTCCGTCGTCGCCAAGGTTTATTCCCAGCAGCTCCGCAAGGGTGCGCGCTCGGTGGATGACTTTGCGATGTTTGAGGGCGGCGAAGGCAGCGGCAAGCCCTTCATCGTTCGCAAAGACCTCAGCAACGCGCATGCGGGTGACGAGGTCAAATTCACCGTCATGAGCCAGCCGCGCGGCCCCGGTGCGCGTGGCGAGCAGCCTCTGCGCGGCAATGAGTCCAGCGTGGACTTCAAGACCTTCGGCTGCGTGGTGGACTTCTGGCGCGACGCCTTCAAGTTTACCAAGAAGCAGCTCAAGTTCATGGCGGGTGGCGGTGGCGTGAAGTCCGCCGTGCTGCTGGCTCTGCGCGAAAAGCTGGGCCGCCGCCGCATGAATGACATGAAGATGGCGCTCAAGCTGCAGGGCGTGGGCAACACCATCTACCCCAACGGCCGCAAGACCCTCGCCTCCCTCAATGCGCTGGACACGCTGACGCCTTCGGGCATCACCAATGCGATCCCGCAGTGGCGCCGCCTCGGCGGGCGCTCCATCATTGTGACGAGCAAGAACGGCTCGCCTGTTTACAAGCCGATGGTGTACATTCCTGATGCGGCGATCGCCAGCATCAAGAACTCATCGAGCTATGAGCAGGCGGCGCTGCACGGGGGTGCGCGTGGCAATGAGGAAAACCCGCTCTTCTCCGGCAAGCTGCTGGACTGGAACGGCGTGGGCCTCTTTGAGCATGCGT